>CAYYQY010000032.1:10330-20375 GCA_964473905.1 uncultured Dehalococcoidales bacterium | reverse complement strand
ACACGATGACCATCCTTTTCAACCCCTTTTTACACCACTACCTGGGACTATACCGTTATAGGGCATTGACAATTTGAATCCTGATGGTTAAAATCACGTATAAATAGTTATATTTCAATTTTTTTCAAGTATGTCATTTGGATATATAGGTTTTGTGAGATTTAAGGCTTTCAGGGTGTAAGGAGGTGAACATAATGGACACCTGATACCGCCCCGGATGGACGGACCTAAGAAATAAGGAGGTGACAATTGAAGAAGAAAGAGCTAATCAAGTTATTGGGAATAGGATTTCTGGCACTATCTTTGCTGGCAATGCCGCTTATGAGTGCCTGTGGCCCCAGCGAACCGGAAGACGGCGTTGAACCGGTGGTTATCGGCCTGCCGACCTCTCTGGGCTACTGGTTCGGCATCGGCGCGCTTGAAGCTTGCACAATGGCCGTGGAAGAGATAAACGCCGCCGGCGGCGTTAACGTGGCTGGCGAAATGCGCCCCTTCAAACTGGTATCAATAGACACCAGAGACTCGGCACCGGGTGTGCCCACAGCTGATTCCATGCTGGCTATTGAGAAGCTGATACTTGAAGATAAGCCCGTCGCTATTGTCGGCGCTCCCAACCGTTCCGAGGTTATGCTCGCCGCCATGGACCTGAACGCTAAATACAAGGTACCCCAGATAGGCACGCTGGCCAAGACACCTGCCTTTCAGGCAAAGATTGCCGAGGACTACGAAAAATATAAATACTGTTTCCGAATTACTACCACCGCACTCTATATGGCCAATTACCATGTTGAGCTAATCAAAGCTATTGGTGAACAATATGGTTTCAATAAGTTTTTCGGCATTCATCAGGACGTGCTCTGGGCACGAGGCACCGTTGCCCTGATAAACGCAGGGCTTGAGGAAGCCGGTTGGGAAATAGTAGGTACTGAATCCATCCCATTGGGCGCCACCGATTTCTCCATACCTCTGCTCAAGGTAAAGGATTCCGGAGCTCAGGTAATGGCAATTATGTTTGATATGCCCGAGGTTGCCCAGTTGGTTGACCAGTGGGCTACCATGGAAATTCCCGCCCTCCCGATCGGCGTGGTGGGTCCCCTTGTCGAGGTAGGGACCTGGGACGCCTACGATGCTAAGGTAGAGGGAGTAATACTTCATATATGTGAAGCCGGCGTTGTGCCTATACCAGCCATACCGCAGTCGGTAACATTCTGGCAGAAATATAACGATAGATGGGGCCACGAGCCCACGGGAGTAGCCGGACATTCACCCAGCTATGACTCGGTCTATCTGGTAAAAGAAGCTATTGAACGTGCCGGCAGTCTCGACCCGGATGCTATTGTTACGGCACTCGAGGCAACCGATAAGGATGGAGTTATTGGACACATCAAATTTGATGAGAACCATCAGATTCCTTACGGAACCGATCCTGCCGAGACAGCAGTAGGTCCATTCATTCAGTGGCAACAACCGGGCGAACGAAAGGTTGTTTTCCCATTCTCTGTCGCTGAAGCAGAGATAATACTACCTCCCTGGATGCAATAAGTTTAGAAAGGTAAACGGGGGAGCTCTGCCGATGGCAGGCTCCCCCATGAAGGGATGTTTGTGAGATGGAAGCGGTACTGGTTTATGGCTTGATTAACAGCGCGACTTTAGCTCTAATCGCGATTGGATTCAGTCTTACCTTTGGTATTAGCGGCGTAGCCAATTTGGCTCACGGAGGCATGTTCATTCTCGCTGGCTACCTGGCGTGGGAACTATTAGCCAACGCAGGCCTTCCATACGCTCTGTCAGCTATCCTGGCCATAGTCATATGCGGAGTTCTCGGCGCACTCATCTACCGGCTGGTACTGCAACGGGTTAGAGGACTTATGCTGTCCGAGGTTATCGCCACGTTTGGCCTGGGAATTGCCATTCTGGAGCTCCTGCGCTACGCCGGTCTGGTTACCTATAAATACAAGCTCCCTGTCTTTATGAAAGGCAGTTTCGAGATATTCGGTATAGCCGTCGATTACCAGCGCCTTTTTGTCATCGTTATCGGTGTGGTGCTGGTAGTTGCACTCTGGTTTTTCACCCGACATACCAAGATTGGCCTGGCCTTCAGAGGTATAGCCCAGAACGAGCGTACCGCGCTTGCCTTCGGTATCGAGTCTGACCGGACAGCAATGCTAAGCGTTGCTTTCGGCTCGGCACTGGCTGCTGTAGCCGCCATAACAATTCTACCACTGGGCGTCATAACGGTAGATAGAGGCTACGATATACTTATCACCGCCTTTGCCGTAGGTATAGTCGGTGGACTGGAGAGTACGCTGGGTATCATTGTAGCTGCCTTACTCCTCGGTTACTGCCAGACGGCAGCAGCCCATTTAATCGGCACCCACTGGATAATGCTGGTCAACCTGATAGCAATAGTTGCGGTTTTGGTGATAAAACCATCCGGTCTGTTTGGTAAGTTTAAGGAACTGGAGGAGAGAGTATAAAATGGCGGCAGGCGATCGAACCGGTCTTCGCAGAGAAAGAATAGACCGCGGCATAAAGGTCAGGTCTGATGATATATTCGCTCTCTCTTCCTATCGAGAGCTAACCTACCTGGTATTACCCAGAGTGCTACCCATCCTGATTTTGATAATACTACCGCTAGTCCTCAACATTTACTGGACCAAGGTCATGATCATGGCATGTACCATCGCCATTCTGGGTCTGAGCTGGGAAGTAATGCACGCCGCGGGGATGATATCATTGGGACAGGCGCTATTTTTCGGCTTGGGGGCTTACCTGGCCGCTACCTTTAATCGCTATTTCGGTTTGCCCCCTGTCTTAACCATCCCTATCGCCACCATTTGCGGCGGCCTTCTATCCACTCTTCTACTGTCGCCGGTGCTCAGACTGCGAGGTATCTACTTCGCCATGATAACTCTGGCACTGTCTATGATGTTCGGCCGGGTTATTGAAGCTACGGGAATCCTTGGTGGCACGGTAGGCATGAGTGCTTTAAGCCCCCTACCCAACCTCTGGGTTGAAATATACCTGGTTTTGTTCACTACAATCATACTGCTTTTTGTATTCCGCAGGCTAATAAATACAGATTACGGACTGGTTCTAAAGGGAATCGGAGAAAATGACCGTACAGTTATGAGTGGGGGAATCAACATCTACTGGTATAAGGCACAGGCACTCTTTATCGGCACCGCAGCCGCTGCCTTTACCGGCGCTTTCATGACTCATTACAATATGCAGGTGGGCATGGCCGCTTTCGCCCTTGATTACTCCATTTTACCGGTAGCCAGCGTAGTGGTCGGTGGGCCCGGCAGCTTCGCCGGAGCCGTAATTGGTGCTTTTATCCTGGTGCCGCTGTCTGAAGCCCTGCGCGCATTTACAGGGTTGAGAGTGGTATTCTACTCCCTGGTTATGGTCATATTTATTGTCGCCCTTCCGGAAGGTATCTTCCACTACTTGGAGAGGAAATACCATCAGTTTGACAGATGGGTAGAAGTAGAGGTGAAGAAGAAATGAGCGGGGATTCTTTTTTGAAAGTTGAAAACATAAGCAAACACTATGGCGGTGTTATCGCCGTCGACGGTGTTAGCTTTGAACTTAATAAAGGCGATTTCATGGGGATAATAGGCCCCAATGGCTCAGGCAAAACGACACTGGTAAACCTTGTCACCGGCTTCGTTAAGCCCAATTCGGGCAAGGTTACCTACCGCGGTAAGAATATCACCGGCAAAATGCCGTACACCATAGCTAACCTCGGTATCGCCCGTACTTTCCAGATGGTAAAACCATTTTACCGTATGCCTGCTTATAAAAATCTCATCATACCTTTGTATTCTCCGCGGGTTAAAAAACTCACCGGAGGCAAGTATGGTGAGAGAGACCACGTAGCCATTGACCTGCTGGAAGATGTAGGCTTTGAGCGCGATTCCTCGGTACCGTATAAGGCAGCCGGCAACCTGCCACATGGTTACCTGAAGCGTATGGAGCTTGCCCGAGCTATCGCCTTACGGCCGGATGTCATCATCCTTGATGAGCTTTTCTCCGGAATGAGTATGTCTGAAGTTGCCAGCACCATGCCAATTATTGAGAGACTGCAGGAAGATGGTATTACCATGATAGTAATCGAGCATCGGCTAAGAGAGCTTTTCCGGGTCGCCAACCGGATAATCGTGCTTAATTTCGGTAGCAAGATTGCAGACGGATCACCGACGGAAGTCATGGAAAACGATGCCGTGAAGAAAGCATACTTGGGAAGCGAGGCGGAGTAGAAGTGTTAGAAGTAAAGAATCTAATGGTATTTTTTGAAAACGCTCTGGCTCTAAATGACATCAGTATTGAGGTCAAAGAGGGAGAAATCGTAGGCATTCTGGGTTCCAACAGCGCCGGGAAAACTACCCTGATGAACACCATCTCCGGTCTTATTATAGATATGAGGACCAAGGAAGACAGGCGTGGCGGTGAGAGAATCACCGTGCTTGGCGAGGTAGTGTACGAAGGGGAAAACATCATTGACAGTAAACCCAGCGAGAGAGTAAGAAAAGGTATTGTACTGGCCCGTGAGCGACACCCAATTTTCCCGGACAGCACCGTAGTGGAGAACATGAAAATAGCCGGATACACACGTAAAGGTTCGGAAGTGAAGCAGACTATCAGCTTTGTCTTTGATATCTTCACGCCCTTGCAAAAGCTAAAGGGTAGAAGAGCCGGTCTTTTAAGCGGTGGTGAACAGCAAATGTTAATCATCGGTATGGCCCTGGTAGCCGGGCCGCGGCTGCTACTTCTTGATGAACCGCTACTCGGCCTGGCCCCGGCTATACAAGTTGACCTCATGAAAGCCATCAAGGTCATTCGTGAGCAGCGCGGTATTACCATACTGGTGTCTGAGCAATTCGCGAGGCCCCTGCTGCCAGTTATCGACCGGGGTTACGTGATAGAAAACGGAACCTTCGTCATGGCGGGTAGCAGACAGGAACTTATGGATAACCCGGAGGTAATTTCCGCATATTTTGGAGTATAGGTGGATAAAATGGATGAAATAATAACATCTGATTCCATTTGGGGATGTTTTGAAAATACCGCGCGGCTAAATGCCGACAAGCCAGCTCTGCTTTATCTTGGGGTTAAGTGGACTTATACTGAACTCAAGAAAACAGTAGAAAAATTCGCTGCTTCCCTTTACAAGATAGGGGTAAGAAAGGGAGACAAAGCCATACTTTACCTGCCCAATATCCCGCAATGGGTTATTGCTTTTTTGGCCCTGCAGCGTCTGGGAGCTACTTCTGTAGCTATAGCCCCGATTTACACCCCAATTGACCTGAGCTACATGACCAATGACAGCGAGGCCGATACCCTTATTTGCATGGATACCAACTTCGGCTATGCCACCCAGGTGCTCGCTGAGAGCAGATTGAAAAGAGTAGTCGTTACCACCATGGTAGAAATGCTTCCCTGGTGGCGAAGGGTTCTGGGTAAAGCTTTTGATAGAGTTGCCGAAGGCAACTATGCCCTGAGCGAAAACGTTTACTCTTTCAGCAAGTTGCTGCATAACGCTCCCTCACCTTCGGAAACACCACCAAATGCCAGTAAAGGTGAAGACATTGCCGCAATGCTCTATACGGGGGGCACCGCCGGATTACCCAAAGGAGTGCCCTATACCAATTTCTCATTTCTGGAAAACGCACCGATACACCGGTTAATCAGCGAGCCGATAATTCCACTGGGTAAAGGTGTGATTTTACAGGGTGGCCCGCTATACCATAATCTTGGTATCACCAATGCCCTGATCTGTCTGTGCCTTGTTGGAGAGATGCTTATATTAACCCCCAGGGTTAATCTGGACGCTTATTTTGACCTGATCCAGAGATACAAAGTAACCAACTTTTTCGGTGTGCCAGCTCTCTTTCGAATGATACTGGATCATGACCGGGTGCAGTACTACGATTTAAGCTCGCTGAAATACATCTTTACCGGCGGTGACGTTTTACCCCAGGAAACTGTAGAGAGGTGGAACAGGACTTTCAAGCAGCGCTTATATGAGGCATACGGAATTACCGAGACCTGCGGTGGTGTAGCCATGGATCCACCGGTAGAAGACGTCCCTATCGGCACAGCGGGTAAAATTGTACCCGGTAAGAAAGTGATGTTTGTGGATTCGGACACACTGGAGCCGGTACCCGCCGGTGAACCCGGGGAGATTCTGGTATCTTCGGAGCACATGGTTAAAAGCTACTGGAACAAACCTGATGAAACAGCAGAGTGCTTTGTTGAGATAGACGGGCAGACATGGTACCGTACCAGGGATGTGATGCGACTGGACAAAGATGGCTGGCTCTACTTCCTGGACAGAAGCGCTGACATGATAAAGCACAAGGGTTACCGAGTGGCAGCTTCAGAGATAGAAAGAGTATTACAAGAACACCCTGCCGTGGTAGGTGCGTCTGCTGTTGGTGTACCTGACTCCAAGGTTGGGGAAAGAATCAAGGCTTTTGTTGTGCTTAGGGAGGATGTGAGAGGAGTTAGCAGTTACGACCTGATGACATGGTGCCGCGAGCGGCTCGCTGTCTACAAGGTACCGCAGTGGATAGAGTTCAGGGATATGCTGCCCAAGTCCAAGGTAGGTAAAGTTCTTAGGCGCGAGCTAAGAGCCGAAGAGAGAAAGAAGCAGGAGAAATACTAGCCACACACCAGGCCATACTGCCTGATAATCAGCCGGGATACCGTATACACTGTATAACAGGTATCCCGGCTATTTTAGTCCTATCTCTCTGGCAACCTTTTCCTGCTGAAAAGTCGTATCGCCGAAATTTACCTCACCCGCCCTGGCACGGCGGGTATAGAAGTGCAGGTCGTGGTCAGTGGTGAAAGCAATGGCTCCGTGGACCTGGTGGCTTAAACCTATTATTCTCTGGTAGGCTTGAGTCGTCCATGCTTTGGCCATAGCCATTTCCTTGCGGCACGGTATACCCTCGCATAACATCCAGGCCGCCCGGTAAGTGGCCACCCGTGAGGTCTCCACATCAATAGCCATATCGGCCAGGTGGTGCTGTACCGCTTGAAAGCTACCTATAGGACGGTTGAACTGCACCCTCGTTTTCGCGTAGTCCAGTGTCATCTCCAGCACCTGCCGGGCGCCGCCGAGCAACTCGCAGCACCTGGCCACCGCCGCCCACTCCATGATAGCGTCGGCGTAGCTTGAGCCCTGGCCTATCTCGCCCAGGATATCACCTCCGGTCACTCTTACCCGGTCAAACTCTACCCGGGCCATCTTATCACCCGATAGAGTCTTGAGCATCTTTATGCTGATACCACGGCTCTTAGCGTCAACAATAAAAATAGTATTGCTGTACGCGTAAGCCCCTTTTTCTATCCGGGCCAAGACAAGCATCCTGTCCGCAATGTGAGCATCAGTGACAAATAGCTTGCTACCGCTGACCGTATAACCATCGTCTTCAGCTACAGCCACGGTATTTATAGAACCGGTGTCATAGCCATTACCCGTTTCAGCTAAAGCCAGAGTCAGAATTAGCTCGCCTCTCGCTATGGCAGGCAGATAGCTTCGCTTCTGCTCTACACTGCCAAAATGCATTACGGGTAACCCACCTAGGACTACCGTAGACAAAAATGGGCCGGGGAGACAAGCCCGCCCCATTTCCTCCAGCATTACCGCCAGCTCAAGAAAGGTCATGCCGGCACCACCGTACTCCTCAGGAATGACGAGCCCCATCCAGCCCAGCCCGGCCATTTCCGACCATAGCTCTAGCGAGTAGCCCGGTTCGCTTGCCTGCCACTCGCTAACCAGCGTTTTGGGGCATCTCTCCGCCAGAAAACCGTGCACGGTACTCTTTAACATCTCCTGCTCTATAGACAAAGTGAAATCCAAGTTATCTCTCCTGGTCCGTTTGACTACCGGGCAGCCCCAGCCCCTGTCTGGCGAGGACGCTACGTTCGATCTCAGAAGTCCCCGAGGCAATGGTAAAACCAAAGGAACGGATATACCAGTGCTGAATTTTCCCGGCGAGCTGGGCCAGTTCCGAATCTTCGGATAGCTGGCTGTATTGCCCCAGTACAGCCATGGCTCTATTTGCCCAGCGCTGTGCCCACTCGGTAGAGACAATCTTGCACATGGAACCCTCGGCCGCAGCCGGTAATCCCCGGTCAAGCAGCCGAGCCGTCTGGTAGTTCAGCAGCCGGGCTACCTCTATTTCAATAGCCATCTCGGCGAGGCTGTGCCGTAATATGGTATCGCGGGACAAACCCTGCTCGTTCGCGTAGGCTACCAGTATTTCCAGTGCATGACGTGCCGTGCCAATCTGCTCCATGTATAAAGCCCGCTCCACTTCCAGTATAGCGAGCACCATAGACCAGCCCTCGTTTATCCGGCCAACCAGATTGGCTGCGGGCACCCTCACGTTATCAAAGAACACTTCACACATGCTCTCGCCGCCGTATATGCCGCTTAACGGGTTAATGGTGATACCGGGACTGTGAGCATCCACCAGAAAGTAGCTGATACCCCCGTGTTTGCTATCACGGCTGGTGCGGGCAAGGACATGCAACCAGTCGGCCAGGTGGGCACGGCTACTCCACACCTTCTGTCCGTTAATTATAAAACTGGTGCCGTCAGGCACAGCACCGGACTTAAGCGATGCCAGGTCCGAGCCGGAGTCGGGCTCACTGAAGCACTGGCTCCAATTCACTTCGCCGCGAGCTATGGGCGGTAAAAACCGGCTTCTCTGCTCATCGTTACCAAAATGCAAAAGGAGCGGCGCTACCAGGGAGATACCCTGGAGATCAAAACCCAGCCCGCCGTGATACATCATTTCCTCAATCAGCATGAATTCAACCACATGTGAGGCTTCCTGGCCTCCCCACTGCCGAGGCCAGGTGATGGAAAACCATCCCCGCTGGCCCAGCTTGAGGGCTGTTTCCCGCCACAGGATCTGTATTCTCCGGTCCGAAGTGTCCGTGGGCAAGAACATAAGTACCCATCTCAAATCAGCGGGTATCTCTGTCTCCCAGAATGCCTCCAGCTCACGGCACAGGGCTTCTTCTTCAGCAGTAAAGGCGAAATTCACCTTTTCCTCCACGAGGATTACAGTTTATACCGGCATAGCTAAGCTGATACCAGTTAAACGGAGCGCTAAATTTGCCGGTGACCTTATAGAAAAGAGCAGCCATTCTGCTCTCCATACGACCCAAAGCATAGCATCTTTCAGCTGACTCTTCAACCTGCCCACACCCGGAACCGAGGCTGGCATCAGTTTTAAAGTAGACGGTAAACCAACTGGCCGAAGCTAAAAACGAGCCTGTCGAACTTGCCTTAAAGCTGGCCATGTGCTACAATCAAATTAAAGGTTTGAACGGATCCACAAATATTTTGATTAATACTGACAATAATACGCATACTAACTGGGATCATTTTTTTTACCCCCAATCTGTAGCAGTTATCGGAGCATCCAACTCACCTGGTTCCTGGGGACTTGGTATTATTTCTAACCTTATTGACTCAACCAAGCGTACAATTTACCCGGTGAACAACTC
This sequence comes from uncultured Dehalococcoidales bacterium, assembly GCA_964473905.1. Lineage (GTDB taxonomy): Bacteria > Chloroflexota > Dehalococcoidia > Dehalococcoidales > CAYYQY01 > CAYYQY01. The sequence continues at coordinate 10,841 of CAYYQY010000032.1, read as the reverse complement.
CGCATCGGAGGTGCTGGGTCTGCCCGCCTATAGTAGCATCCTGAAAATACCGGACCCCGTTGACCTGGCCATCATAGCCGTATCAGCCGCGCAGGTACCCGACGTACTGCGGCAATGTGTGGCTAAAAAAATAGACTCCGCCGTTATTATTTCCGCCGGATTTGGCGAAATAGGGAATCATGGCAGCGAGTTAGAAAATGAAATAAAAAGTATTGCCCGGCAGGGACGGTTACGTTTCATAGGACCCAACAGCATGGGGCATACCGACAGCCTATCAAGAGTCTCCAGCCTTGCCTGGCTAAAATCTCTTCTCCCCGGACCCGTAGCCGTCGTATCTCAAAGCGGTTACTGCGGTGAGCAGATAATCCGGCCCGGTATAGCTTCAGGGATTGGCTTCAGTAAGTTTATCAGCACCGGCAACGAGGCCGACCTGCACATGGAAGACTACCTGGAATATCTGGCAGAGGATGACAGCACCAAAATCATCACCGCGTATATTGAAGGGCTGCGA
>CAYYQY010000032.1:0-10320 GCA_964473905.1 uncultured Dehalococcoidales bacterium | reverse complement strand
AGGGCAGGCGCTTTTTACGGGCCGCCAAACAGATTACCGCCAAAAAGCCCATGATAATAATAAAATCAGGAGCCACGGAGGGAGCTGCCAGAGCCGCCAAGTCTCATACCGGGGCTTTAACCGGTTCAGACGTAGTCTACTCGGCCGCCTTCAAACAGGCAGGAATAATAAGAGTTGATGATGACGAGGAGCTGCGTGACGTAGTCAGGATACTGATTAATCAGCCCCTGCCCCGGAGTAACAGGGTGGGCATACTTACTATCGGTGGTGGTCTGGGGGTAATGGCGGCTGAAGCCTGCGAGACAGAGGGACTCAAAGTAGCCACGCTTTCACCACATACTATTGAGAAACTGAATGAATACCTGCCACCGCGCTGGTCACACGGCAACCCGGTAGATACGGCCGGTATGAGTGCCGCCCAGAGAACATTCGTCTTTTCTTCGCTACAGGTAATGCTGGAGGACGACAATATAGACGCCATAGTATTCCAGATTCCTATAGTACTGAGTATTAATATGGTAAACAGTGTCTTTAATACCAGTCTTGAAGAAGCCAGGGCTTACCAGAAGCAACAGAAAGATAACTACCAGAAGATTGCTATGTGGTCAAAGGAATACAATAAGCCAATCCTCGTGATCACCGCTATACCTGACCCGGAGGCAACCGCCTTCCTGCATGAAACGGGTATCCCGGTATACACCAGCTCGCACCGTGCTATCAGGGCTTTAGGCCTCCTGTGCTGGTACCAGAACTACCTCAAGACTTCAGCCGGATAAAAACGACCGCGATATTTAGCCGATAAGCCCCCTCTCAACCGACACCTGCTTGCCTGAAATCGCCCTGGCATGATAAAGTTCTGTTATAATTGTTAAGTGGAGTTTGATGAGCGAGACGAAGAATATAGCCAGCAGACTGGGAGAACAGGGCTACCGGCTGACACCGCAGCGCCTTATGATTTTAGCGGCAATAGAGAACAGTAGTAACCACATAAGCGCCGAGGAAATCCATAACCAGGTAACAGCCCGTTATCCCTATGTAAATATCTCTACCGTCTACCGTACGCTGGAGCTACTTAAAAAACTGGGGCTGGTAACCGAGACCGACCTGGGTGAAGGTGCGGTCAGGTACCACCCCGCCGATAAAGGACACCACCATCACCTGGTTTGCCGGGGATGCGGCGCTGTTATTGATATGGACGAATCGGTGCTGACAGCACTGAAGGACACTCTTTTCCGTGAATACAAATTTGTGGCTGATATGAGCCACCTGGCTATCTTTGGCCACTGCCGGAAATGCAGCCAGTAAATTTTTTTAAGTTCTTATTGCATAAGGTTGCAATTACATTATAATGCTATAGGAATCAGATAGAAGACAGTGCAACATATGTTTTTTAATTTTTGCCCGTTATAAAAGTACGAAGCTAATGAGCATGATTAACAAGATTAGCATGAAGTTTATGAAGAGGTCTTTTGAGAAGACGCTCTACCGTTTTACGGAAATACCCAGAGTTACCCTGAACGGTAATTTTGGTATTTATGTCCACGTACCTTTCTGCCTGTCAAAATGCTCTTTTTGCCCGTTTTACAAGGAGCTTTTCACCGCAGAACTTAAAGAGCAGTATATGGACGCAATTATAAAAGAGATAGACGGAGCGGAAATACAGGGGGAAGCGGCATGGCTCTATTTCGGAGGCGGTACCCCCAATCTGCTGACTACCGAAGATACAGGCAGAATAGTAGCCTGCCTTAAACGAAAAGTGCGTATAGATAACATGGGTATTGAACTATTGCCATCGCTGCTCAGTGAGGAATATCTGCGCGAGCTAAGAACGACCGGTTTTTCCAAGATAAGCATCGGCATAGAGAGTTTCTCGGATGATGTAATAGGCAAGACCGGCAGGAAAAATACCACGAACGATAATATAGGCCGCTTCATTAAACTGGCCAGGTCGCTGGAGCTATGGGTGAATACAGATATGATGGTCGGGCTGCCAGACCAGGACGAGTCGACCTTCCGGCGCGATATAGAGATGTTGGCCGCTATGCTCCCGCATCAGATTACCATATACCCCTTTATGATAATCAGAGGGCTACAGGCTGCGCCCTGCTACCCACCGGACCGACAGTTTGCACTCATTGAAGAAGCCGGTAAACTGTTACAGTCCTGCGGCTATAGTAGAAAAGGTGTCTGGACATTTGCCCAGGGCAGCGACATCTATGATTCGTCAAGGGACGAACTTATAGCCGACTATATCGGATTCGGACCGGCTGCCTTTTCCACATACGGTAGCTGGAAGGTGGTAAACCCGGAACTGGATGTATACATCCGGAATATGCCTAGCGGTAAAAAAAAGGGTTTTGTGGCTACCAAGTCAAAGGCAAGCGAGGAATGGCGGAAATTCGCCCGTATGATTTATGACCTCAAGCTTGATGATACCTATAGCGTAGCATCTTATGTAAATATGTACATACAATTTCTAATACTTACAGGTTATGTCAAGCAGAAAGCCCTGACCGCGAAAGGAACAACATTCGCCCACGAAATCACCAAAGCCGTCGTGGAATCTTTGCCGTTCCCCGTTCAGAATGCCGGATGTATTGAAAACTACGCCGAATATGTCTCTTACCGGCAGAATACAGGCACAGGTTAGAAAGACCCAACTCCCGCGGTAAGGTCTTTCACCTGCCGGTTAATACAGGGGAAAATCTGCCGCTACTCCGGTGTACCAGTCTCAAGCTCAAGGCTGATGTCCAGCGACTTCTGCGAGTGAGTAAGAGCACCAATGGATATAATGTCCACGCCGGCCATGGCTACCTCACGGACATTATCCAGCGTAATGCCGCCGGAAGCCTCAATCCTGACGCGGCCCGAGTTTAACTCGACGATTTTCGCCATTTCCCCGGGGCTCATGTTATCCAGCAGGATTATGTCCGCCCCACCCTCAATAGCCGCCAGGGCTTCCTCAACCGTTGTCACCTCCACCTCAACGGCTAAACCCTGCGGCGCCTTATCCTTACATACCGTAACGATGTCCTTCAATGTCATCCCCCGGTTACGCAGTGCTGCCAGGTGGTTATCCTTCACCAGGATACCGTCACCCAGATGAAGACGGTGGTTCTGCCCACCACCCACACGAACGGCGTATTTCTCCAGCAGCCTGAGACCGGGGGTAGTCTTACGCGTATCTACGATAACGGCCTTCAAGCCCTGCGTCTGGGCGACATATTCAGCCGTCTGTGACGCAATACCGCTCAGCCTCTGTAAAAAATTGAGGACTACCCTCTCGGCCTTGAGAATACCGGCTACGCTGCCAGAAACTCTGGCTACCCTGTCTCCCGGTTTGACAGCTGAACCGTCTGCTAGCAGTACTTCCACCTTAAGCGACGGGTCAACCTTACCCAAAATGCGCCCCAGAATCACCATGCCAGCCAGACAACCGCTCTCCTTAACCAGTATATAAGCCTCCCCCAGAAGACCGTCAGGTATTAACGTCTCAGTGGTAACATCACCGTGGCCTAAATCCTCGGCTAGAGCCAGGTCTATAATGCTATCGATTTGTCTATCAGACAGTTGCATATTGGTATCTAAGCTGTAATCAGAACCGGCTAATTAGTAGTCCGCTTATTCGCAATGCTGTTTCTGGCTATTCTTATCGTCTGCCCGGACTCTATCTTCAAGACAACGCTTTCCTCGCTCACACTCTCAATCTGCCCGTAAATGCCGCCGGAAGTGACTACCCTGTCACCCTTTTTTATATCTGATAAGAGTTCCTTCTGCTCTTTCTGCCGCTTGCGCTGTGGTCTAATCATAAGGAAATAGAACATGACGAAGAGCAGTACCAGAAATACTATCATGATCCAGGGGCTGCTTCCCTCTTCGGCAACCTCGCCTTCCGCTGCCGGGATACAGCCCGCGGCAAAGACCATAACCATGAGAAAGCCTGAAATTAACCACAAATATAACCTTTTCCCTTTATTCAATTTTTTCTCCTCGTTTTATTCACCGTCATTAGATTTAATGCTACCCTGTAATGACCAGGGAGTTGTCCTGTCAACCCTGGCGTTCACGAGTTGCCCGGGGCGGTTGCCGTTACCGCTAAAAAACACGAGCTTACCGGTCCGGGTACGGCCGTACCACTTGTCCCGCTTCTTGCCTTCGATTAAGACCTCTACTTCCTTGCCGAAGAGCTGCGCATTAATTTCAGCGGCGACATTCTCCTGGAGAGTTTCTACCCGGGCAAGACGCCTTTTTTTCTCATCAAGCGCAATATTATCGTCAAACTTCCTCGCCGCCAATGTTCCCGGCCTTACCGAATAGGCCGCTACATGAACGGTATCAAACTTTAGTTCGGCGAGCAAATCTTCCGTCTCCTGAAACTGACTATCCGTCTCCGATGGAAAACCGACGATAACATCAGTGCTCAGGGCTACCCCGTCTATCTTACCACGTATCTCCCCGATAAGCTCGCGGTACCGTTCCGCAGAATAGCCGCGCCTCATTGCTGTTAGGATATCATTGCTGCCCGCCTGACAGGGCACGTTTATCTGTTCACAGACCTTGTCCAGAGAGCCCACAGCATCAATAAGCCTGCTGGTCATATCCTTGGGATGACTGGTAAGAAAGCGTATGCGGAGTAAGCCGTCAATATCATTAAGCTCGCTCAGTAGACCGGCCAAATCGGGCTTATCGGGTAAATCATACCCGTACGAGTCCACGTTCTGCCCCAGTAAAGTGACTTCTTTTACGCCACGCCCTATAAGCTCTCTCACCTCGGCCACAATTTCCCGGACAGGACGGCTCCTCTGCCGGCCACGCCGGTAGGGCACTATGCAGTAAGAGCAGAAGTTGTCACACCCCTGCATTATTACGACATAGGCACACGGCCCCGGACGCTCCGGTAACACGGGCCACTGCCCGTCATTTTCCAGCCAGCCGGGACGGTCTCCAGCCTTAAAAAAATAGTCCACGTGGGGAAAGGCCTCTGCCAGCTGCTCCACCTGGGAATCAACCAGACAACCGGTTACAGCCAGCCTGACACCCGGACGCAGCTTCTTTAGCGGCTTTATGGAGTTTAGCTTATTAATGACCCGGTTCTCGGCACTCTGGCGCACCACGCAGCTGTTGACTACTATGAGATCTGCCTCATCAATAACTTTAGCCGGCTTATAACCCAGAACCTCGATGTAGCTGGCCAGCCGCTCTGACTCGGCCTGGTTCATCTGGCAACCTACGGTCCATATATAATATTGAGGCATGCTAAATCGCTCTACCGTTATAGTGCATATACCCCGCGAAGGGGGTACATTAATGCGCACCTATTTTAAAACAGGCTATATCTTAATTATGGCGGAGGGAGTGGGATTCGAACCCACGACCCCAATTTCTCAGGGTAAGCACTTAGCAGGCGCCCGCACTAGACCACTATGCGATCCCTCCACAACGAACAGCACTAATACCGCTATTATCCAGTCGCATTTATATTAGCACAACCGTCCACTATACTCAAATAGTCACCATAGCCGCCAGGACCGGTTTGAGCATCAGGGCAGGTTATGCTATGATGACTAGCGCGTAGCTAAAATGGAAATTAATGTTTTAATAGACGAGAGCCTTGAGACCCATATTGAAACAGACTGGTTTGGCAGCATAGTCGAGCGGGCCCTCACTGCACAACAGGCCCCCCCAAACGTAGAGCTGGGGTTGCTGGTTACTACACAGGAAAAGATACGGGAGCTAAATAAAACCTATCTCGGTAGTGACCAACCTACCGATGTTATCGCCTTTTACATGCTGCCTGAAGAAGATAGCGGCGGAGAGGAACACCCCTCTTTTATAACCCCGCCCGACGGTATAACTCACCTCGGGGAAATAGTTGTCTCCTACCCGCAGGCAGTAATACAGGCCGCCGAACAGCAGCACTCCATCAGGAAAGAACTGGCTATACTGATAATCCACGGCGTACTCCACATACTCGGCTATAGAGACGATACGCCGGAGCTAAAGCAGGCGATGCATGCCAGAGAGATGGAAATACTGGATACAATAGGAGGCGACCAGCTATGAGCGAGCCGTTTCAGGTATGGAAAGACATATATGCCATAGGCGGGCCCAACCTGTCCCAGCCGTCTGACTGCTGTGTCTATATGATTGACGCCGGAGACCTGGTCATTATTGACTCCAGCGCCGGCGACAGCTTCAGCCGTCTTGAGGATAATATCGCCAGCCTCGGATTTGACACCGCTCGGCTGAAGGCGATAATCGTTACCCATGCCCATATTGACCATATCGGCTCCCTGGACTATTTTCAGCAAAAATATAACGTCCGGATAGTAGCTCACGAGCTGGATGCTGACGCCATAGAAACCGGGGAGGGTACCGGCGCGGAATACTACGGCGTTCGCTACCAGCCCTGCCGTGTTGATACCAGGATTAACCAGCCAGCGGTAGCCCTGACCTTTGCGCCGTACGAGCTTAATCTTGTCCATATTCCCGGCCATACGCCGGGCAGTATCGCCGTTTATGTGGATATGGATGATAAGCGGGTGCTTTTCGGCCAGGATATTCACGGGCCTTACCTGCGCGCCCTGGGCGCTGACCCGGTAGAGGCAAAGCGTTCCCTTAAAAAGCTCATAGCGCTCAAGGCTGACATACTGTGTGAAGGACACTTTGGTATATATAAACCGGCGGCCGAAGTGAAGTCCTATATCGAAGAATATTATAACGAGCTACCGGGTTAGCGTGTCGCAGGTGCTCTGCTACACCGCCACCTTTGCCCTTCCTTTAGCTTGACCGCTTCCGGGCCACCCCGATAAGCTCAACTATATCCGCTACGTTCTCTTTCCGCATGAACGCTTCTATTCCTTCCAGCACGTCCATGGGACTACGGGGGTCGGTAAGGTTAGCCGTGCCTATCTGCACTGCACTGGCACCGGCCATGATAAACTCTATGGCATCGCCCGCCGTAGCAATTCCACCGCAACCGCTTACAGGTATATCTACAGCCCCCGCCACCTCGTAGACCATATACAACGCTACCGGCTTTATGGCAGGCCCTGACAGCCCGCCGACGATATTGCCCAGCACCGGCTGACGCCGGCGGATATCTATCGCCATACCCTTAATGGTGTTGATGAGACAAATAGCATCAGCCCCGGCTTCAGCCACCGCCACCGCTACTTCGATTATATCCCGGGCGTTTGGGGTTAACTTGACCAGCACCGGGAGTGAGGTGGCCGCTTTTACGGCGGCTACCACCCATGATGCCGGCTCAGGGTCAATGCCAAACTCAGCCCCTCCGGCTTTTACATTGGGGCAGCTTATATTTACCTCAATAGCGCTGATGCCGGCTATCCCGTTCAGCTTACCCGCTACCGAGGCATATTCCTCAATACTCTCGCCGGCAATATTAACGATAACGGGAACCGCCCAACTCGCCCACAGCGGCGCTTTCTCGCTTACAAGCGCCTCAACACCAATATTCTCCAGCCCGATGGAGTTAAGCACCCCGCAGGCTGATTCGGCTATCCTCGGCTGTGGATTTCCCTCTCTTGGTTCAAGTGTTGTCCCCTTGCACACCACGGCCCCCAGCTTTTGCATGTCAAACAGGTGCTCATACTCGGTGCCGTAGCCAAAGGTGCCCGAGGCAGTCATCACCGGGTTAGCCAGCAATAAGCCGGACGGATGACCGGGAGCCAGTTGGACCGACAGGTTCATCCGCTGCACCTCATGGTACGCTAATCCTGGTACCCGTATTATTGAAAAAGAACCTGTCACCGAACTCCTGTGCCAGTATTGAAGTTGCCGCCAGACCGGTGCAGTGGCATAAGCCCAGACGCTCCACATCAAGCTCCTTGAGAGCCGCAATGGTTAACCACAGCTGCTCTTCGGAGGCACTTATCAAGTGCGCACCTCCAATCACCATGTGTATCCGGTTTACACCGGTAAGCTGCCGGGCATAATATAGCGTATTTATAATACCGCGATGGGCACAGCCCAGAATTACGACCAACCCCATCTCCGTATTAATAATAATCGCCTTGTCGTCTCTGAGCGCATCGGGCTGCCATTCACCCGATACCTTTAAGTACATATCGGAGTCTATATGCTCATATGCAGTAATCATGGGAATCTCACCGGTAGTTACCATATCGCCGGTGATTTTTTCAGCTTCCGTACCGAGATTGAAAACACCACCCAGACTCTCCAGCTCCTCTCTGGCAAACGGAATGCCGATATACCTGTCCTCGATGTTTTCCGTGTTCTCCCGATGATGATATTTGGCCTGCCAGATATCGGGATGGGCAATTATCTCTACTCCCCGTCGTTTTATCCGGGATAGAACGCCGCGTAAACCGCCGGTATGGTCAAAATGACCGTGGCTCAAGATAATCTTATCAACCTCCTTCAGGTCAATGCCTAAAATATCTGCATTATGGCTTGCCGAAACGCTCATACCCGTATCAAACAGTATTCTTGCTTCATCCGTTTCCACGAAAAAGCTGAGCCCCCACTCCGCCAGACAGCGATTCATGGTGGCCGTATTCTCACTTAAGGTAGTTATTCTAATGCCCACTTTTGTCACCTCATATTTCATTGATTATAGGTTACCGGTGGTGATGCGGCAAGCTAGCCCTGGCAAACAGTAGCGGAAACACGATGTCGCTCAAGCAGCATGGAATCCAGACGGCAAGAAACAAAAAGACAAAGATTATCACCAGCATAACCGTACTTACCATGTCACCCAAGGCCATGGTGATGTGAAACAGCGAGGCCCAGGTGCTCAATAAGACGTGACCGAAGTGCGGGAACTTGGTCGCCGGTCTCAGATAACCAATAGCCACACCAACCAAAACCAGAGAATTCACGAGCCACCATTCCTCAATAAAACCTATATGCAGGCCTCTATTGGGTAGCCCGAGCAGAAATTCACCCACGTATGGTATCAGCGAATCGCTTATCGTAGCTATTATTACGGCGCCGAAATAGCCAACCAGCACTACTTTCCATATTTTTCGGCTACCGTATTCTTTATACATGGCAGTCGTTACCAGAGCACTAAGTAGCGCGTGCAAGGGGTGCAGAACATAAAAAACATTGTATGATATTTTGAAAGGCACATCGGCCGCCATTATGGCCACCATGACAATAATTCCGGAAACGGTGCCAATAGCCGTAAACGGGGCATGTTCCTTTAGCTCAACTGCTATGCGTCTTAACTTCATGTTTGCCCGGCCCGAATAATAATCTACCGGAGTTTACCCGGAATACCCGGCTACACCGATAATAGCGTATCTATTTCCCCTGGCATGACTGGCAAAGGCCGCTAAATTCCAGTATACTTTCGTCTATCTTAAAACCTGTCTCCCGGTATAAATCTCTCTCCACATCCTCTAAAACAAACCATGGAAAATCAACCACGTCACCGCACCGGGCACAAACAAGGTGATGATGCTTCCCCGTCGCACTCACCGTATAGCTGCGGCTGTTACCACCGGCGTGAAGTTCGCATATAACCTTGAGTCTGGTTAGTATTTCCAGAGTACGGTAAACAGTAACCAGCCCTATATCCGGGCGCTCCCTGCATACCTTTTTATATATTGCCGCCGAAGTAATATGACCTCTGGCAGAAGCTATCGCCCGCACCACCAACCTGCGCTGCGGCGTTAGTTTATAGCCATGCTGCTTCAACACGGCTATTACCTTTTTTTCTTTAAGCCTCATATTGCCTTGCAGTTGATAATCGTTTTCGTTTATAATACTCAGTGAACTCAAAAGTGTCAAGTATACTGGTGTAAGAGCCTGTAAGGTAGATAGCAAAATTATTTTACCCGTCACGATATCCCTGCCGGCGGTAAATTACCTATTTTATGATGGAGTCAATTTGACAGCTAAAGACAAGCCCTTTATAATCCACTTATAGAACAATATACTAACCCTAATTTTTATTCTTTGGTTTCTCTTTACTGCCGAAGTGGCGGAATGGCAGACGCGCTACGTTCAGGGCGTAGTGTCCTTACGGGCGTGAGAGTTCAAATCTCTCCTTCGGCACCAATATATTAATAATATGCCGGCAGCACGGGAACCACGGATAGTCTGCACGGTAATCCTTTAGAATATGTGCTTGTAGCTCAGCGGATAGAGCGCTGCCCTGCGGAGGCAGAGGTCGAGGGTTCAAATCCCTCCAAGCACGCCATCCGGGCGGTTAGCTCAGTTGGTTAGAGCACCTGCTTTACACGCAGGGGGTCAGAGGTTCGAGTCCTCTACTGCCCACCACCGTGTACGATAGACAGAACTGGCAGTTTCTCTTCAGTTATTCCTTTA
>CAYYQY010000031.1:0-21580 GCA_964473905.1 uncultured Dehalococcoidales bacterium | reverse complement strand
CCGGCCCGAAGCGGTCAACCTCGTCCTTGAAATGCCACCAGGGCATGACGGACATGGTCTCTAAAAGCCCCAGGTATTCAGCTACCAGGACAAATGCCGCCGGGCAATCCAGTGACTGGTGATGATCAAAATTGTGCTTCTCCGGCTCATGCCGATCGCCGATGTCTACTACCCACACATCCGGATTATCCAACTCCGCCGGTACGGGCTCGCGCCGCTCAATACGGAATTCCGTATCGGCATGCACGGCCAGAATCAGACTGACGGCTGTCACCTCGTCAAAATGTGCACTGCCAGGATGCGTGATGATCAATTCTGCCTTCATCGCTACCTTCCTATCATATTCTATTGACCTGACCCCCAAAAGGAGTCCATCTATGATGTCATCATTGGGAAGTTATCTCCAAGCCTCTGATAACCTTCAATCTGGGAAAAGGATAATGCTCAATATTGTTTGTGAGCAGTGGAGCGTCAAACTGTAAAGCCGTCGCGGCGATAATGGCATCGGCAATACCAATCGTCATCCCTTTTAAGCGAAGCTCCCCCAGCATCGTACCTGCCCGCCGGGCAATCGGTCCGTCAACAATAACGGAAATAAGGCCATCAAGGAAGGCGTTGGTAGCACCCTCTTCTCCGGCTTTCATCCCCTGATATATCTCAAGGTGAGTAAGGGTGCTTATTGCCAGTAGCCCTTCTCCAGCCCAAGTCTCAAGCAGCTTCTGGGCATATTCACGCCGTCTCAGGAAGTCAATGGAAATATCGGTATCCACCAGGCAGGAGATGCCCTTCACCCGACTACTTTGCACTGACACCCTCTAATCGTTGCTGTCGCTCTCTATCTGCTTCCCTGATAGCGCGAACATAAGCAGTGGAATCTTCAGGATTAGCCAGGTCAGGATGGCTCTTATCCTTCCAGGCGCCAAACCCTTTCTCCAGGGCTATCGTCTGCTTACGATAGGCTATGTAATGCTCCAGCGCCTCGGTGAAAAAAGAGCTTATCTCTCCCTGGGACGCGATAGAACGGATTTCGCCAGCCAACTCCTTGGGCAACGTAACTGACATTTTTTCTGTCTTTGCTTTTCCACCCATTTATTTCCTCCCTTCGGTAGCACAAGCTATTGCATACTAAGAATACTACCGATAGTCTTACCTGTCAAACGGTGATGTCTTAAACCAGGAATTAATTTCGCCGATTGCACTTTCTAGCGATTTGGGACATTCGTGGTCGGACAATCGCTGCAACCAGTTCCTTGAGGGCAAACAAACAATACCGTATAATATTCATAGAGAATAGCTGAGATGAGCAGGAAAGCATATTTCATATTCAACATCATTACGGGTTTGCTCAAAGGAACGGCCCTGTTGTCGATTGTTCTCTGGCTTTTGCCCCTGTGGGGAATCAATATTCCTATATGGGGGCTTATATTAATTGTTGTTGCCTTTTTGATTTATGAGATTATCACTTTCAGATTAGGCAAAAGGGCGCTGGAGAGAAGGCCGGTGATTTGGTCTGAAGCTATAGTCGGCCGCTGTGGCAAAGCAACCACGCCACTTAATCCTTATGGCTATGTTCAAGTTAATGGGGAATTATGGCGCGCATTTTCTAATGATACAAGCATAAAGGAGGGTGAGGACATTGTCGTTTTGGAAATGGATAGACTGACCCTTCGCGTGGCCTTGTCTACTAAAAAGTAGACAGGTTCAGTGCTTTAGCGTAGATTGCCTATGACAAACATGAAACATAAACAACCCAAAATAGAAATCAACGAACAGTTCCGGTACGCCCTCGATATCATGGAGAACAGCGACAGGAGCATCTTCATTACCGGCCGGGCGGGCACCGGTAAATCAACGCTACTGAACTATTTCCGGCACGTCGCCAAAAAGAAAATGGCGGTGCTGGCGCCCACCGGTGTGGCCGCTCTCAATGTCAAAGGACAGACTATCCATTCATTCTTCAGGTTCAAGCCCGGTATCACCCCTGACCGGGTGAAAAAGCTCCGCTCTGACAATAATGAAAGCATCTACCGCAAGCTGGATGTCATTGTCATTGATGAAGTCTCCATGGTGAGAGCAGATTTATTGGACTGCGTGGACCGCTTTCTACGCCTGAACGGCCCCGAAGCTGACAAGCCCTTTGGGGGTATCCAGATGGCCTTCATCGGCGACCTCTACCAGCTGCCGCCGGTGGTTACCAGCAGTGAAAAGGAGTTTTTCCAGTCTCTTTACGAAACGCCCTACTTCTATGGCGCCCGGGTGTTCGACTCCTTCGAGATGGAATTAGTGGAACTGGAGAAGATTTACCGCCAGCACGATGAGCAGTTCATCACCCTGCTCAACGGTATCCGCAACAACTCCATCACCGGGGATGGGCTGGAGCTTCTTAACCGGAGGTATCAGCCGGGATACGAGCCATCGCCGGATGACTTCTATGTCTACCTGACCACCACCAACAAACTCGCCGAGGAGATTAACAGCAAGCACCTGGCAGAGCTAAAAGGCAGGCTTTATACTTTCACCGGAAGCATTGAAGGAGACTTCGGCCAGGAGTACCTGGCTACTAAATTTGACCTTCAATGCAAGGTTGGGGCACAGGTCATGATGCTCAACAATGATACTGAGAGTCGTTGGGTTAACGGCAGCATCGGGAAAATAACCGGCATAACTCAGAACAGGAAAGGTGAAGATGTCATTATAGCCGAGCTTGCTGACGGTGATGCGGTGGAGATTACGCCCTTTACCTGGGAAATATTCCGGTTTTTCGTTGAGGCAGGGGGGCTACAGTCGGAAGTAATTGGTACGTTTACGCAGTACCCGCTGATGTTAGCCTGGGCGGTAACCATTCACAAGGGTCAGGGAAAGACGTTCGATAGGGTAATTATCGATATCGGCAGGGGCACCTTTGCCCACGGCCAGATGTACGTGGCACTCAGCCGATGCACCACGCTGGGCGGCATCGTCCTCAAGAAGCCCGCGCTAAAGAAACATATCTGGACAAATTACCAGGTGATGGACTTCCTGACCAAATACCAATACCGGAAGGCTGAGCAATCCTGCCCGGTGGATGGTAAAATCGAGGTAATCAAGGAAGCCATTGAGAACAAGCTGTCACTGGAAATAGTGTACCTCAAGCCCAGCGACGAGAAGACCACAAGAGTTGTCAGACCGGAGGCCGTGGGGGAAATGGAGTATCGCGGTAAAAAGTACCTCGGTATGCGGGCGTTCTGCCTGAAGCGGAATGAGGAGAGGGTCTTCCGTATTGACCGGATACTGGAGATAAGAGAGGCATAAACGGAGCTTATCAAAAAGGTGGAATCCCTTGGCAAAGATTGTCTTAGATTTACATGATATTTATAACAAGGGCATTACGATTGATGCAGGACTCAACCGGGTCATAACGGAAGCCATTGAGAAGAAGATTGCTCTTGTAGAGATTATTCCCGGCAAGGGGTCAGGTCAGTTGAAAAAACGTGTCTTACGATTCCTGTCTCAGCCGGATATCAAAAAGCTCTATCATCGTCTGGAAAAGGACGACAAGAATTTCGGCAGGGTTTTTATACATTTCAGGCATTAAGCCGTAAACATTTCACTTGTGCTTGGAATGCTGGCTGGTGTAGAAGGCCTGTTTAATAAACACTCATTAAGTGACACGCGCACCTATAAAGTGTCAAGTTTGAGATTCACTCGCCCGCTGTGTACACCCATTCAACAAACAGTTCTCTGTAGTGACAGTTAGAAAACCTTATCCGCAATTCACAGTGAGGTAGGATGGGAAGAATGGACACCAAAGTCAGGTAAAATAGAAAGATGGAGGTGTCAGATTGAAAGGGGTTCCACAAGGAAGGTACACTAAGGAGTTTCGGGAGGAAGCGGTAAAACTGGTAACAGAAGAGAAACTATCGTTGCCGAAGGCAGCCCGCCGGTTATCCTTGCCGCCATCAACGTTAGCGACCTAGGTGAAAGCCTGTAAGGCCGGCAGGCTTGGAGAGATAGGCAGGACGCAGCAGCCCCTGACCGAGATCGAGATGGAGTTGGCCCGGATGAGGAGGGAATTGGTTGAAGTGAAGATGGAGCGGGATATATTAAAAAAAGCAGCCGCGTACTTTGCGAAGGAGTCGCTGCCCGGTACGCGATGATGAAAGAGCTGCGGCTTCAATACCCTGTACCGCTCGTGAAGCGAGTTTTGAGCGTATTAGCCAGCGGGTACTACGCCTGACTGGATCGGCCGCTGTCGAGGTGGGCTCGGGAGGAAGCTCGGTATACGGTGTAAACAGAAGCGGAAATTCAAGGCTACCACCGATTCAAAGCATACCCTTCCCGTAGCCGAGAATATACTAGGACAGCAGTTTAAGGTTACCGCGCCGAATAAGGAGTGGGTGAGTGATATAACATGTGTGCCCACCGACGAAGGCTGGCTGTATGTTGCCCGGCCATAAGGACCTTTTCACCAGCAACATCGTCGGCTACACGATGGGAGAGCGGCTGACCAGGAATCTGGTTAGTCAGTCATTATCCCGAGCCGTGGCAGCCAAACGGCCGGCTAAGGGGCTAGTTCACCACTCTGACCGTGGCAGTCAGTATTTTGTCCACTACCGGTGATGAAATATAACGCCCGAATGTCCGGGTGATTTCCCTTTTTTCAGACCTTTCGCAGGTAATAGGGTAAAGGCAACGAGCCAGTAGACAATAAAGAGAAATACACCGCACAAAACTGCCCGGGTTGTCCTGAAACGCAGCACGGCCAGTCCGCAAAGAAATGCCAGCAGCAAAATAGACACGATGGTAGCTGACGCCGGCGCCGGTCTTAAGAAATTACCGGCGAGAATGGTATGTATGGCACTGGCATGTATCTCCACACCGTGCATCACGAGCCCCATTGGTGAGAGGAAAATATCGCCAAGACCAGTGGCGGTAGCGCCGATAATTACTATTTTGTCCCGGAATACATCGGGGTTTACGCTATCCTTCAGGACGTCCACGAAAGACATCTCAAAACTGAGCCTGGCCGCCGAATCATTGGTGTAGTTGATCAGCATATTGGTCTCGTAATCAAGCGGGATAGACCGGCCGGCGAAAGCAAGAGAGTCAAATGTTCTATAAATATCGGTGCTGCCGTTACTCAAAAGGACTAGCCGCCATTACCATAAGAATAACCCCGGAACTACCCTTTCTCATACCCATAACTACCCGATAGCAGAGTTCACAATTCCCTTCGGTAATGCTATTTTCCTATTAGAGGGGAACTCTGCCTGGACACGGGGGAAATACGATGAAATACATCGGCACTTTTATCATCGGCGCGATGCTAACCTTTCTCGCCATGGGGATAACCGGTGTCTCGGTGGCCCGGGCAGATTCAGACTCTTTTGACCTTACCGACCTGCTACCGGACATCGGCAGAATCTACCGTGAAGCACTGGTTACTCCCTTTCAACAGGTGGAGTCAGAAATCTACGATGAAGATATAGGCAACTACTATCATAAGTTGATAAAGAAGTGCGGGCTTGACGAGCCGCTGGTTTTTGAGGCTGAGGACTGAACGCAAAGCTATTCAGGTAGAGGTAATACTTTATAAGCTCCGTTAATAGCTACCACAAACCGGGTACGAGCGCCTTGCGCTCCGGCGGGTAATCAGCGAATCTTTCCCGGTACCACAGATGGTGGGCACGGGCACGGGGTGCCAAATTGACCACAGTCCAGAAAGCAAAGGCGAGGCCAGCCAGTGACCAGGTAGCTACAGCCCAGCCAATCCAGGTGATTACCTCGCCAAAGTAATTGGGGCAGGATATCCAGCGGTAAAACCCTCCCCGGGCTATGCGGTAATCGGATTCACCCGCCTTACGTAGATTACCCAACGTACTGTCCGCACTGCGGTTAATGATGTAACCGGCTATGAAAAGCGCAAGGCCGGTGATGAAACGCGCGTCCCACAACCATGTATCGGGGTAGCCACCGGAAAAAGTAAATATATAACGCCCGTTCAGATAGCCGTTAACGGCATTGAATATCAGCGCCGAGCTCATCACCACTACCGGCATTCTCTTACCGGTCCCCTTTAAACCCAGGGGGTAGATAAAAGCCCGGTGAACGTAATGGGCCTCCCACATGCCGAGTAATAGCAGGGTAGTCACCGTATTCGGATTGCTGCCGGATAAAAAGCAGAGGAAAAACACCACCGGCGCCGCGGCTTCCATGATTATCCAGCCTTTTTTATTATCTACCGTGGGGCCCCAACCCTGACGTACGTGACGCCCGTAGGGAGCCACAAAAAAGAACAGCGCGATGAACACCATAACGGCCAGCACGAACCAGCCCAGAATTAGCCCGTAAAACAGCGTTTGTTCTTTCATAAAGTATCCGCACATTCCGTGACTAACGGGTATTTAAGTTGACCGTTTAAGTAAAACCAGCTCAGTGTATCTGAAATTGTCTCACCAAATGGCCGGGGATGGTAGCCCAGGTCACGTGCGGCCAGGCCATGACTTATGTTAACGTTACTGCTAAGCGCCTGGATAGAGGCGCTGGTATAGAGCGCCGGCTTCCCGCCTATAGCACTGAGCAGGGCAATAAACGGGACACCGAGACGGGCGAGCCACAGCGGACAGACAAATCCCGGGGAAGAAATGCCGGTTATTGACTCTACCACAGCACCCACGTCACACAGGGACACCCAGTGACCGGAAAGCAGATAGCGGCCTCCCCGCGGCGCGATTAACTCGGCGCTGATAGCACCATCGGCTACATCACGGGCGTCCACCCAGTCAAACCCGGCGCTTACCAGAGCCGGCAGCTTCCGGTTGGCGAGGGCGATAAGCACCTGGCCGAAGAATGACGGTTGGTAGTCATAGGGGCCAATAATTGCCGTGGGGTTTATAATAACCGCGTCCAGACCCCTCTCAATCCCCCGCCATACTTCTCTTTCGCTTTCTGCCTTGGACAATCCATAGGGAGTAGAATTCTCCGGTGCTACCCAGGGTCTGGCTTCATCCACCGGGACATCAAGCGGCATCTGCACCAGGGCGTGTATGGAGCTAAAATGTATGAGCCTTTTCACTCCGGTGCGAAGACACGCCTCCACTACGTTACGCGTGCCGCCAACGTTTATCTCCTCTAGAAGAGGCCTCTCGTCCATTGATATGGAAATGCGGGCCGCCAGGTGATAAACGATGTCGGCACCCTGAAAAGCACTGCTCAATGATGCCGGGTTACGAATATCGCCCGGTACAAATTCAACGTTCAGCCCCGCCAGGGCTTCTATATTCTTGTGGGCCAGTACTCGCACAGAACGGCCACGGTCAAGTAAAGCACGTACCAGATTGGCGCCGATATGTCCGGAAGCGCCGGTAACTACGGTTATCATCTACCCCTCAATAAAGGTTTGGCTCACTCACACCCGGAAGAGACCTTAAGACCTGTCTGCCGGCTAACGAAAAGACAGGCCGTTTTTATCAGTATATTACAGACTGGCAGCAAAGGCCCGCTTGGGTTAAGCCTTATTATTTAAGGCAAAATAAAATCAGGGTAACGCACCAAGTATATCCTGACACCCTGACCTGACCGCATCGCTACTATAAAAAGACTACCGTTATGCCGTTTCTCCAAGCTTGTGCCCGGTAACACCGCTACTACCAGAGTGGGCAGTCTTCACCGAACTTTAAAGCTGCAATTTAACAAAGGTTATCATACCGGGACTACTATTTCAATGTAAGAAGCGCGGCGGGAAACCTGTTTATGACACCGGGCTAAACACTATAGCCGCTCTTGTAGTACAATATCAGGCTACTACAATACTGGCATGACTGCTTAAGTTAAAGGAGAAGGTAATGACCAGGATGCCTGCCGCCACCAGAGAGAAAATAGACCCGTTCCATACAGCACTCCTGATAATAGACATGCAGAATGATTTTTGCTCGGAAAACGGGGCTATCGCTAAAAGAGGCTTTGATATAGAGGCCGCGCGCGCCCTCGTGCCCACCATCCAGTGTTTCGTAGCGCGGGCTCGTGAAAATAAGGTAAAGGTCGTTTTTATCGGCACGGTACGAGACGAAAAAGATATATCCCCGCCCATGCGCGAACTCTGGGCAAGACGGGGCTGGAGCGCACCGGTATGCGTCAAAGGGACATGGGGAGCGGAGTTTGTTCCCGAACTGAGGCCGGCGGCAGGCGATCTGGCCCTGTTTAAGACGCGGTACAGCGCCTTCGTCAACACCGAGCTGGATACAAATCTTCGCCAGGCTAAAGTCTCCACACTAATTGTGACCGGGGTAGCTACCAATGTGTGCGTGGCCAGTACCTGCGGCGATGCCTTTATGCGCGATTATTACGTGGTTATTCCCGAAGACCTGGTTACCGGAGATAATAAACTTCATGCCGCCAGCCTGGATAATCTCAACAGCTACTATGCTGAAGTCACCACGTCAGAACAGCTTCTGAAGATATGGGGCTCCGCATAAACTCCAACCGCACCATGTCGGATATAAGGCACTACTTCCCTGAATTGCCAATTCAACAGGCAGCGTATATAATTTACCCGCGTACTCTTATGCGTATATAATGCTTGCCGTAACCGGCTACAGACTTTACCTCTAAGAGCCAGGCACGTGATAGAAATGAAATGCTATGCAAATAGATAATAAAAAAGTCCTGCTCATCATTGTAATAGCTACTCTTATCTTAATCCCGGCCGTTATTTTCAGTTTTGACGCGCTAAGGATTATTCTTGGCTTCCCCCTGGTACTGTTCTTCCCCGGCTACACTCTGCTTTCAGCCCTTTTCCACAAACGCGGCAAAATCGACGGGATAGAGAAGGTAGCTTTGAGCTTCGGTATAAGTATAGCCATTGTCCCTCTAATCGGGCTTATACTCAATTTTACCCCCTGGGGTATCAGCCTCTACTCTACCCTGACATCGGTCAGTCTTTTCATCCTGATAGCCGCTGCCGCCGCCTGGTACCGGCTCAAGATGCTCCCCGGTAACCAGCATCCCGGCGTCACCTTCAGTCTGAACCTGACCGGGTGGCGGGGAGCGGGTAAGTTGGATAAAGCCCTTTACGCGGTGCTGGCGGTGGTAGTGCTGGGCACCATTGGCTACTTTGCCTACTTCATTATCACGCCGAACCAGGGGGAAAGGTTTACCGAGTTCTACATACTTGATGCCGAGGGTAAAGCGGTAAACTACCCGGCACAGGCGGTACTCGGTGAACCGCTGGAGTTCACTGTCGGTATCATGAACCACGAGGATGCCACTACCAGTTACCGGGTAACGATGGAAATAGACGGCGCCGCCAATACCGAGTTCACCGTAACCGGACTTGGCGACGAAGAAAGATGGCAGGAGCTAGTCAGCTTCTTACCGCAAAAGACAGGCGACGAGCAGAAGGTCGTGCTCAAGATATACCGGAATGAGGAAGAAAAGCCCTATAATAATATAGCGCTGCATTTCTTCATTGACGTTACCGAACCACTCTAGTTATATGGACTGATAATGGAAAAACAGAGTATATGCATAATACTGCCGGCCTTCAATGAAGAGCCAAACATAGGCAAGGTTATTGCCGAGATACCCAGGCAAGAGCTGGAAAAGGCAGGCTACCGGGTAGATATCGTCGTGGTAGACGGTAACAGTATGGACCGTACCCGCCAGATAGCCCAGGAAAGTGGCGTCCAGGTTATTGTTGAGCCGAGGCGCGGTAAAGGCCGGGCAGTGAGGACGGCGCTGGGCATGGTAAAGGCAGACTACATATTTATGCTTGATGCCGATTATACCTATCCGGCCACGTACATACTGGATATGCTCACAATACTGAATGACTCTCAGGTTGTTATCGGCTCCAGGCTCAAGGGCAAACGGGAAAAGGGAGCTATGCGGCAATTTAACCTGGTCGGTAATTACGGGCTAACCTTCCTGGCCAATATTCTCTATCGCACCCACATAAGTGACCTGTGCACCGGTTACTGGGGATTCAGAGGAGAAGTCATCGGCAAAATTAACCTGGTAACCGATGGCTTTCAGCTCGAAGCCGAACTTTTAACCCAGCTCGCCAAGAAAGGTTACCGCATAGCCGAAATACCCATATACTACCGCTGCCGTGAGGGCAAGGGTAAGTTAAACGGGCTCAGAGACGGTAGTAAAATAGCCTGGATGCTGGTTAAGAGCAGGTTTCGCTTTTAATAGGCAGGTATTATAAAATGGGAAGTAATGAATTCAGCCGGAATATCTATAATCATACCCTGCTACAGTACCGATAGACTGTCTGATGTTAAAGAGTTGCTTGATAGCGTGCAGACCCAAACGTTCCGTGATATTCAAACGCTGGTGGTAGCCGAGAGGTCACGGGAACTGGCCGGGAGCATAAGTAATTACATAGCAGAGAAAAGTTATCCAAATATGCAGGTGCTTTATAACGAGGGGCCGAGGGGAACTTCTGCCGCCCGCAACTTAGGGATAGACAAAGCCAGCGGCGGCTACATCGCCTTCGTTGATGACGATGCTGTCCTTCCCCCGGAGTGGGCGGAGGCTACAGTAAAGACCTACGAGGAGGATAGCTCCGTTATCGGTGTTACCGGGCCCATATTACCGCTATGGAAAGAGAAACCGGTTGAGTGGTTTCCACGGGAGTTCTACTGGATATTTTCCTGTACTAACCTGGATACGGCGCAAAAAATACCGGTGAGAAACGGCTACGGCACCAATATGTCTTTCCGGAAGGAAGCCTTCCGGCATGGCGAACGCTTCAATACGAGCTTCGGTATTAAAGGGCCCGGCAGCAAAGGCTGGCAGGAGCCGGGCGCCGAAGAAACCGAATTATCACTCAGAATAACCCAAAAAACAGGAGGGGTAATTATTTTCAACCCTGAGGTAAAAGTCCGGCACAAAGTCTATGGCTACCGGACCAAAACGAATTTCATTGCCCGGCGGGCCTACTGGGAAGGCTACGGCAAAGCCCTTCTCAAGCATTTTCATCACGACAACGGAGATAACACCGGCATATTAGGCACGGAAAAAGCACTGCTTTTCAGTATATTCTTCCGGCTGGTGCCCGGGGTGATAAAGCGCCTTTTCAAGCACCCTATCATTGCCCTGCGCCAGCTGTGGCTGACGGCAATGGTGCTAGCCTGTGTTGCTGCCGGCTACTTTACATACGAGATTAAACGCTTATCAAGATGAGCGAAGGCCTTATATGCATGGATAATATAATCAAGCCAACGGCATATTATTCGCCCAAACAGCGTGAGAGGTCTTAAACCATGTGTCAGAGAAATGAGTAACGAACAGACAAAAAAGAGGGTTACGGTAATAATATTGATACTGGCCGCCGTTGCCAGCCTCATATATCTTATATCTTTAAAGTCGGCCTACCCCATCTTTCAGAACACCAGGCTGAGCGATCCGCTTGCTGAGTTGAACAGCCTGTTCCCACTCCACTATGTGGCCATAGGTATCATTGCCCTGCTGGGAGCCGTGTGTTTTGCCTTTCGCATCCATAACCGTGGTATTCATATCCTGCTACTTTTATTGATGGCCATCATGCTGTGGTTTACCCCTTACTATCTGGCCGAGTATGCCCGACCGACCGACGGCCCGAGAAACCTGGGTGTCGCCCTGCAAATACCCGGAGTTCTACAGGGAACCATGTTCCCTGAAGCCTATTACGGCAACCTGTTTCCGCTGTCATATATCCTGGATTATACCCTCGTCAATATCTCCGGCGCCGGCTATTTATTCTATCTACACCTGTTTCCGCTAATCGCCCTGTGCTTATTTGCACTGCTGTGCTACACATTCGCTACCAGACTGCTCAACCCTATAGCCGCACTGATGACCACACTGCTCACCACGGCGGGGCTGCACTACATTGTCTTTCACCCCTCGGCACACGCCGTAGGCGTACTGCTGCTGATGACCAGCCTGGTTTTAATGTGGCGACAGGATACGCCTTCCCGGGTTTTAACATTTTTTTCAATTATCGCCGTAATAATATGTCACCCGATATCGCCACTAATACTGGCTGTATTTCTGGCAGCAGCCCTCATTGTAAACCTGTCCCGCCGTTTAAACAGGTCTCACCTGATATGGGCCGCCATGCTTGCCACCTGTTTCATCGGCTGGTTCATCTGGCCGGCAGTCCCTCTGGTACCCACCGATACGCCTGCCGACATTCAGCCCAATAATCAAGTAAGCGAAACGGTACTGCCCCAGGAACAGCCCAAAGTCCCTGAGGTAAACATAGATGAGTGGGCAAAAGATGTGCAGGGCTATATTTTCCCCAAAGACTTCCGCACCACCGAGCAGTTCATATTCGGCACACCGTTTATATACAAATCAATCTACAATGCCACCAAAGCGATATATCTATTATATGCGCTGATGGCACTCGCCGTAGTGAGCTATGTGCTTGTCCGGACGGGACTGCGGGCGAGGAGCTTAAAAGATTTTCTTTTGCAGATGGGAGGCTTCAGCAAAGCCGAGATATTCATCGCCATTACTATACCTGTGCTTTTCGTGCTGACCATTTTACTGGGAGAAAAGGGCCACGTACTGATAGAAAGAGGCCTGACCTTCACTATACTGGCGTCAGCCATGCTCACCGCATCCATAGCAACCAGATTATACGAAGAAGCCGGAATGTCTATCCGCAGGATCATAAACACCGGTTTAGCCGCTATTCTTCTACTGTTTACCCTGTCATTCCCGGTAATGTCTTACAGTATAGATGCCTACACCAGTTTCCCCATCTCGGAAGAAGCCGGACTTAAGTTCATGGCGGATTACCTGCCATTAAAGCAGAAAAGGCTGACGACAGCTTCCTCGGGACAGCTTACACTATATGAACCTCATTTACTGGAACCGGTGAAGATGCGCTCCGGTGCCTCATTAAGGAAGGGGGATATTTTCGCCTTCCGCAAATCAAGCTACTTTTACTCGGCTATGCGCTTTGAGCTATCATTTGAAGATAACTGGATAACCCGTTACCTGGAGACCGTTAACAGCAGTAACAACTTCATCAGTATCTACTATAATCCGACAACCTATATATACATAAAGACGGTAAAGTAGCAGGGTCTAATAATCAACCCTGTATTTATGTTGAACATATCAGGGGATATAAACGCACTATGAACGAAACTAAACCTAACCATAGCCAGCCGGAGGTGATAATAGGCACGCCAGTCTCGCGCCACAGCTCTTTCGCGCTGGATAAATTCATGGCAAGTCTGCACAGAATCCAGGCAGCAGACCCTGACTGCTACCTGATAATGGCTACAGACGACAGCACCTTCACGGACGAGCTTAAAGAAATGCTGAGTAGCTGCCAGTTGAGAGGGGAAGTAATTGAATACCGGACGCTGAAGCCGGAAAAGGCGCTGAGCCGGCTGTGGGGTATTACCTGCGGTAGAGAGGCTATAAGACATTACGTAGTTACACAATCTCAAGCCGAATACCTGCTGTTCCTGGATGCGGATATAACCGTTAACCCCGAGGTAACCAGTATACTGAAAACAAGGATAAGGGGATACGACGTTGTTCACAGCGCCTACATCCTACGCGGCTATGGCATAGCCGCTACCGGTCTCGGCTGCTCGATGATCACACGCGATACACTCAAGAATACTGCCTTTCGCTGCCTTGAGTTTAACAACGGGCAGGTAATAGACGAGGGCAACCTCTTCGAGATGGACCTGTTCCGCAACGGTAGAAAAGTAAAAAGGGGCTACTTTGTGAAAATCAGCCACTATAGTGATTCAGATACAGCCCGGTTCTGTGAGCCGAAACCTCTGGGTGTTTTTAAAACCATGGTCAATCTATTATTCGTCCGGTACCTGTTGACCAGAACGAGCATTTTTGTTAAATACGATATCCCGGGAAAGTTGCAAAAAATTATAGGGGAAAGCAAGTTATCCCGTTAGAGAAAAGGGGAACAGAGTATATATAATGGCAAGATTTAAACGGAGGCACAATGAGTAAACTGATAGTATTCGGCCTGGATGGCGGCCTGCTCAGGCTGGTGGAGCAATGGATAGATGAGCTACCGAACCTGAAAAAAATACTGAAGGAAGGTAGCTACGGTAAACTGAAATCCACCTACCCGCCCCTGACCAGCCCGGCTTGGGCAAGCATGTTCACCGGCAGGAACCCCGCCAAGCTGGGCATGTTTGGCTTTATTAATAACCTTTTCGGCGCCAAGGGTAAATTTATGCTGAACAGTTCGGTCCAGTATAACCATCTGGCCATCTGGAATACGCTTAACCGGAACGGCAAGAAAGTGGGTATATTCAACCTGCCGCTTACCTTCCCGCCCCATAAGGTAGACAGCTTTATGGTATGCGGTGTCGGTTCACCCACCGCCATGAAATCAACCTTTACCTACCCGCCGGAGCTTAAGAAAGAACTGGATAAAGTCACCGGAGAGTACGAGATACTCCCTCCCATTCTGCTCACCGCCCCGGGCAACGAAGAGCAGTACCTGGCCGCCCTTGACGAGACGGTCCGCAAGAGAGAGCAAGCAGCGGCCTACCTCATGGAAAACAAACCCTGGGACCTGTTTATCTGTGTTTTCTTCGTGCTGGACATGGTACAGCACCGCTACTGGCACCACATGGATGAAAGCCATATCCGGCACACCGATAACCGCTACCGAGACGTAATAAAAAATTACTATAAAAAAGTTGACGCTGCTATCGGCCGGCTGCTGGAAAAAGCCCCCGACGGGACAAACGTGCTGGTTACTTCCGACCACGGCTTCGGCCCGGCAAACGGCATGTTTGCCGTCAACAAGTGGTTGGAAAAAAACGGTTATTTAAAGATAAACCCACAGATGAGCCGCGGTATCTACAATACCACGCTGATAAATATAAGAAACTTCCTGCTGGCCCGGCTGAGCCCGAACATGACCCGGCGGATAGCCAAGATGCTGCCGAAATCAATCGCCACCAGGCTTACCGTGCGGGAGGCACACCGCAACGAGATGGTGCATGTTTACGAGAACATCGACTGGGCACATACCCAAGCCTACGGCATGGGCGAAGTAGGCATGATTTATATTAACCTCAAGGGAAGAGAGTCCGAGGGTATAGTGGAACCCGGCGAGGAATACGAAAATATCTGTAAGGACATAGTCAGCCGGTTGAAAGAGGTTAAAAACCCGGACACGGGCGAAAAGATTAACATTGATATTCACCGAAAAGAAGAGGTATATAGTGGCCCGTACTACCAGGAAGCCCCCGATATCCTCTACCGAATGGAAAGATACCACCAGTCCGTCCTGATAAAGCAGGACGACGTCTGGTTTGCTGCAGGTCTTTCCGGGCATCATATCCAGGACGGTATTTTTGCTGCCTGGGGCCCGGATATCAAGCGAAACGAAAACAAGTTAGAGGGGCTGAATATCTATGATATAACCCCGACTATCCTGCACACCTTCGGCCTGCCTGTTTCTAAAGATATTGACGGCCGGGTACTTACGGATATTTTTAAGAGTGACAGCGAACCGGGTATGAGACAAGTCGAATATCATGAAGATGAGCATGAAACCGAAAGAGTAAGAGAGAAAATTAAACAACTGAAGAAGCTCAAAAAGCTCTGACACCGGACGCTACCCTGCCGGCGCTTTATAGTAGGAATGTTTAATCCTGGCTCCCCTGATACCGTGATATATCTCATTTCATTTCAGTTCAGGCAGAGGGGGTACTATACGCCGGTACATGTAGTTACTTAAAGTAGGTAACGGGCGCAACGAGAGAATAAACAAAAATGGATATGGAAAACCGCTCTGGTAATATGCTCAGTCATATTAAAAAACCTCTCTATAAGAACTCGCTGTTCTTAATAGCCAGAATTATCGCCAGGTCCGGCCTCGGTTTTGTCTTCTGGATAATCGTGACCAACTTCTATTCGGAAGCCGAAGTGGGCTGGGGCTCAGCGATAATATCAGCTATGGACCTGCTCGCTATCTTGGCAATATCAGGCTTCGATGCCGCCTTAATCCGGTTTCTCCCCGAAGCGAAAAAGCCGGTAAAGATGATTAATAACTTTTTTACCCTGAGCGCCATTATTGCCGCGGTTATATCAGCCATATTTATTGCCGGTCTCCCCTGGTGGTCGCCCGGCTTAAAATTTATACAGCAGAATATCATCTTCTCCATAGCCTTTATTGTCTTTGTTGTTTGCATAACCGCCTTTCGCCTGTCAGATTACACGTTTATCGCCAGAAGAAAAGCCGAGTACGTATTCTATAAATCAATCATCATGTTGCTCCTCAGACTGCCACTGCCCGTTCTTCTGGTTATCTTCTTTCACTCGTTCGGTATAGCCGCCTCATGGGGTATTGCCATAGCCATAACCCTCTTCATTTCCACCTTTATCTTCTTGCCCCGGATTGAAAATACCTATAAACCGGTGCCTACCCTGAAAGCGGATATCGGCAACCACGTATGGCGATACTCTGCCGGCAGCTATATTACATCAGTCTTCCAGTCATCCACAGGGCTGATTCTCCCGCTGATGGTGCTAAATCTGGCGGGGCCACAGCAAAATGCATATTTCTATATAGCCTGGATGATAGCGTCCCTGCTTTTTTCCATCCCGCAAGCTGTCTCGCAGTCCCTCTTCGCGGAAGGGTCAACCTCCGGGAAAGATCTGAAAACCCATGTGCGCCGGTCTTTTATATTTGTCTTCCTGATATTAGTCCCGGCGGTAATAGTAATTTTCCTGGCCGGTAAATGGTTCCTGGTCCTGTTTGGTGCAAACTACTCGGCAAACAGCCTGATTCTGCTCCGGATCCTGGCAATATCAAGCCTGCTTCTGGGCATAAACCGGATTTATACCAGCATACTGCGTGTCAACGACAGGATAAAAGAGCTGGTTATTATCACCGGATTCATAGCTATCGGCACGTTGCTGGGCAGCTATCTGCTGATACCCGGCTGGGGACTCAACGGCATCGGTTATGCATGGCTTGCCGCACAGGGTGCCGTCAGTATTTATGTCCTCTTCGCCCTGAGAGCATTCTACCGGGATAGCTGACCGCCCCCGTTTTCTTTAAAGATGCCGGGAAAAAGAGATAACTCCGTTTATTCATTCAGGGTGATACCGCTTCCGGCCTGCTGCCGACATCAAACCAGAGGTCGCTGAATAAAAATCCGGCGACTTTATCGTTATGCACAAGGTAAGAGATGAAATTACCCAGGTTATCCCGCTTATGTCCAGCACAGTAGCTGGCACAGACGGGTAGTACCCGCGACGGGATAATATAGCAGGCGGTAGCCACCACCGTGGACTCAGGTCTCGCCGGCTTCTCCTCTATTTTAACTATCCGCTCCCCTGCCAGCTGAACAACGCCGAAATGGCTCGCCATCTCCCGGTCATTGATATCGTAAACAGCTACCAATGTATCCCGGCCGTTGAAGGCATTAACATACTCGGACATATCAAATTCAAAGTAGTTATCACCACCGACTACCATGAGGTCTTCGGTAATGGCTTTCTGTTTAATCCAGTAGTCTATGGAGTGCATAGCCCCCATCTTCCTGTCCTCGGAGAGGGCATCTTCCACGCATATTTCAACCGGCCTCTTTACGGTCTGTTGCCAGGAACGGAAATCGGCTTCAAACTTCTTATTGGTAGAAACGAAAATATCTACACCGGGCGGTATTTTATCAACTATATGCGTTAAAAGCGGTTTTCCCCGAAACTTGAGCAGTGGTTTCGCCCGGTCAACAGTCAAGGGATACATTCTGGTGCCGAACCCGCCGGCAAGCAGCAAACATTTCATAAACAGCACTCCGAAAAGTAATCCACACTGATAGAGGTGATTGTAAATTCGAGATAGGCAATGCTACAATGACCTCTTGAAGGACCTGTTACTTACTTTATGTTAAACTATATCTGAAAAGAGCCTTAAATAACTTGCCTGCATAGCCGTCTAAAAGAATATAGTCAATGATAAGATATAAGTCAAGAAGAATCCGGCAGGTATCGCTATTACCGGTAATAAAGCCGGGTTGTAACATTAGGCACCGGGTTGTTATCCGGAGTACTGTCCCGGAACCGAGGTAAGAGCTTGCCAGCAGACAGGACGAAAATATCGTCATTAATAACCGCTATCCTGCTCTGTGCCATCATCGGCCTGGCCTTCTTCATGGCCCTCTGGCCCCGTCACGACTACCCCTATCCGCTTCACGTGGACGAGTGGATGCACCTGGGGAATACCCTCCAGATTATAGACACCGGACATACAGCCTACCCGGACCCCTGGAACGGGGGCGAGGCAATGGTAACCAACCACCCGGAGACAGGCTACTATCTCTGGCTCAGCACACTGCTACTGACAACCGGTCTGGACTGGCTGCCCCTGTCGCGCCTGATGCCACCGCTGATACTGGCTATGATAGCCTTCGCTGCCTACGCCTGGGGCAGGCAGTACGGCTGTGGCCTGGAAGCTGCCTTTTTCAGTACTTTTATACATACTACCGTCAGGTTCCTGGGGCCAGCTTTCCTGGTACCCAGCACGCTGGGACTTATTTTCTTTCCGGTAAGTCTCATCCTGGTGGCTAAGGTAAGTGAAGAATGGAAGCTAATACCCCTGATTATTATCAGTATCAGCCCGCTGTTTTTGATGCACGCCACCACGGCATTCGCTCTCGGTCTGCTGCTCGTAATCTACCTGGTATTCTACCTGGCACTGTCACGCACCCCATTCCGGCAGAAGCTGCCGGCGCTGATTTGCATACTGCTCGTCCCCATCTCAGCCATAACCATATATCTGTGGAATCCAGCACTGGTAATGAAACGTCTCCAGCTCATATTGCTCCCCGCCAGAACGCCACTGCCACCCATAGAGAGCCCGCTGCCGGAGCAGGGGTACATCCTGCTGGCACTATTCGTTCTGGGCGCCGGTTTTATGCTGACGCGGGGCGGCTGGAAAAACTACGGTCTGGTTACAGCCTCAGCCCTTCTGCTCTTTTTCGTAAGATTTTACCGGCAGCTCTTTCACCAGGGTCCCGAAATCCTCTACGAGAGAGGGTGGCTGTATGTCATGCTGCTTATCGCCTTCATCGCCGGCTACGGGCTGAGCCAGCTCAGGTACACCGGCTTACGTCTCTTTGAAAAACGGCGCTGGGGGAAGGCGCTTACCTGCACACTGCTGGTCCTGATAGTGGCCACCGCGCTCTGGCAGCGAATAGAAGGTTATCAGCAGGAGCCATACTATCACGTTATCGACGCCGGTAACTACCATGACTTTATGTGGATAAGAGATAATCTGGAGGACTACTCCACTGCAATTCTGGACCCATACATGGCCTGGTCATTTGTGCCCGTAACCGGCAAATACGTTTACGCGGCCCACGCCTACCCCTGGAGCACCAAGGACGCGGAAATAATCAGAGAGTTTCTGGCTAGAGGGGCACGGGATACCGACTGGCTGATAGAGAGAAATATAGACATTATCTACAGCCCGTTCCAGATAAGAAACCCCGATGTAGTGGAGGTAAGCGACCGGGTTTATATTGTACGACAGCCGGGGTAGCGTGCCGGACAACAGAGCATCACGGTAAGTCAAATACTCTACAGGCCAAACTCCTGCTTAAGGGCAAAAAACACGTCCTGCGGTCTTGCTACCGGATAATCTGAATTGACGGTTATGAGCAGCGCATTCTCGTGGTGATCGCCTTTCAGCTCCCCATGCTCGCTTTCCCGCGGCAATGTCTGCACCTTAGCTTCACCAAACGAGCAGAAACCGTGGTCGGATATGACTATAAGCCTGTTGTTCTGGTTATTAAGAAAACCGGTGCCGAAGAGAAGCTCGCCGATTTTACCGTCAAGCCTTTCGTACCAGTCCACTACACAGCTTTCCCCCCAGTGAAAGTGCTGAATACGGTCCAGCAGGGTATAGGCCGTAATCAGAAGCTCCGGCTCTTCGGCCATCAACTCCTTCGTTTTTTCGGTAACCTTGTCAAGCTCCACCCACCACTCGCTCTCATTGGTAGGCAGCCCGAAGCCAACAGGTTTATATTCGACATTAAAGGAGTAGGGGGGCACCACAAAGGGCACGTTCAGGACTCTCACCTTCTTACCGGCACGACGCATCATGTCCCAGATGAACTCCACCTTGATGTCCTCCCTCCTCACCAGCTTATCACCAGAGACAAAGCTATCATGCCCGTGCTCGCTGAATGTCCTGCCGCAAAACATACCGCACCAGATAGCGGGCGACAGCGGCTTCTCAACCAGGACAATCTCGGAACATTTGCCCATATCACACAGCTTTTTAAACGTGGGCAGCCTCCCCAGGTTGGGGCTTATGACTTTCCAGGTAGCCGCGTCAATGCCAAGAACCAGAAACATCTCCCGTCTCCTTATAATATACAGATAGCCAGCTGCAAAATGGACATATCAGACCGCGGTGTCAAGGACGATGCCGGCACCTATATTCTTACCGTCCCTGACCAGAATGAACCGGCCCAGCTCGGGCATCTCCGCAAACCGGCTAACGACCATGGGCTCCGTCCGGAAAATAACGGTAGCGGCCTCATTCTCGCCTATTGCTGCCGGGTTTGTCTGGAGCACTTCCCCGGTCTCCGAGCTCATTTTCTCTTTTATGTCATGTATAAGACAACTTGTCTTCATGGTACCGCACTTCATCTCCACCTGCTCCCCCCGGCTCAGTGTCCCTTCCAGGAGAACCAGTTCTCCAAGAAAGCTGCTTACAGCCTCCGGCGGGTTCTCCGGCCTGCCGCCTACGTTACCCCTCTCCACATCACACCCCGCCACGATGCCAACGCTGTCTCCGGCTCCCGCCTCGCTGACATCACAGGGATAGACCTTTATTTTTTCTACAGTGCCGCTTACCCCTGCCGGCTGGAAAGTAAGGCGGTCCCCCACCCTCAAGATGCCGGACTCTACCCGGCCTACAATCACCCTCTCCGCATCCAGGTTATATACATCCTGAACCACAAACACCGGGGCTTGCTCTATTATGGACGGCAGCTCTATCTCATCCAGAAGCTGGATTACAGTCGAACCCTGATACCAGGGCATTCTCTCAGAAGGTTTATAAACGTTATCTCCCTCCAGCGCCGAAACGGGCAAATATTTTAGACCTGAAAAGCCCATATCGCCCAGGAGACGGGATACCTCTCCCCTTACACTCTCAAAAGCATCTTTTGCGTAGTCCACCAGGTCCATCTTGTTGACGGCAACGAGCACTTTCTTTATACCCAGCATATGAAGCAGGAAGGCGTGCCGCCTGGTCTGCTCCTGGATACCATCCGGAGCCGAGACAACTAAAACTGCTACCTCGGCATGGGACGCCCCGGTCAGCATGTTCTTAATGAACTCCTTGTGCCCGGGGACATCAACAATGGTATAGTAGTCTCTACCTTTAAACAGCACCCGCGTCGTATCTATAGTACGTTCCTCTTCCAGTTCCTCCTGAAAAGAATCCAGAAAATAGGCAAATTCAAACTGCCTTTTGTATTCTTCAATGAGCTTCTGCACCTCAGCCATCTTATCTTCCGGCAACGCTTCGGAATCATAAAGCAGCCTGCCGATAAGGGTAGACTTACCATGGTCAACATGCCCG
>CAYYQY010000030.1:0-22274 GCA_964473905.1 uncultured Dehalococcoidales bacterium | reverse complement strand
AGGTGGATGTCCGGGTGGCTACCATTGCCACATCGTACGGTGAAATGGGAGTACTGCGAATTTTAGATAAGTCGTTTGCCGCGCTCAGTCTGAAAGAACTGGGATTTTCCGCTGAAAATTATAACCAGTACCAGAACATGCTTAAATCTCCCTTCGGCATGATAATGATAAGCGGGCCTACCGGCTCGGGCAAGACCACGTCGCTTTATGCTTCCATCAACGGTCTTGATTGCAGCGGGCGTAATATTATTACTATTGAAGACCCGGTAGAATACCGCTTTGAAGGCATCAACCAAATTCAGGTAAATCCCCGTGCTGGTTTGACCTTTGCCAGTGGACTGCGCGCCATAATGCGGCTTGACCCGGATGTTATCCTGGTTGGCGAGATACGTGACCCGGAAACAGCGGAAATAGCCGTTCAGGCAGCTCTCACCGGACATCTGGTAATGGCATCGGTACATGCTAATGATTCGGTGGGCTCAATGTACCGCTTGCTGGATTTAGGGGTGCCGCCGTTTCTGGTGGCATCGGCCCTTATCGGCTGTGTGGCGCAGCGTATGGTACGCCGTATTTGCCCTCAGTGCCAGCACCAGACCAAAGCGCCGATAGAAGCCCAGATTGCCTATACTAAAGAGATGGGAGAGGAGTGCACGGAATTTAATTACGGCAGCGGTTGTAACTCGTGTGCTCATACCGGTTACCTGGGACGGGTGGCTGTTTTTGAAATACTGCGCGTTAGCGACGAGATAAGGAAACAATTGCTGACGGGGGCCGGCTCGGCGCAGATGCGCGAGCAGGCGTGGCAGGAAGGCATGGTACCTATGTGGCATGACGGCATGCTTAAAGTACAGTCAGGAGTTACCACGCCTTGCGAGATATTGCGTAACGTATTCTCAATAGGTTAATAGATAGAGACTATGGATTATAAATATATAGGCTATACTGAAGACAGGAAAGTGGTCAAGGGGACTTTGGCCGCAGCGAATCAGAACGTAGCGGCGCAGGTATTGAATCGGCAGGGCTATCAGGTGCTGAGTCTGAAGCCGGTGGCTGCTTTTATACCCAGCTGGGAGCAGGCATTTCCATCTCTATTCCGCATAAAACCACAGGTAATTGTGTTTTTCTCGCGACAACTAGCCTTGCTCTTGGAATCCGGTACCGACATTGTTACGGCTCTGGAGCTATTGCAGAGTCAGGCATCTAGCCGTACTTTCAGAAAGGTACTGGGCGAAGTGGTGTCTGACCTTCGCGGGGGCAATCGGCTATCGTTTGCGCTACAAAAGCATGCTGATGTATTCCCTCCTGTTTATCGCCGCTCGCTAAGTGTAGGGGAGCAGACCGGCGGTATGGAGACAGTGCTCCGGCAGATAGCCGATTATATGGAGCAGGATATTAACTCGGCCAAGACGGTAAAAAATGCGCTAACCTACCCGATTATCGTGGCCGTAGTGGCTATCGCGGTAGTAGCCGTCTTGGTAACCTTCGTATTACCCACTTTCACCAATCTTTACAGCTCACTTAACGTAGAACTGCCGTTGGCCACCAAATTGCTCATAAGTCTGGTTGACGGGCTAAGAGCAAACGGTGTTTATGTTTTAATTGGACTGGGGGCCGCGGTGGTGTTGATATTTGCCTATATTAAAACGCCGGCGGGGAAGTACCAGTGGGATAAACTATCTCTCAAGATGCCGTTATTAGGGGGTATTAATCTTCTTAACGAGCTTGCCCGATGTTGCCGCAGTATGTCCCTGCTGTTTCGTGCTGGTTTACCTTTGCCCGAGATAATGTCGCTGGTTATTCAGGGCAGCGGCAATAAGGTATTTACCGAAGCCCTTACCATTGTGCAGCAGGATATGATGAAAGGAGAAGGCTTGTCCCAGCCCATGAACAAGAACCGCCTCTTTCTGCCAATGATGGTGCAAATGATAAGGGTCGGGGAGGAGACCGGGAACCTGGATGTAACGCTAATGGCCGTAGCCGAAAGTTACGAGATGGACGCGGCGGATAAGACTAGCAGTATGATATCTTTCATTCAGCCAGCCATGACACTGATCATCGGTCTGGTGGTCGCCTTTATTGCTGTTTCCATGGTGTCTGCCATGTACTCTCTCTACGGGCAGATGGTATAACCTGCGGCCGGTAACTCCGGTGGTGAGGGGAAATATTGGGGAGGTATGACGGGTTGTTCAGTCGGTGGAGCATGAGGGAACTATACTCCAGCACTTTAAAAAAACTGGAGATAATAAAGAGCGCCGAGCGGGGGGTGACACTCATCGAAGCACTTATAGCTCTGGCTCTGCTGGGGATTGTGGCTGCGGCCATTCCCAGTGGTGTGGCCACTGCCTACAGGGTGACCTATATTGCCGACGAGCGGACTACCATGCAAAGCCTGGCTATAAGCCAGATGGAGATGGTAAAGAGCAGTGACTACATAGATTACAACGATCCGGACCACGGTAGCTATGAACTGGTGTCTGTTCCTGACGGTTACTTGGTGACCGTGCAAGTTTTACCGATGGATCCGGTAACCGGAGAGCCGCTGCCGGCTGATGAAGACCAGGGTCTTCAGAAGATTATAGCAGCCGTTGTTCATTACGGAGATACGGATATTACCTACGAGAACTACAAGGTGAATAGATGAAACTGGATGAGAGAGGCTCTACCTTAATTGAAGTGGTGGTCGTTACGGCTATTATAGCCATTATCGGTTGTGCCGCGACGATGAGCATATACCAGGTAGTCTCAGGTGCGGAGCGCAGTAACGAGCACATAACCGCCATTGACCAGGTACAGAACGCGGCCTACTGGATTACGCGTGACGTGCACCGGGCTCAGGACGTATTTACTGACAATCTTTCGACTCCCGACTTTTTGATAGTCTGCTGGACAGATTGGGACAGTGGCGATAAATATCAGGTGGTCTACTCACTGGAGGATGTGTCGGGCAGTTCGCTCAAACGGCTGGAACGGAATGAATCAGTGAACGGTGGTATCGCCGATACTATATCTGTAGCCCGGTATATTAATGCGGAAACGGAGAGGACCTACTGTGAATATGTAAACGGTAGTTTCAACTGTACTATAGAAGCTGTGGTAAGCCTGGGCGCTCAGGAAAGAAGCGAAACCAGGGTAATAAGTGTGCTCCCCAGGCCCGACTAAAGCGGGCGAGAGAGGCTGAAGCGGATGACACGGTTAAAAAAGTTACTGGTTAAATACATAAAAGATGAGGGGGGGATGGTTCTCCCCGCCATCTTGATACTACTGCTTTTCAGCGGGCTCGTTATTCCGCCAGTGCTTGCCTATGTGAGTACGGGACTTCAAGCCGGCGTCAGTAAAGAGGGAAAAATAGCATTGAGCTATGCTGCTGATGCCGGCATAGAGGATGCCCTGTGGCGTACCAACGAAAAGCAGATACCGATTGATGATTATGACTATGAAACGGAGTACGGGTATTCCCTGCCCGAGGCGATAAATAATAAAAATATTGAGGTTAGCGTAAAGCAGGTCTGGCCCCTGGTGGGGCTGGAGAGTGATGAAAACGGTACCACGCCGCCGCTATCCTTAACCACAACCGGCGGTATCATAGATGAAGATACGGGCGAATATAAAGTTCAAATCAGCTATGACGGTTCGCTGGGATATTTACCTATTGATAGAGTGGCAGTGTGGCTGCCCTCGGGGTTTAACTATGTTAACGGCACCAGTTCCGGTATTACTACTTCCAATCCGGCCAGTTTAGACTGGCATGGCGGTAAATCTCTCACCTGGGATTTCGACCCGGCTGTAAATTTCACTGAGTTGCCAGCTCCGGAGCCACCTTCGGGCGGCGGTTTTGCGCCGGCTACCGAGTACCCGGCAACAAGAGTGCTTACTTTCAACGTATCAGTGGTTGGGCAGCAGGCGAACGGCAGCTATTCGTGGACAAGAACAACGAATAGCAGTGTCTACTTATCCTGGGATACCGACTGTAATATATACAAGTACAGTTCGACGGCAACTGACGACACTACCGGCAAAAGTATGACCGTAGAAAGTTATACATATGTCGGTGAGGGTGGCATTTTTAACACCGGTGGTGCACTGTATCAGGGAGACTACCGTGCGGTGGGCAATACCCTGATGCTGGACAATAACAGCGATAAAAAGCGAGAGACATTGCTTGATGAAAGCAGCGCCATTATATCCAATATCTTTGAAGACGGGGAAGTAGCACTGGCATACCTGTACTGGTCGGGATGGCGCGAGGGAGACGGTGGCATGGAGGCGGATAAGACAGTCGGCCTCAAGATAAACGGAAATTCGGTATACTATAACGACCAAGGCCAACCCGTATTGGGAGAGCTGCCCCGTGACCCGGCAGATGAAATATTAAGACCCAGCGGCAGCGGCAGCTATACCAATTGCTACCGGGCAGGTGATTACCCCAATTACAAGTGTGTTGATGAGCAGGTGACTGATGGCAGTTCTACCTATGTCTATTCTAAATATGGATACACCAGGCTGGATACATATAATGTGGCGAATCATAGCGAGGGCAGCGGTACTATTAGCAGTGTAACGGTGTATGCTACCGGCCGGGCATATTATTACAATGAATGCTCCGATATGAGAATGCAGATAGCAGCCCGCACCCATTCAACAAATTATTACGGCGACATGATAGATATGATTGGAAATGCTGGCTGGGACGAATATTCCAAGAGCTGGTCGGTAAATCCGAATACGGGAGAAACCTGGACCTGGAGTGAAATAGATGATTTGCAAATAGGGATAAAGGTCTATGACGATGGCCCCGGTTATCCCCAGTGTACCCAGGTATATGCCGTGGTCAATTACACCCCTATTTTCCAGGGGATAACGGCATCAAAGTGGTGGCTTCTGGAAAATGACTATCCAGACTATTCATATTCCTGTTTTAGAGATGTAACCAGTCTGGTGCGGCTGGTTACCACCACCGGTAATGCCACTTACACGGTTAGCGGAGTTACCGGTTCCACCGGCAGCGAGTGGTCTTATGCCGGGTGGTCTCTGGTAATTGTCTATTACAGTCCTTCGGAGAAGGCCCATCAGTTCTTTCTCTATGACCACTTCCTCTATGCTGATATGGGTACCTCGCATATCTTTGATATTGAGGGTTTCGAGGCACCGGAGGACGCTCAGGCGGCACTGACCTGTTTCGTTGGTGAGGGTGATGACTTCTATGCTTCCGATTACCTGGAGTTCAACAACAACTATCTATCGGACGCAGTAAATCCGGTTAATAATGTGTGGAATGGTAAATGCAGCGGTCTGGGCGGGGAGTTCATAGACGGCGTGGATATAGATACATTTAATGTATCCAGCCCGATTGTAAATCCGGGAGATACCGCAGCACAGGTGGAGCTGACAACTGACATAGACTCCTGGAACCTGGTATATATCATTTTATCCTTCCGGAGTAATGTCGGCGGGCTGACCCCGAATAGCATGGGTATCATTACGTATAACTATTCCAGTAACTAGATGGGGCAATTGCATTATGAAGTTAAGCAGAACGAGCTGGCTATTTTTAGGTGTCGGCATTGTTGTTATCCTGGCAGTCAGCCTTGCAGTGGCTCTTTCACAGCAGAATAGTGATAGAGAGCGGCTGAATCAGGAGTTGGTTATAACCAGGTTACAGATGGAAAAATATTCCCTGGAAGATCTTTCAGGCCGGACGGAAGAACTGCAAAAGGAACTGACCACTGCCGAAGCGAAGCTGAAAAGTGCCCGGGCCAGCCTGTTGCAGTTAATAGAGAGTATTGAAGCCTGTGACACGTTACTGGTCATCGCTGAAGATTACGATGTACATGTTTCAGAATTCCGTTCCGGTGCATCAAATGGCACGGACATAGAGGGGATATCGTGTATGTTCCTGCCTGTCATAATAAATGTAGAGGGTGATATTGAGGATATCGTGGACTTTATCAACGAGTGGACCGAGGAATATCCCACCGGCGCAGTACGAGCGTTGCTGATAGAGGTGCGCGAAGAAAGTGATGGCGAAGAAGAGACCGAGGACGAGGCACAAACGAAGGCTCGCATTAATATGTACATATATACGTGTGGAGGTAACTAGCTGTGGCTGGAAATGTTATTACCGTGTATGTGGATGATGCCAGCCTGAGAATACTGGTAACCAGTGGCAAGAGCATAGAGAACTGGGCCGACCTGCCGCTGGAACCCGGCCTGGTAAAAGATGGCGTTGTTATTGATAAAACCAGTGTGGCCGACAAGATTAGCCATCTGCTCGCTGAACAGTCAATTGAGGCCAGAAAGGTGATAGCCGGTCTGAGCGGCCTACATTGTATATCACGGTTACTGAAAATACCCCGCCTGTCGAAATCGCTGCAGGTGGAAGGGATAACGCGTGAAGCAGGAAGGGTGATACCGGTACCGCTGGAGAAGCTATATATTTCATGGCAGGTGATTTCTACTTCTCAAGACGAGATGGTGGTTTTCCTGGTTGCCTTCCCGCGTAATGTAGCTGATGCCATGATTGAGACACTACGTTTAGCCGGGTTGGACCCCTACATCATGGATTTGAAACCGCTGGCCCTGGCCCGGGTGGCAAATACCGACACTGCCATCATTGCCGATGTTCAACCGACCGATATTGACATCGTGGTGATAGTGGACAGGATTCCGCAGCTAATACGTACTCTTTCGCTACCCCACACGGTGGAATCGTGGCCGGGGACACTGACTACCATAAAAGGGGAAATTGACCGGACAGCGAAGTTTTATAATTCTAGCCATGCGGATAGCCCCCTGGATACCAGCGTGCCCATACTTATCTCCGGGGAACTGGCGGAGCACCCCCAGGAATACGAGCAACTGGCTGGAGACCTGGGCTATACGGTTATGCCGCTATCCTCACCACTGGAGTGCCCCGGGGAATTGCCGTCTAACAAATATATGGTAAATATCGGCCTTGCCCTAAAGGAAATAGGACCGTCCAAGTCTAAATCTCAAGTATCGCTGGTGAATTTCAATGTCCTACCGGATGAGTATAAACCCAGGCAGCGCTCCATATCCGAGTATATACCTGTTGCCAGTATAGTAGTGGCTGCCGGCCTGCTGGCATATCTGGGCTTTATGGTTTGGAATAGTGCGGCAGATGTACAGGTGTTAAATGCCGAACTGGATAATGCCAAAATCGTGCTGGAACAAAAGAAGATGCAGGCACAGCTGAAAACGAACGAAATCACCCAGCTGGAAAATATGGTAAGTGACGCCGAGGCCTCCCGCACCGCCTATAAAGCGGCGCTTGGATATTTTGAACGGGATGCCACACAGGTTAACGTGGCGCTGGGTCTGGTACTGCGCGTCTTACCGAACACGGTGATGCTGGAGGTAATCAGTTACTCCAATGCCAATCTGGTAATAGACGGTAACGGGCCTGACGAGGAAGACGTACTGGAGTATGCCAGAGATTTGAGAGCCGGCGAAAGGTTCAGAGAAGTAGTTGTTACCAGTCTGGAGATGGAAACGGGAGAAAGAGTAACCTTTAAATTTACGCTTATAGAATAGGGGACAGTATGGATATAATCTCACTGCTTAACTCGGCGATACTACATGGCGCATCCGATGTACATCTTATCGTATCCAGCCCGACCATAGTGCGTATAAACGGCTTGCTGCAATCACTGGACGATGAGTCATTACCGTTAACGGCTGAGGACATGAATGAAGCACTTATCCAGATAACCACCCCGGAGCAGAGAGAGGTTTTTAAGGATACGCTTGAGCTTGATTCAAGCTATACTTTAACCGGTGTGGGGCGGGTCAGATGTAATATAGCCTGGCAGCAGGGTACGCTCAGCATGGCACTTCGTTTGTTACCCCCAAATATACCGAGCATTGAGGAGCTGGGAGTGCCCGATTTATGCCGTGACCTCATTCTGAAACCCAGGGGGCTGGTAATGATTAGCGGTCCGACTGGCAGCGGTAAAACTACTACACTGGCCGCCATGATTAGATACCTGAATGAAAATGAGCAGCGGCACATAGTAACCATTGAAGACCCGATTGAATACGTACATACCAGCATAAACTGTCTCATCGCCCAGAGGGAGCTGGGAGTGGATACGCTCTCTTTCCAGGAAGCACTGCGGCATGTACTGCGGCAGGACCCGGATGTAATTCTGGTAGGTGAGATGCGAGACCTGGAAACGGCGGCAGCCGTACTTACCATAGCCGAAACAGGGCATCTGGTACTCACTACCGGTCATGCACCGAGCGCTCCCCAGGCAATGGAAAGGGTCATTGATCTGTTCCCGCCTCACGAACGTTATCTGGCACAGACCAGACTGGCCTCATTACTGGTGGGTGTGCTGTGTCAGGCACTCGTACCCAGGATTAATGAATGGGGCAGGGTGGCTGCGGTAGAGGTTATGCTGGCTAACCCGGCGGTAAGGAACCTCATCCGAGAGGGGAAACTCTATCAACTGCCCAACGTTATCCGTACCAATGCGGATATAGGGATGGTGAATCTGGACCAGTCACTGATTGACCTCTATCTGAAAGGTATCATCGGCTGGGATGACCTGTTTGCCTTCTGCAATAACGGCGAAGAAGTAGAAAAGCTAATCGGTAAGGTTAGAGTATAATCACCCCGCTAAAATAATCTTAAACATCTCCACCCAAATGTAAAGCTTACCAGCAAAGATGGTGAAATGAAATTTGCTGGTAAGCTTTTTCCTTGCTTAAATCTCTGGCCAGAGCTTTATGCTACTAGCTTGGCGGATTTATTGCCCGAAGTCCAGATTACTAGATTCCCGGGTAAGCAACAAGGTCGACTTCGCCGTCCCGCTTTATGGTGTACGCACCCTGAACGCTGTCTGCTCCACCTACAATATAATCGCCGACATAGTGAGTGACATTATCAGATACTATGATAACGCAGTCCGTGCGAGGATTATCAGCGCCGTTTACAGAACCAAAATCTGCTGTTAAACCTTCTGTTATATGGCTTATGTAACCAACTTCAGCATCGGCCATGCCAGCCAGCACCGCCGTCTGAACGTTATGCGTTTCAGTCAGGGCTGCCTCCTCGTGGCCTTTCCCCATGAATTTACTCACATTAGGTACGGCTACAGCTGCCAGAACACCAAGGATAGCTACTACTACCAGAAGCTCTATCAGGGTGAAGCCCCTCTCGCCATAGTGGAACTGCTTTATTAGCTTTTTCATTCTTTCACCTCCTTTCCTTTTAAAGTTTGATGCTAACTTTATTAGCCGCAACCTGTATGGGCTGCCTGTCTATTAGAGACAATGTCCAGTATCCTACTCCGCAAATACATAGTAAATAGCGCATAGGTAACGTTGCATCTGGGAATAAAGTTCTATTGACCTGAATACAGATGACGTTCAGAATTTTGAAATGGGTTATGAAATGGCTATATTTACACTGTTAGGACTGGTGGTCGGCAGCTTCTTAAACGTATGTATAGACCGCCTGCCGGCAGGCGGCTCACTGGTGCATCCGAGGTCGCATTGTCCAGTCTGCGGTCACAGACTGGCGATTAAAGACCTGATACCGGTGTTCAGCTATATCCGGCTGCGCGGGCGTTGCCGGTACTGCCAGTCACCGATTCCGCGCCGCTCGCCGTTGGTTGAGCTCGCTACCGGGCTGGTGTTTACCCTTATCTGGTGGTGGTATGGTCTGTCACCGGAGCTGGGCGTCATGAGCTTCTACTGGTGCGTGCTCATAATCATACTGGTGATTGACCTGGAGCACAAGCTAATACTGAACCGGTTGGTCTATCCAGTGATTGCCATTACTCTGGTTATCGCTATCTTTATTCCGGAGCCGGGAATTATTAACTCGCTCATCGGTCTGGGTGTTGGTTTTGCCACCATGTTTGTACTGGCACTCATATTCCGGGGAGGCATAGGCTGGGGGGACGTGAAAATGGCCGGTTTAATAGGGGCGATGGTCGGCTTTCCCATGGTGCTGGTAGCTCTATTGCTGGCTATAGTGGGTGGTGGGCTCGTAGCAATATTCTTACTGGCTTTAAAAATCAGGAAGCGGAAAGAGGCCATGGCCTTCGGCCCCTTTCTTTCTGTAGCCACCATGGCTGTCTTTCTCTGGGGATACGGTCTTCTGGACTGGTATCTGGGCTTATTCTAGAGATAACCTCTCTGTTAGCCGCGTAACCCACTACCGCTGTTATTTGGGAACTTCCCCCAGTCAATGTTATAATAGATACAGATAAATGGATATTCTGGCAGAACTTAATCCGGCGCAAAAGGAAGCGGTAGAGGCTATAAACGGGCCGGTCCTGATACTGGCGGGACCGGGCAGTGGCAAGACCAGAGTTATCGCCCATCGCGTGGCCTATTTAATCAGGGTATGCGGTGTCAATGCCCACCGCATTATGGCTGTTACCTTCACCAATAAGGCAGCCCGGGAGATGGAGAGCAGGGTCCAGCGGCTGGTAGGCAGCTCAACGGGGAACATTACCCTTGGCACTTTCCACGCTATATGTGCCCGTATCCTGCGTAGCGAAGGCCGGGCGATAGGTATAAACCCGTCATTCGTCATCTACGATGAGGATGACCGCCTCAGCCTGGTAAAACGCAGTCTGCGTGACATCGGCCTGGACCCCAAGCAGTACGCCCCCAGAAATATTATATCGGCCATCAGCGCCGCCAAGAGCAGTGTCTTAACCCCCCGGGACTACATGGAGCAAGGCCATAACTACTTTAAGGAGGTAGTCGGCCGGGTCTATGAGCGCTATCAGCAGTTGCTTACGGAAAGCAGTGCCCTTGATTTTGACGATTTGATAATGAAAACAGTACAGCTATTCCGGGAAAATACCGGTATCCTGGGTAAATACCAGGAGAGATATTTGCACCTTCTCGTGGACGAGTTTCAGGATACCAACCTGACTCAATATGAGCTGATAAAGAAACTGGGCGGGAAATATCGTAATATTTGCGTGGTAGGTGACCCGGACCAGTCCATATATTCGTGGCGGTTTGCCGACGTGGGTAACATACTCGGTTTTGAAAAGAATTATCCCGAAGCGAAGGTGATATTGCTGGAGCAGAACTATCGTTCTACACAGAAGATACTGGAGACGGCATCCAGCATCATAGAGACCAACCAGAAGCGAAAGCCCAAAGACCTGTGGACCGAGAACGAGGCAGGTGAGCTGACCACGGTGGTTGATGTTTATACCGAGCAGGAAGAAGCCAGGTATGTAGTTAACGAGATAGAACGGCTGTTAAGCGAGCAAGATGTCCACCGTGGCGATTGTGCCGTGATGTACCGCACCAACGCCCAATCCAGGACGCTTGAGGAGGCATTCATAAGATACGGCGTGCCCTACAAACTGGTAGCCGGCACCAGGTTCTATGAACGTCGTGAGATTAAGGATATTATTGCCTATTTCAGACTGATACAGAACCCTTATGACAGCGTCAGCCTGTTACGGGTGATAAATGTACCCGGGCGGGGTATTGGGAAGCGAAGCCTGGAGCAACTATCGGACTGGGCAAAATCCAGGGGTATTGCGGAGTATCAGTCGTTACAGTTATTATCTGAGCTAAAGGGTGATGAGCAGCCGTTTAAGTCCGGTATAAAAAACACGCTCATCGGTTTTGTCAATCTCATTGAAGGGCTCGGGAGACGGAGCCAGGAGCTTAATCTGGTTGACATGTTTGACCTGGTGATAAAACAGTCGGGCTACAAGGATTACGTGCTGGCCGGGACGGGTGGCGAGGAGCGCTGGGAAAATATACTGGAGCTACGCACGGTAGTCCAGCAGTATAGTGATCTGGAGCCCCTGACGGGACTGAGCGCCTTTCTGGAAGGGGTGGCGCTCGTCTCCGATGTGGATGGTATTGATGCAAGCCTGGACGCGGTAACTCTGATTACTCTGCATCAGGCTAAGGGGCTGGAATATCTGGTGGTATTTATCGTCGGTCTGGAGGAAGGGATTTTACCCCATATCAGATCATTTGACGACCCGGGGCAGATGGAGGAAGAAAGACGGCTGTGCTACGTGGGCGTGACCAGAGCCAAAGAAAGGTTGTATCTCATACACGCCTTTCGCCGCAGCCTGATGGGCAGCAGCCAGTCAAGAGACGCCTCCCGGTTTCTGGGCGATATTCCAAGGCATCTGATAAAAAGCGGCAGTTTCTGGGAAAGTGGCGAGCCTCAGCTCGTAAAGAGCATCTATTCCCCGGATAAAGGGCCAGCGGGTAAAATGAATAATGATATAGAAATAATGACCGGCGACCGCGTTCGCCATGCTACCTTTGGTGACGGGATAGTGGT
Organism: uncultured Dehalococcoidales bacterium; assembly: GCA_964473905.1. Lineage (GTDB taxonomy): Bacteria > Chloroflexota > Dehalococcoidia > Dehalococcoidales > CAYYQY01 > CAYYQY01. The sequence goes on along the minus strand of CAYYQY010000030.1, from coordinate 9,967 downwards.
AAGCTGTAAGCCGGTTAAAGATGATGGTGAGGTGGTGGTGGCCTTTACCGGGGCTGGGATTAAAAGGCTGCTGCTGAGCTACGCTACCCTGGAAAAAGTGGAGTAACTATTATTCATTGCTGTATTATCCTGCGTAAATGGATACAGCTGCCGGAAATAGACTGAGCGGGAGCATATCATAAACACAAAATGCCCATAAAGCTACTGGATGAAGTGGTTATATCCCGGATAGCGGCTGGCGAAGTGGTGGAAAGGCCGGCCTCCGTGGTGAAGGAGCTCATTGAGAATTCACTGGATGCCGGCTCGCATCAGATTACGGTTGAAGTGAGGGATAACGGGCTGGGTCTCATCCGGGTCATCGATGACGGGACAGGCATACCATCACCGGAGGTGGAACTCGCCTTTGACCGTTATGCTACCAGCAAAATAGACAGCCTCCAGGACCTGGATTCTATTTTGACGCTTGGCTTTCGCGGTGAAGCGCTGCCCAGCATAGCTTCGGTAGCCCAGGTGGAGGTAAGCTCCTGTCCCGCCGGAGAAGATGCCGGTACGCACATCATTTTAACCAATGGTGCCGTTACCCGGCGGGAGACACAGGGACGCTCACGCGGTACCACGGTCACGGTGAGAAACCTGTTCCGGAAAGTACCGGCCAGGTTAAAGTTTCTCAGGTCGCCGGCTACGGAGAACAGTCATATAGCAAGCATCGTGAGTATGTACGCGCTGGCTTTTCCCGAGGTACGGTTTACGTTGACTATAGATAACCGGGTAACCTTGAGGACCGAGGGTAGCGGCCAGTTGATAGACAGCGTTACCCAGATTTACGGTCTTGATGTAGCTCGCAACATGCTGGCAGTCGGCGATAGGGAATATGAAAGCAGTGTTCAATTAAAAGAGTCGGTATTAACGGCTCCGCTGGTACATGGTTTAACCAGTACCCCCACGGTAAGCCGTTCCAGCCGGGGATATCTTCACTTCTTTATAAACCGGCGCTGGGTACAGAACCGTTTGCTGGCACGGGCGGTAGAAGCAGGCTACAGGGGACTGGCCATGGAGGGCAGACACCCTATAGCCATTATAAATATCGCTGTAGTGCCGGGGGATATTGACGTCAATATTCACCCGTCCAAGGCGGAAGTGAAATTCAAAAACGAGCGGGGCATATTTTCCGCAGTGGAGAAGGCAGTACGCCAGGCTCTTCTGGAGCTAATGCCAACCCCCGGCATTAGCGACATAACCGCTACATACAGAGCGGACACGCCAGCTGTATACAGTGCCAGGTTGCTCGAGCCATCCTCTGCCAGTATCAACCATATTGACGGACAGCAAGCAGCTACCGAAACGTCTCCATCTGGCCTACCGTTACTGCGGGTACTGGGGCAGCTCTTAAACAGCTATATAGTAGCCGAAGGGCCTGACGGTATTTATATCATTGACCAGCACGCGGCTCATGAGCGCATACTGTTTGAAAAGATAAAAGAGCAGAGGTCACGAAAAGAAATAGAAGTCCAGGGGTTAATGGAACCGGTAACTATTGAGGTTGAGCCGGGGCAGGGAGAGCTGGTAAAGGCACACCGGCAAACGCTCGCGGAATATGGTTTCAGTGTTGAACCTTTTGGCACTAGAACCTGCCTGGTGCGCACTGTACCCCTGCTGCTAAACAGTAAGGACTGGATGGGTTTGTTAAGACAGTTACTTGACTTCCTGGGCACCGGAGACGAGATGCGCCGAACGGAAGAAGTGGCTGCCTCTATGGCCTGCCACGCTGCCATAAAGGCAGGGCAGGAATTAACCGTTGCCGAGATGCGCGAACTGGTGCGTCAGCTGGAGCGAAAGGATATACCTCATACGTGTCCCCATGGCAGACCGGTGATGATTTACATCGGCACGGCGAAGCTGGCACGGGAGTTTGGTCGAAGCTAGGCAGACTTGATTTCAGGCCGGTTATGGAAGTTGCAATAACGGTTGGTAGCTTGAGCCGCTTTAACGACGGAGGTAAACACCGGATAACCGGAATCGTAGAGCGAGGCCTCCGAATCAAAGGTGATGGAGTCGTATTTGGCCAGCCCGAATACCTGCAGGGAAACAGCCACCGGCTTGGTTAGCTCGCGGCGTATACTGGTGCAGAGATCAACGTATGGTTTAACTATCCGTTTCTCGTATCGCGGGTTCCAGCCGAAAGTAAGGTGTATAAGAATCAAATCGATTTCTTTGCAGGCGTCCACCAACTTAATGGTATCCTTAGCCAGGTCCCAGCGGTCAAAATACATGTCAATGGGATTTCTGAAGCTGGCTCCCGCTTCAGAAGAGTATATATCGTTGAGCTTACCTCTAGTTGCCGGTGGTAACAGCGGTACCTCCAGACCGGCATTGGCGCAGACGTCGGCAGCGTAAACGCTGTTACCACCACCAATGCCAATCACACACGTGGCTTTTCCTTTAGGCGGTGACATATATCTGAAAAGTAATACCATATCCAGCAGTTCATCCATACCGTATACCTGGATGGCGCCGGCCTGTTTTATCAGCGCCGACCAGACTCTTTCCGAGCCTGCCAGAGCCCCGGTGTGGGAGGCAACCGCCCTGGTACCGATATCGGTGGTGCCGCCTTTATATAATATAACCGGTTTAACCTTAGCAGCCTCTTTTAGAGTCTTAAAAAAACGGGGCCCGTCACTGACACCCTCAACATATACGGTGATAACTTCCGTGTCCGGGTCGTGGGTAAGGTATTCCAGGAAGTCTATTTCATTGAGGTCAGATGCGTTCCCGTAGCTTATTACCTTGCTGAAGTTAATGCCCTTGGTATTTCCCTCGCGGATAATCCATATGGCATTACCGCCGCTCTGGGAAAGAAAGGCTACCGAGCCGCTCTCTTTGGAGACATCGGGGTGAAAGGATAATCCGGTCTTCGGGCAATACAGCCCCATGCAGTTGGGCCCGATAATACGGATGCCTTTTTGCCGGGCAATAGCTACTATTTCTGACTGCAGCTTCTGCCCCCGTTTATCGGATATCTCGCTGAAACCGGCGGTAAACATGTGAATCGCCTTTACCCCTTTCAGGGCACAATCTTCTATAAGTTGCGGCGTGGCCGAGGCCGGTATGGCCGATATGACGTAATCAACCGTATCCGGGATGTCCTTTATACTGTGATAGGTCTTAAGCCCGTTAATCTCTCCGGCATCGCGGCTCAGAGGGTATATACGCCCTTTGAAACCGGCATAGAGCAGAGCCTCAAGGTAAAGCTGGCGGTAGGCACCGCCGGCTATGGCAATAGATTTCGGATGGAAAAGATATTCGAGGCTTGAAGTGTCGCTGCTACCGTTTTGCATGGCTAATCGCTCCCTAGTAATTAAGCTGTAAAGTCAGTGCTATATTGAATAGCTCATAACCTGGCGCGGGATGGCGCTTCAGTCGGTATACTGTGTGAGCTATGCATACACGGATTAATACCGAAGCCTCCCGGTAGAAAAAAAGCCTCATAGGAATATAAAATATAATAATTAAGGCGATAATAAAACTTAAAAACTTATCGTATAGATATCCAGATTTTGATAAATAGCACAGTATATTACTGCTAGCTCGTATTTTACAACAACTTCACCAAAGCTGTAAATACAGCTTTATTAAGGTTCAGCCGGGTTGTCTATTTTCAAATAGGCTGACTACTGCCGGGACGTACCAGTGGTATGCCTTTAGCGCATAGCGGGCAGATATCCGGGCTATAAGTGGGCGTAACGGAGCGGTAGCAGCTAAAGAGAGGCACACCAAAATCCATCTCTTGCTCGCTGCGGTCAACCAGCACGCCGATACCTGTTAATACAGCCTCTTTTTGGGCTATCGCCGACAGAACTTCACGTACGGAACTGCCGGTTGTCAGGATATCATCTACTACCAGTACCCGTTCACAGGGTCTCAAAACGAAGCCTCTACGGAAAGAACGCTTGCCGCTATCATCTTTTTCGGCGAATATACTGCGTACGCCCAGCTTGCGGGCGACTTCAAAGGCGAGAATAATGCCGCCGGTGGTGGGGCCGGCTACTACCTGGATACCTTGCCCCCCGAAATGCTGGGCTATCATACCGCATAGCTGCTCGGTGTAGGCGGGGTATTGCAGCACCCGGAATTTTTCCCAGTAGATTGGAGAATGAAGCCCCGAGGCAAGCAGGAAGTGACCTTCCAGTATAGCTCCGGATTTCTGGAAAATCTCTTTAATACTGGAACTGCCTTGTTCTGACATAGTAATCTTTATTCAGTAACCGCTATTAGCCGATAGATTCTAATCCAAGGAGTAGTCGGGTAATAGCCCCCACGATTGCGGCGGCCAGATAGAAAGCCAGGCTTTGGCTATAATATTTTCGCGCGGTACCGTCCAGCCATTATGAGAGTCGTTGCTATTATTGCGGTTATCTCCCAGGACAAAATAGTCACCTTCGGGGACTTTTTTCTCTTTTACGGTATAGTTGGGCGGTTCCGATATATACGGTTCGTCAACGGGGGCCCCGTTAACATAGACTTTACCCATCTTTATTTCTACAGTGTCTCCGGATAAGCCAATAACGCGCTTGATATAAGGTGTACCTTTCGGATCCAAGGGCGGACTGAATACGATAATATCTCCGGTATCCGGGTCGTCAAAGATGTAGTTTGCCTTACTCACCAGCAACCGCTGACCGTCATCCAGGTTTGGTTCCATGCTATGGCCGTTTATTACGGAAATCTGTACGGTAGTCTGTAACAGGATAAAAATACCTATGGCTATTACCACGGTTACCAGAATGTCGCGGACAAGTGATTTCATTGGTTCACTCCTCCTTCACTTCTTAAATAAGAATTATATACCAAACGTTGATATATTTCCAGGGTTCACCGGACTTACTGCCATTACCGGTTCTGTCTCTCCTTGACAGGTGTCCTGTTGGTAAGCTCCGTGGCAACTATGTGGCGTGAGTTGGCTATTGTTGCACTTTTTCCAGAGTAGATGCTAGAATGGCTATAATATGGACTATATGGAGCACGCATTTTCACTGGCCAGGCTGGCTCTGGGACAGGTTAGCCCTAACCCGGCGGTAGGGGCGGTGATAGTCAAGAATGAGGCCATCATGGGGCAGGGCTATACCCAGCCACCGGGTTCCAGCCATGCTGAAATAGTTGCTATTGAGCAGGCAGTTGGTGAAGCACGAGGGGCAACCTTATACGTTACCCTTGAACCATGCTGTTATCACGGCCGGACCCCGCCCTGTACGGGGACGCTTATTGAAGCCGGTATCAGCGAAGTACATATGGCTATGCTTGACCCCAACCCTCTCGTTTGCGGTAAGGGTCTGAAGGAGCTGGAGGCAGCTGGCGTTAAGACCGTTGTCGGTGAACACGAAGCAGACGCCAGGGAGATTTATGAAGCCTATACCAAGTATATTACCACTGGAAGGCCCTTCGTAACGGTGAAGTTTGCCGTGAGTCTGGATGGGAAAATAGCTACCAGAAGCGGCGATTCCCGGTGGATTAGCGGTGAAGAAGCCAGAGGGTATGTTCACAATCTGCGCTATATTAATGATGCCATAATGGCGGGCGTTAATACCGTGGTGGCTGATGACCCTCATCTTACGGCGAGGACATGTGGCGGCAGAGGGGGAACTGCCAAGAAACAACCACTGAGGATAATAGTGGACGGTAAGGGACGTACACCGTTAAATTCACTTGTATTCAAAGAGCCGGGGAAGACACTGGTAGCGGTGGGTAGAGTAGTAACACCGGAAGAGAGAGCGGCCTTTGCTGAAGTTGGCGCGGAACTTCTGGAGTTACCCACCAGAGAATGGCGTGTAGATTTGGACCGTCTGTTCAAGGTGATGGGTGAGCGGCAAATTACCAGTGTTTTGGTAGAAGGTGGCGGTATTCTTATCGGCTCGCTCTTTGATTACCGGCTTGTTGATAAAGTCATCGCTTTTATAGCGCCGATAATAATTGGTGGTGAAGAGGCCAGGACCGCAGTTGGCGGCAAGGGTGTTGATAGAATAATAGACTCGCTTAAACTGGAGCGGTTCCAGGTGAAAAAATCAGGAAATGACCTGATGGTCACCGGCTATTTAATATAAAGGGCGGTGTCGTCTTGTTTACCGGCATAATAAAAGAGGTGGGCAGAATTGTATCGCTGCAACCGGCGAAACTCATGGTAGGTGCCAGTATGGTGGTAAAGGGGATGGAGCTGGGGCAGAGTATAGCTGTGAATGGTGCCTGCCTGACGGTCATAGATTATAATGAGGATTCTTTTACCGTTGACGTCATGCCGGAAACCGTAGCGCGTACCGCGCTACGGACTCTATCTGCCGGCGACATGGTAAATCTGGAGCGGCCTTTATTGGTAGGGGGGCAGATTGGCGGTCACTTTGTACAGGGGCATGTTGATGCTACCGGCAGTGTAGTCTCTCTAGACTGGAACGGCGCGGCCATGCTGGTTAAAATAGAGACAACGGATGAGGTAATGAAATACGTGGTGGAGAAGGGTTTCATTGCCGTGGACGGTATCAGCCTGACGGTAGTATCCAGAGACGAACGCTCTTTTCAGGTATCAATTGTTGGATATACCAGGACGAATACTGTTCTAGGCAACAGGCGGGTAGGCGACCTGGTGAATCTGGAAGTAGATATAATTGCCAAGTATGTAGAACAGCTAACACAGGCACGCCGTAACGGAGTAACGGTCGATTTTCTAAAAGAACACGGCTTTTGGGAAAGTTAGTAATGAAAAGTTTTTTCTTTTTGACAGGGAGGTAGAGATATGGCCATATCAAGTGTTGCCGAAGCTATTGAGGATATAAAAGCGGGCAAGTTCGTAATTATAGTTGATAATGAGGACAGGGAAAATGAGGGTGACTTGGCTATGGCGGCCGAGATGGTTACCCCTCAAGCTATTAATTTCATGGCGATAAATGCCAGGGGTCTGGTTTGTGTGTCGGTTATGGGTAATCGTCTTGATGAATTTAAACTGCCCATGATGACGAATGAAAATACTTCACGGTTTTCTACGGCGTTTACGGTGTCCGTTGATGCCAAGTACGGGATTACTACCGGAATTTCGGCGGCGGACAGGGCCAGAACAGTAAAGACTATAATAGACTCTCAATCCAAGACCGATGACCTGGTACAGCCGGGTCATATGTTTCCTCTCCGTGCTAAAGAGGGAGGTGTGCTGGTAAGGGCCGGGCACACGGAAGCTATAGTTGATTTAGCCCGTCTGGGCGGTATGTATCCAGCCGGTGTCATCTGTGAGATTATGAACGAGGACGGCACTATGGCGCGTGTACCGGAGCTTGAGGTAATTGCGGAAAAGTTCGGGATAAAAATTGTCACGATATCTGACCTTATAGCTTACCGGTGGCGTAATGAGAAGCTGGTACGCCGGGTAGCTTCCGCCAAAATGCCCACGATATACGGTGAGTTTAGCGTCCTTGCTTATAAGAGCGATTCTGATCCCGATGAGCACCTGGCTCTGGTAATGGGCGATATATCAAGCGAAGAACCGGTACTTGTCCGGGTACACAGCGAGTGTGTTACGGGTGATGTGTTTAGCAGCCTCCGTTGTGACTGCGGTCAGCAGGTAGACCTGGCTATGCATAATATAGCGCAAGAGGGGCGTGGCGTTTTGCTTTATATGAGACAAGAGGGTAGAGGTATCGGTTGTCATAACAAGATACGAGCTTACGCTCTTCAGGACCAGGGTCTGGATACAGTTGAAGCTAATATAGCACTGGGATTCGCCCCCGATTTGCGTGACTATGGAATAGGTGCGCAGATACTGGCAGATATAGGTATCCACCGTCTCCGTTTAATGACTAATAATCCTAAAAAAGTGATTGGTCTGGAGGGCTACGGGATTGAAGTTGTGGAGACGATACCCATAATAATTCATCCGCATGAGTACAACAGGCGTTATCTGCAAACGAAACAGGAAAAGATGGGGCATATCCTGGGAATACCGGATGTGGATATAAACTAGAAATAGCACTGGCATGCGACATAGTTATCTTTAAGACCGGGAGTATATACCGGCAGGCGCGGTTGACAACGAATTAATAAAAAGGAGGCAATAATGGGCCAGAGTTTTGAGGGCATGCTCCTAGGGAAAGGACTTAAGTTTGGTCTGGTTGTGTCCCGTTTTAATGAATTTCTTACCAGGAAGCTGATAGACGGTGCCCAGGACGCTTTAATACGTCACGGGGTGAGCCAGGAAGATATTGAGATGGCTTGGGTGCCTGGCTCGTTTGAGATTCCGCTGGTAGCCAAGAAGCTGGCTGAAACCAGGAGGTTTGATGCCATTATTTGTCTGGGTGCCGTGATACGCGGAGGGACCCCTCACTTTGAATATATATCGTCCGAGGTAACCAAGGGTATTGCCAAGGTGGGCCTGGACGCAGGTTTACCCGTTATCTTCGGTATTATCACTGCCGATACACTGGAGCAGGCTATTGAGCGCTCCGGGACCAAGATGGGGAACCGCGGTTTCCAGGCTGCGGAAGAAGCCATTGAAATGGCGAATCTCATGAAGAGTATTGCCTAGCCGTATTCTACCGGGAATGAGTAGCAGGTGGGCTTTATCTTTGAGTGCGCCGTACTGGCGGTATAAAGAATTACACTCGCCACGAAGTGTTGCGAGTGAACAAAACTCATCATCACCGGATAAATAACTGCGGTTATCTGACATCCAGCAGCAGCCGGTAGAGTTTGGGGTTCTTCAGAAATTGTGGCTTTAACATAAAATTAATCAGTGATTTTGTGTACGATATCGCCTCCTCTCACCCGGTCACTAACCTTGATTCCGATAATATCTCCTGCTTTAGCTTCCGCAACGTTAACATTGTCAATCTGCATTGAAGCCACGGTTAGCTCCAGGTCAGTGGTGTGCCCCTTAATGTGGATTTTATCGCCCACCTTTAGGGGCGCCGTCAGGTTGATGCCGGCTACTACAGGTCTCGCAAAAAAGTCAGATATTTTGCCTATCTCTACTTCAGGCATCGGCGTACCTCCTTAAAACATATTACAGTAATTACAAAGGGTATAAGTTACTGCCTTTTAGTGCCATCAATATTATATGTTTCGCAGTGATTGGTCAAGATAGTTGCTGAGTAGCAGGTAATATGGAGCACTATGCAAGTGGCCGTTCTTTGACATGATATCTGTTAGCATATATAATTAGCTTGGCATAATTGAGGGGAGACGTTCGTTTGTCTGACAAAGAAAAAAATAAGCAGGGCAGTATGCAGCAGGATGTCGAACGTATTAAAAGCCGGTTGGAAATGCTGGACCAGCGTCTGGATAATATGGATTCAGTTATTACGGCTGCCGCCGAGCGGGTAATGAGCCAGCCGATTGGTCTCAATCTAACCTGTCCCGGCTGTGGCAGGCGTATTGAGATTGCTATTATTGGTAATCATAAGCCGAAAGGCTAGTCTTTACGGGAACCGGTAAAACGGGGGTCATCTTCTATAGTAATCTGCTGATAGATGATCGGTTGATGATTGGCCAGATACTTTGTATGATAGATTTAAGCAGGGGCGGTTAGCTCAGTTGGTTAGAGCGCTGCGTTGACATCGCAGAGGTCACTGGTTCAAATCCAGTATCGCCCACCATGTAATGAGCTTGAGAGATTCGCCCCGTATCTCTGGATATCTGCTGGGTGTAATCTGAATGAATTTGATTAAACAGGCGTAACCGCCAGCCCCGTCTCGCGGAGCAGTGGCGGTTACGTTTTCCAGTATCTGCCTACTCCAGGCCGGCCTCTTTAAGGGCGGAGATCAGAGATTCTTTACTGGGGCAGATGCCCATAATCCTGACCAGGTCTCCGACGACCACGGCTGGTGCTGCCGTAAGGTTATATTTTTCGTATAGCTCGTTACGCCCTTTATAGGTCAGTATTGAGGTGGTCCCCGAAATTTGGACAGGTAGCTAAGGTCGGGTTTTGCTCTTAAAA
>CAYYQY010000029.1:0-23278 GCA_964473905.1 uncultured Dehalococcoidales bacterium | reverse complement strand
TGCCTTGCGGATGCCTATTTCCCTGGTCCGTTCAAGCACCGAGACCAGCATAATATTCATCACACCGATACCGCCTACCAGCAGCGAAATGGCGGCAATGGCCCCCAGCAACAGCGTCATGGTGCCCGTCGCCTCGGTGATCATCTCGGTAATCTCCTGCATGGAAGTAACGGTGAAGTCATTCTCTACGTTGGGGCCCAGCCGGTGCAGCGTCCTGAGCAGCGTGGTGATTTCGTCAACGACATAATCTGTCTGCTCTTCGTCAGTTACCGCGAGTGATATTGATGATATTACCCGCTCGCCCTGTACCGTCCGGGGCTGGGCCACCATCTGCTGCATGGCCGTCAGCGGCATCAGTATAGCATCGTCCGGCGAGCCGAAACCGGATCCCTTGCTCTCCATAACGCCGACAACGCGTACTATATTGGTACCCATTCGTATTTGTTGTCCTATGGGGCTAACATCTCCGAACAGAGTCTCTTTTACATTGGAACCGAGCACAACTACCTTTGCCCCACGCTGATAATCGTATTCAGTAAAGAAGGCACCGCTGGCAATCTCCAAATTCTGAATCTCTCGGTAATCCGGGGTAACGCCGGTGACCCGCGAGTTCATATTCTCACCACCGACTACCAGCTGGAGGTTACTGCCATAAGTGGGAGATACTGCCAATATGTAGTCAATTTGCTCGCGTATGGCATCGGCATCTTCCTGGGTAAGAGTCTGTACGCTACCGCCGGCGCCCCTTATGCCCCCGAAACCGACAGTTGCCCCGGGACTGACCGTAATCAAATTTGACCCCATACTGCCGATACGCGCCAGAATATCCTCGGTAGCCCCTTTGCCGATAGCCATGAGGCTGATTACGGCGGCTACGCCAATCACGATGCCGAGGATGGTTAGAAAGCTGCGCAACTTATGGGTGGCGACCCCTACCCAGGCGGTTGACAGAGGTTCAAGCCACTTTTTCATGCCGTTTCCTCCGCCATCACCTGGCCGTCTTTGATATGAATAATGCGCTGGCAATGGTTAGCAATACCGGCATCATGAGTAATCATAAGCAGGGTACTACCCTGCTCGGCATGCAGCGTAGTAAGAATAGAGATTATTTCCTCTCCGGAGTTGCTGTCCAGATTACCGGTAGGTTCATCCGCCAGAATCAGAGGCGGGTTCTTCACCAGAGCCCGGGCGATAGCCACCCGCTGCTGCTCACCTCCCGAAAGCTCGGTAGGACGGTGAGTAGCCCGCTCGGAGAGGCCGACTTGCGCCAGTGCCTCCAGGGCACGCTGCCGGTCAACACCGCCGGCATATCTCATACCCAGCTCTACATTCGCCAGCGCCGAGAGCCGGGGCAGCAGATTGAAGGTCTGAAAGATAAAACCTATCTTCCGGCTCCTTATCGCCGCCAGTTCCCGGCTGCCGAGACTGCTCACTTCACTGCCTTCCAGCAAATAGCTGCCGGAAGTCGGTTTATCCAGGCAGCCCAGCAGGTTGAGCATGGTGGATTTACCCGAGCCGGAGGGGCCCATAATAGCGACCAGTTCGCCCTTTTTAATATGCAGGGTTATACCGCGCAGTACGGCAAGCTCCCTCTTGCCCATGGGATAGACCTTGGTTATATCCTGTAACTTTATCATCGGGCCGGGCCTCCCATTACAAACATGCCTCCATGAGGTCCTTGCTGGGAGGTCGCAGCCGTAACAACCGTTCCTTCCGGTACGACCACCTGTTCGCCCTCGCTCAGCCCGCTCGTTACCTCAGTATACTGCCAGTCGCTGATACCGGTAGTTATGGCACGCTCAGCAGTCGTGCCGTCTGCCGCCACCTCTACATACGCCTCTGTACCGCGGTAGGTAATCGCCTGGTTGGGTATGAGCAGCACGTCCGTCCTCTCGTCAACCACCAGATTCACCGTGACGGTAAGTCCCTCACGAAGCTGTACATTTTCAGTTGAGAGCACCGGCACCTGGCTCTGCTGACCGGCCTGGGTCTGTTGCATCTGGCTTATCATGGCCTCAGCCTGTTCCTGGGTGATTTGTCCCTCTTCAATGGCCTGCCTCAGCCGTTCGGGAATCTCTCCCTGAGCTATGCTGTCCGCTATCTCCTGCCTGGCAGCCTGCCTTTCCTGAGTTAACTCCTCCAGCGACTGAAGCTGCACCTTCACCTGATAGTTCACTACACTCGACTGAATGGTAGCCGTTGGCGAGATATGGGTAACCTCGGCCGACAGGCTCATGCCCGTCATGGCATCTACCTCCACCCAGGCTTCACCCCCGAGGCGTATCTGCATGATATCCAGCTCACTTACCAGTATATCCGCCTCAAACTTGCTGGGGTCAGCCAGCTGCACGGCTACGGTGCCCTTCATCACTTCGTCACCACCCTCAACATTAACCACAGTAACAAAACCTTCAAAAGAAGCGACCACAACTGCTTTTCCCATCTCTTCCATGGCTATATCCAGGGCATCTATAGCTTTCTCCAGCGCCACCTGGTATTTTTCCATATCGAGCTGTGCCGCCCGGAGCGTCCAGTAGTCTGACAGGGGAACAATGCCCTGCTGGAAAACGTCCTGTCCTTCTCCCCGGATAAGCGCCGCCCGGGCTAAAGCCAGTTCGTCCTGGGCTTCGGTCAGCTCGTCCCAGACTTCCCAGTACTGTTGCCAGCTGTACTGCTCCCGGCTCATGCCCAGCTCATGCATAGCCTCAACGGCCGCATTTACATTACGCTCGGCATCGGTAAGACGGGCCATGGCTTCGGGGACATCAAACTGGAAGGTACGGTAGTCGTAGGGATATGTTATTTTTCTGTAGCTATTGGTAACCTTCTCCAGGTCTATCTCCGCTGTCCGCACCGACTGCTCCGCTATCCGCACCGTCCGTGTCAGCGAGGTGGTATCCAAACTCGCCAGCACCTGGCCCTCCTGAACGGTATCTCCCGCCTCCACCAGTACTGCCTCCACATAACCGCCCGTCTCAAAAGCGATATCCTCCTTAAGAGATAACGCCAGATTGCCGACAGAAGTGACTTCCACCGTCAGGTTACCCCGCTCGACCGCTACCAGCTGGCTCTCCGGCTCATCTTCTACCGTTGAACCGGAACCACAGCCCGCCGCCACTGCCACCAGCCCGGTTATTATGAGAACCGTTATAAATATCTTCAGCACCCTCATTGATTTCACCTGCTACTATACGATTTTTTTTCGCTACTTAAATGACCAGCCTACGATATACACTATGCCAGATAAATATAAAGCAATTGTTAACCTCAAACCGTTACGCTTTTGACACTGGCGAAGCGGGCAGGCTAAAGGTAAAGCGGCTGCCCTTGCCCGGCTCGCTCTGGACTTCTATTTTACCGCCGTGTGCTTCCACGAAGCGGCGGGCGATAGTCAGTCCCAGGCCGGTGCCTCCGGTAGCCCGGGCACGGGACTTGTCTACCCGGTAAAAGCGCCCGAATATATTGGGCAGGTCCTCGGCCTTGATACCCTCACCGGTATCCGTAACACTTACCTTTACCCCTTTGTCACACTGCCTGGCGACCACGGTTATACTGTCACCCCGGCTGGTATGAACAACCGCATTCTCCAGGAGATTATGCAGCACCTGGCTGATGCGGTGGCTGTCAATATTAACCGGCGGTAGCCCCTCCGGCAGGTCAACAGATACCGTTACCCCCTTGGCCGCTGCCTGATTTCGCACCGCCGCCACGGTCCGTTCAATCAAGGCCGCGATATCTTCCTCACGGCAAACCATTTTTAGCTCACCCGCCTCAGCCAGACTCAGGTCCTGAAGATCTTCAACCAGCCGTGACAGCAGGCCCGCTTCTTCATTGAGAGACTTTATATTAGCCGCACTGGGCTTTATTACTCCATCGCTGATAGCTTCAAGATAGCCCCGGATATTGGATAGCGGTGTCCTCAGCTCGTGAGCTACATCGGCAACCATGTTGCGCCGCAGCTGCTCGGCGCGCTCCAGTTCGCCAGCCATAGCATTAAAAGACCGGGCGAGCTCTCCCATCTCACCCCTGTCCCGTGATTCTACCCGCTGTGATAAGTCCCCCTCCCCCAGTCTTCCAGCAGCCAGGGAAAGGGCTTTCACCGGCGCCGAAATCCGGCGCGACAGGAAGAAGGTAAATAAAAAGGCAATGGCAATGGCCATTACCGCACCCCAGAGGAGAAAATGGCTTATCGCCTGGAACAGGCTCATGGGTGCCGGGAATTCGGCATGTGGTTCGGGGCTGATGTATAAAATACCCGCACTGCGTCCTGCCCGGGGCGGTGATATGGGTGTGCCCGATATATCGGAATGGTAGTACTCGCCTAATAGTTCTCCCTCAGAATCAGCGACTACCACGCCACTGGTATTGGTCAGTATTATCCTCTGTTCGTAGAGACTGCCCCACTGCTCGATATAGTAATGGATCCCCTCCCAGCTTCCGTGCTGGTGGTAGTAACGGTACAGCTCAAACCCCACCCGGTCCAAGCGTGCCTGTGCAACGCGCGCCCCGTACTGGCGTATTTCACCAACAGTTGTCTGGCTGACAAAGAAGTATACCGCACCCACGGCCACCAGTATTACCAGGGTAAAAGCAATCATGAGGCGGACACGAAGACTATGAAACACCGGGCACCTCGTTAAACTTGTAGCCTGCCCCGTAGACGGTCTTGATGTAGCGGGGGTGACCGGGGTCCGGTTCCATTTTACGGCGCAGATTCAGAATGTGAACGTCGATAGTACGGTCAAAACCCTCGAAATCGTGGCCGAAGGCCTTCGCAATCAGCTCGGCCCGGCTGAAGACCCGCCCCGGTTCTCTGGTAAATACACCCAGCAACTTGAACTCAACCTCGGTGAGCGGCAGCGTCCTGCCGTCAAGGATAGCCTGATGCTTGATAAAATTCAGCTTTAGCCCGCCGTAGTCAATCTCAGCCGGCCCTCTCTCGCCGGGGAGACGCCTGAGTATGGCCCTTACCCTGGCTGCCAGTTCCCGGGGACTGAACGGCTTGGTCACATAGTCATCGGCGCCCGTATCCAGTCCGTCGAGCTTGTCCTGGTCCGTGGTGCGGGCAGTAAGCATTATAATGGGCACGTCAGACTCGGCCCGGAGCGTGCGGCAGATACTAAGCCCGTCTATACCGGGCAGCATTATGTCCAGAACAATCAGGTCGGGATGTGCCTCCCGGGCGAGGCGCAGGGCTTCCCGGCCGTCATAAGCGGCAAGGACACGGTAGCCGTCACGGTTCAAATAGAGCCTGACCAGCTCCACCGTCTTTACGTCATCATCAACCACCAGAACTCTTTTACCAGCCATTTTACCCGCCGTTATAATCTACCTTGCCATACCATATGTTATAGCACAAATATTAAGTAAATATTAACATTTAAGCCACGGCATATGGCCCAAGCAAACGAAAACGAGCGAAGGGGATACTGTTTATCCCCTTCGCTCGCTAAATGGGCTATGTATTATTAACAGGAACGTGCTTGACTATTCTGCCGGTGCAGGCAACCTGCCATTGCCCGGGAAACAGCCCCGGCCGGCATGACCGAACCTCGCCCGGAAGCGCTCAAGTCCTTCCGGCCTGGATTCCATCCACTCCTGAAAGGCTTCAAGCTGCTCCTCGGTTACTCTGCCTTCCTCCAGCATTTTCTGGGTGCGGTTTTCTCTTGCCTCAGTCCGCATCTCGGCTCTGGCATCTCCCAGGGCTTCTTTTAGCGCCTCGGGATTATCAATGGTATCCAGACCGCCCGTTTTCTCTTCATATAGCGTACATACCTTATTTATGAAAGAGTCAACTCTGGCTTCCATGTCAGTGCCATTATCATCGGCAGCCAGGGCTACACCACCGAGACTGCCGCATAACAGCACCACCGCGAGCACCGTACCGATAATTACCTTCTTTCTTCTTCCCATCTCCTTTTAACCTCCTTTCTCACTGGATTTTATCTTGTCTTATAAGCCAATTTTAGCAATCAAATATTAAAATCCAGTTAAGATACGGCCATTGTCATTATAAAATCCGAAATTACCGCCGGACATAAAAACAGACGTGTAAATGGCATAGATTACCTACAGTCCAGTTATGGACCAGTTTCTTTAATGCCCTGAAAAAAGCGGAGGTAGAACCCCGGAATGACAACCTCTTTATGGCAACCGTTCAGGTTACCATAAAGAGAAGCAGTGTTAAAGAATAGAGGAATTATGATGTTATGAAAGCATCAGTTCCTGTTTTAAGCCGAATCAGCTTCAACTGCCCGTTTCAAAGCACCACCCAGTGCGGCTACGATATCACTGGCGTAGCGCTCTATCTCGCCCTCGTCGCAGAGCCTGGCAATCTCCGGATCAATCGGCAGCTGTCCGAGCAGCGGGGCCTGCGCTGCCTCAGCCATCTGCTCAGCACGGCTCTTACCGAATATCTCTATCTTCTTATCTATCTCCGGAACGTAGAGATAGCTCATATTCTCCACCACACCCAAGACGCGCTTATCCATCTTCTGCGCCATGTTCACCGCCTTCTTAACTATCATCTCTACCAGATCCTGCGGGGTAAAGACGACCACCACCCCGGAAACGGGCAGTGTCTGCAGTACGGTGAGCGGTGCGTCTGCCGTACCCGGCGGTAAATCAATTACCAGGTAGTCCAGTCTGCCCCAGAGCACTTCCTCCCAGAACTGTGTAATGGCCTTGCCAATCAGTGGTCCGCGCCAGATGACGGCGTCATCCTGGTTGGGCAGGAGCAGGTTAATGGACATAACTTCAATACCCGACCGGGAGGGCACGGGAATTATACCGGTTTCACTGCCCATGGGACGGTAATCAATGCCGAACATCTTGGGAATACTGGGGCCGGTTATATCCGCATCCAGTATACCCACTTCATAGCCGTCACGCTTCAGCGCCACAGCGATGAGACCGGCTACCAATGATTTGCCAACCCCGCCCTTGCCGCTCATCACGGCGATAACATGGCCGATATCATTTATGTCTTTGGGCACGGCTTCCACAAAGTTCACCTCTACCCCATTTACACCCGGTAGTTTCTCCGTGGCTTCCATCACCTTAGTCTTGACCCAGTCCTGCGTGCCCGTATTCAGGGCAGCCGATGCCAGTTCTATTTTCACCGTACCATCCGAAACACTAATGTCACGTACCAGATTCATATCAACTATGCTGCGCTTGACGGCGGGTAACATCACCTGCCCAAGACTCAGCTTTATATCTTCATGTCCTACCATCAATCTATCCTCCATCTAGCCGCCTAGTGATCGCAAATATTCTCACCCGTGCTCAGCTTTCCTTCCAGATAACTCAGAACCGCCTTCCCGGGGTCACTTTCCGCCACCCCAATAACGACTTTAATATTACTCTGCTGAAAAAGCCCCTGGGCACGGGAACCCATCCCACCCGCCAGCACCGCATTAACGCCCTGCTGTGCAAGCCACGCGGGAAGTAAGCCGGGTTCATGCCCCGGTGAGGCGACAAGCTCACTCTTCATAATCTCGTTCTTCGTCTCGTCAACATCAATCAAAGCAAAATGCTCACAGTGACCAAAATGCAGCGATACCATACCGCCGTTTACTGGTACAGCGTACCTCATCCGAATACCTCCAAAATTTTGTTTACTCGACTATAAGCTCGTAACTGGGTTCATCAGTCTCCAGGTTTATCTTCACTCTAACCTGTTTACCTTCGGCCAGGTACTTTTCAGCCTCATCACGCAGGGCTGCCGAACCGGGAGCTTTCAGAAAAGAAACCAAGGCTTCAAACCGTTCCTCTAACTCCCTGTTCTCTCCATTTCCCCGGAGCAATTCCAGCAGGCAATTATTAAGCTCCTGTTCGGCCAGGCATTTTACACACCGGCCCGGAATTTCCGACGTGGAATATCTGGGATCAAGATTAATAGATTCCATATTCCTGCTCCTTTATGTCTTTCGGTAATTACCTCCCGTAAAGCAGGGCGGGGACTCACACCGTTCCGCCCGGCCACAGCATGTACTGCCCGCTACCGATGAACCCACCTTCACCAGATAGGACGATGATATAAGCCTCTCCATATTGCTGCTGCCGCATTCCGGGCAAATCACCGGCTGCTCACTGTGACCAAGAAAGAGTTTCTCCGACACGCTTCCATAATCATTACATTTATAATCGTATACTGGCATATTCTCCCTCTCCGTTACAAGCAACTTAAGTACCGCTCTTTATTTTGAGCGTGCTTAAGGCACTCTGCCACAGTCTTTCTATCTCCCGCGCAACCCGGCCCCCGGTATACTCCACTACCGGTAATCCTTCCACCAGGGCTTCCGTTACCACGCGGTCAAAGGGAATTTTAGCACCAACCTCAATACCCTTACCCCAGCAATACTGCTCAATCTGCCGGGTATTATCCTCATTGATGTCATATTTATTAATGCACACCAGAGACGGTATACTAAAATGATAGCACACTCCGATTACTCTCTCCAAATCGTGTATCCCGGAAAGGGTGGGCTCGGTTACAAGAACCGCCAGACTGGCCCCGGAAAGAGACGATATAACCGGGCAGCCAATGCCGGGTGGCCCGTCACTGATAATACAGTCCAGGCCTCTAGCCTCAGCTATCTCTCTCGCCTGCTGCCTGACCTGGGCTACCAGCTTCCCCGAGTTCTCCTGAGCGATTCCCAGCCGGGCGTGAACCAGCGGACCGTATTTGGTATCGGAGATATACCAGTGCCCGGACATGTTTTCCGCCATGGTTACGGCCTCGACCGGGCATATATGGGAGCAAAACCCGCATCCCTCGCAGGAGACCGGGTCAACGCGGTAATTATAAATGGCCTCAAAACGGCACAGATCCTCACACAGGCCGCAATGAATACAGGTATCCTCGTTAATGACTGCCACCTGTCCGCTCCAGAACTCAGTCTCCTGCTTTATAGAGGGGCTGAGCAGCAGGTGGAGGTCGGCGGCATCTACGTCACAATCGGCCAGCACTTTATTTTGAGCGAGAACCGCAAATGAACCGACAATACTGGTCTTGCCCGTGCCTCCTTTACCACTAAGCACTACAATTTCGTTCATCAATAATCTCCTTCACCCGGTTAAAAAGCTCACGGAACCGGTCTCTCCACTCCGGCATACCTGTCACCAGGGCAGTTCCGCGGGAGTACAAACGGGCGATTTCGGCATCCATGGGTATGGTGAGCAGAATGGGAATATTCTCTTTTTTGCAGTAGTCCTCCACACCGGCATCTCCCACACCGGCGCGATTCAGTATCACCCCGCAGGGCAGGTTGACTTCCCGCACTGTCTCCACGGCCAGTACCAGGTCATTAAGCCCGAATGGGGTCGGCTCGGTTACCAGTATACAGAAGTCGCTGCCTTTTATCGCTTCCACCACGGGACAGGAAGTCCCGGGGGGCACGTCCCTGATAACCACCCGGTCACCGCCGGCATGCTCTTTTACCTTTCGGATTATCGGTGGCGCCATCGCCTCGCCGACGGTAAGTATACCCTGGGCAAAAGCCATGCCATCCGAGCGCCCCCATTCTACTACACCCATTTCCCGGGGTACTTCGGTAATAGCCTTTTCCGGACACAGGTAGCTGCAGGCACCACAGCCATGACATAGCTGTGGAAAGATCAGCACATGAGTGCCGATTACGGCAATAGCATTATACGCACAGACCTCGGCGCACTGTCCGCAAAAAGTGCACTTAGCCTCATCTACAGCCGGTACCATTATACTGACCGGTTCGCTGCCGGTAATTTCCGGCCTGAGAAAAACGTGGTCGTTAGGCTCCTCAACATCACAGTCAAGAAGCTCTACTTTGTAATCATCTTTCAGCGAAAGGGCAAGACTGGTGGCAACCAGTGTCTTACCGGTGCCGCCCTTGCCGCTAGCAATAGATATTATCATATCATCCCCTGGTCATTTTTGTTCCGCACTTCGGACAGACCATGTTGTAACACGGTACCCCCTGCTGGTGCGCTAATCTTTGCCCGCAACTGGGGCAAACACAGGAGTCTCCGGGGCCCGACCCGGCGCGGCTGCCTCCCATACGACCGGCCCTATCCTCCGGTCGGCGTGGAGGCCCGGTACCATCTCCTCTTGGCATAATTACACCCCCTCTATATAATCTTCAGGGACACTGGCTGAGCTTACATACCCATTCCCCGTCCCATGCCTCTTCCCATGCCTCGACCGCCTCCCCCACCCTGACCCATACCGAAGTGGTCAGGCACGTTAGCCTCGGCACTCCCCTGGAACTTACCCGCCTGATAGCCCTGAATAGCATCCTTCACCGTACCGGTAACCCCGGTTATCACCTGGATGCCGGCGGTAGAGAGCACACTGTAGGCGTTGGGCCCGCAGTTACCGGTGAGGACTGCCTCTACTCCTTTTCCGATTATCATCTGGGCTGTTGATATACCAGCCCCGCCTGCTGCCATAGCGCTCGCGTTATCAGTGGCTTCAAATTCCATGGTCGCCGGGTCAGCAATAATAAAGTACTGGCAGCGTCCGAACCGGGGGTCTACCCCGGCATCAAGATTGGGTCCTGTAGCTGAAATGGCAATTTTCATAATACCTCCTTAGTCTTTGTCTGCTGTATTTCGTTTCCACTTCTCCCGGACAGGCAACCTGCCTATCTGACACCAGTTGCCGGCCACCCACCGTTAGCACCCCGTTAATCTGCGCTCCTGGTCATAGTAAGCTTGACGACCCCCTTTATCTTAGGATAGGTAGCCCCCTCGCTAACAGAGCGCAGCGCCAGTTCCGGATCAACTACCTTGGTACCGGATATCGCGTCTATAGCCCAATCAAAAAGAACGGGTGACATCGGAGCCGTCCCCCCGAGTACCACGATATATGCGTCTTTCGGGCACAGCCTCAGGAGCGGCTCAATAGTGTGGTTGGTAAAGGCTGTCCCGGTTATAGCCACCACCTCGGCATGGGGTAAGATATTAACCGCCTCATCCTCGCTGAAATCGCCCGGCCGCGGGTTTTTTTCAATCACCGAGACCTCCCTCGCTATCTGCCGCACAGCAGGCACGAAAGGGAAGTGACCGACAATGGCGAGATTCTTATCTCTGCCCTTGGCAGCAAGGAAGTCGGCGGCACCCAGCGGCGAACAGTACCGTTCATCAATAGCGGTCAGCGAGTTTATGGTAGCCATACCGATAGCTGCCTCAAGTATTGATGACGAGTAAGCCAGCTGTATTAGCTCCGCTGCCTCTTTACCTGACAGGGAACCGGCCTCCTTTACCGAGGGTTGTCCCTGCCGGAGGGCGTCAAGGGAGAGCGTAGCCGCCAGTCCGCAGTTACGGGTCAGTACCGCAGTGTAAAAGACTCCCTGCCGGATATCTCTCACGCTCACATCCGTGTTCAGTGTCGCTATCAGATCATCAAGGATTTTCATATACTACCAAGCCCCTCTATCTACCTGCCTTGATGCCGCTACCCGCCCTCTTATGCTGCCGGCCGCGTCCCTTCGGCTGCTTAAACGGTGATAACATCACAATATTCTCTGTACGGCACTCCGGGCATAGACCGGAAACAGCAGATGCTGCATCTTCAGCCGGCACTTCCCATTCGTGACCTCTCTCACAGGCAAACCGCTGCACTGCCAATGTGAAATTGCCGCCTTCAATTTTTATTGACTTGCCATTCAGCAAAGCATCGGCAATCTTCTGCCGGGATACATTCAGGATACGGCCAAAGGTTGTCCGGGAGACCCCCATACGTATTGCGCCCTGCTCCTGCTCCAGCCCTTCCAAATCTTTAAGACGTAACGCTTCTGCTTCTTCTACGGTAAGGCATACTTCCTGGAGCTCGGTTAGCGGTATTCCCGCCGGTTTAAAGTAGGTTACGTCCGGCATGGAATACACCCGCCGGCACAGCGTGGGTCTACCCATTCTTCCCATTATTTTTCGCTCCGTATTGAGATAGACTTATGGTCATATGTCCATATTCATTTTATAACCCGTGCCCCTGAAATGTCAAGCCGGAGCACTTTAGATTAGACGTTAAAGTCAAGACAAGGTTATATTGGTGCGGGGGGCTTCTTGGCGTTTTTGCCGGCAGCGGTGAAGGAGCAAAGCACCAGCCATTATTCAGGCGAGGTCAACGTGGTGATATCATAATGCAATAATGTAATAGTTTCTCAGTACCTTGAAAAATACCGGCCAACAACCCGGTAGTTAAGAAAGCCGAATGATAATATTTAGACTACGGTGTCTTAAAATACACGGGCCCGTATCACCCGTTAGCAACATCAAGAAGATTTATAATTGTATACTTGCCCGAAGTGCTGCTCGCTTTCCGGTCTATACCGATAGCTCATTAAGCTTCTTTAGAATCATTATCATACCTTCGGTGTCCATCTTGCAGTAGGTGAGCAGTTCCTCCCTGACCCTTGCCGCCCCATCCGCCGCTACTTCTTTAAAGGTTATTTCCAAAAAGGCAAGGCTGGCATCATCGCCCCTGGCTATCGCCATACCTTCATAGCCCTGCCCTGTTATCGCCGGCAAGACGCTCTTCAGGGAAGCGCTGCCTTTCTGCGAGGGATGATAATAGTAGAAACTGCGAAACGGGAGCAGGAGGTCTATAAACCGGGGAATAATGCCCGCCGTCCAGCCGGTATATTCCGGGCAGGCATTACCCAGGCCCAGCAGGACTCTTTCCTCAAATGACTTGTTGTAGGCAACGATACTGCCGCTCTCCCCGATTAGCCGGTTCAGGGACATCAATAGCTCCAGGCGGGGGTCATACCTGCCCCCGGCAAGATATTCGTAATGTACCGTCTCGCCGCAGGGCTCTTCCATGACATGCAGCGAGAACTGGAAGGGGATATTCTGGTAGGGTCTCGTGCCGTTAAACAGCGGAATCGCCGTGCCGAAGGTCTCAAAATCAAGGAAATAGAGAGGGTATTTAAGGCCGGCAAGGAAATGCCTTATCGCATTTTTATCTATGTAGGGCATACCGTGGATAACACAGTTATGCTGTATAAGTTGTTTATCATTCAGGGAAAAATCGGGGGGAATATCGTTGATATCCATTATGCCGCCATTATACAGGTCAAAGGCCTTCTTACCACCGTAATAGAGAGTAAAGACATGGTTCTCCGGCAGACCCTCCCAGCACTCGGTAACCGGGCATGCATAGGGAGCATTACAGTGTGGACCGATGGCCATGCCGGGGCACTCCTCACTCCTGACAACCGCCAGCATCTCGCTCACCCGGCGCGGTACCTCACTGTACACCTCGTTCACGGCACCGGTAATATCCTCTGTGGTAAAAAGCTGCTCCGGTTCTATATCCCCGTTTCTGATGTACTGGTTATTTATGTACATAAGAAAGCAACGGCGTATCTCAAGCCCCGACTGCTCGTAGCAGTAGCGCTGAAAGGCAACGTCATGTACATTTACCTTTTTTACCGAGGTGCTGCTTTTAACCTCAATTATATCCCAGGCGTTATCGGCGACGGGTTTAAGGATATCCGCCCGGGCAAAGGTATTGCCGGCCATGAAGCCGGCTTCAAAAAGCGGTTTCCTTTCCTGAAGCAGCGACCTGCTCCTTAACATGTTCTCCCTGAAGTTACCCACCGGCACCTCAATCCCTCCCGGAAAGACCTGCCTGGCCAGCTCGCCTACCTGTTGCCCCTGGTCGAAAATATACTGGGTAGCCGCATCGGGCTGCGACATCCGTTCCGGCTGGTTGGAGGAAATCCACAGCAGCCGGGGGCACTGCAGACCGTTCAGATAGCGGGACTTAGATAAAAATGCCGTCTTCATCGATTATCCAACCTCTCTTTCAGTAATAAAGGATATACTGCCGCTGGAAAGCTCAAAATAACCCCGTTTCCCGGTATTCCGCGACCACTTTCTGCCCTTGAAACCGAGGATAAAGCCCATGACTATACCAGCTACCGGTATTAACGCAAGAAACAATATCCAAACCCCGTTCCCGATGCCCCATATCCAAGTAAGGACAAAAGCACCCCCGCCAAAGCTGCTTAACTCCTTTTCTATTGAACCTGCTACCGGGTCTGCCACCGGCTCTTCCATGCTGACCTCCCAAACATACATTTGCATGGATTTTAACCGGTGCCAGTGACACCCCCGTGTCAAAACAACCGTAGCTTTTCAGTTCTTACTGTATATCTCTTTCGTGGATTCCACGGTTGCTATCACTGCCTCGCGGATTTCCGGCGGTTCCAGCACCTCCACGTCATCTCCCCACCAGAGTATCCAGTGGAAAAAATCAATGCTATCGGTAACCTGCAATGTCATCAGCAGCGAGCCGTCCTTCTGCTTGTTAAGCACCTGCGAGGGATGCCAGACCGTCTCCGCCACCAGCCTGACCACCCGGCGGTCAAACTTGAGGCTCACGGTCTTGACCTCTCCTTCCACCACCACTCCCCACGGTGCCCCGAAATACCTGTTGGCATCAAATTCGAGAGGCATGGTGAATTTTTCATCCAGCACCTGTATGCTTTCAATATTGGCTATTCTGAATTTATGTGTTTCACCACACTGGTGACAGTAGGCGATGACGTAGCTATTACAGCTGTTGTCTGTCGGCTCGAAGAAGTACGGCTCAACAATACCCTCTACCGACTGCTCGGCACCATAAACATGGTAGACCATTCTAACCCGGCACCGGGCTATCCAGGCCCCGGCCAGTTCGCAAATGAAGCGCAGGCTGGATTCGCTGGCAGGCAGGTGATGCATCCAGCCTATTGTCTTCTGCACCTGTTCTCCCAGCGGCCAGGGTAATACCGAGCCCAGCTTTTTCAGGGTGATATCCATGTTGGCATCACAAAGCTGATTATAACCGAGCATGAGCCTGGCCGCGATGACGACATTGAGCGCCTCCGGCACGGTAAACCGTATCGGCGGCAGCACCAGTCTCGTATCCAGCTTCCAATGATTGCCGTCGGGGTAGACGGGCACTTTCAGTTCATTTTCCAGTGCCGAAATATCGCGATATACCGTCCTTATGTCCACTTTAAATTTCCCGGCAAACTCCCTGGCGGTATATCCCTGGGGATTGTTGTGGAGCAGAGCCCATATCTTTATCAGTCGCTCCGTTTTCTTGAGCCTGTCATTCATAAGAGCCTCCTCAGAAGACAGTCCTGTCCGCATTATAGCATCCCCAAAAAGCCTGTCAATGAAAAATAGCCCATGTGTACATAAAAATATAATAAACGAACCTATTTTGCCTCAAGACTGTGACAGCATACTGTCAATATTTAGGTGAATATTACACAAGTGGCTAAAAAGCTAATGTAAAATTTGGAGGGAACTACGTCATCAGGGAGGTTAGGGAAGGTGACAGTGGTAAAACCAGGGCAAGAAATAGTCGCTCCGGCATTGCCTGGCTACGGCATAATAACAGCGGACCCGGGAAAATCCCCGAGCCCGCTTCATACTTACCTCAGGCAGGGTCTAGGCTACGGGATTCATGACACGGCCGACAAACAGTATAGCCCCGGTTTCAATATCTTTAATGAAGAAGAGGAACGGCCGGTTTAACGTGACGTCAACCGGTGTCTCCGGCATACCCGTCAGCTCCATGATTACGGCCGTAGCCGCCGCTGCCTCTGTTCCCGCCTCGTCAACGGAGACGAAGGCCTTATGGATAACGTCACTGATATAGAGGTCGGTGCCACCGGTCATACCGGAGAAGTCGGCACCGGATGCGAAAGCTACCGGCATACCCATATCCATCAGCGCCTTTTTCAGGCTGAAGCTGGAGTCAAACTCGAACCTGGGCATCGTCAGTCTGACTTCCCGTCTTGCCATATCTGCCGTGATGTCCTTTATCCACTGGTAATCAAGCTCTTCTTCAAATGCCCCGAATTGTCCGGTAGCGGGCAATAATATCACCATGGCCAGTTCCCGGCCGTCATAGGGCAACTCCACGGCCTGGTATTTATCCCCCTCAGTATAAAGGAACGATTCCGTCTGTGCCATCAGCGGCACAGTTACCTCTTCCCCGGTTACCAGATAAAAGGCCCCCGGAGCCGTCACGCTCTCCTCAAAGGGGTACTGCCAGGCAGCGTTGAAGTATATGGCATTGGTCAGAACGAGACGTGTCATCTCATTGATGGCGCCCTGGGGAATTAAATCCTCAATACGTCCTTCCGTCTCGCCGCTGACCCAATCATTTATGGCTATGCGGGAGGGTTCCGTTTCACCGATGAAATCAAGAATCCGGAGCCCGGCACCGTAGTTCTCCGCCAGCGTGTCCAGGAAACCGGTCAGAAACCGGTAGTCCTTCTGTCCCCAGATAGCGTTGACAACATTCAGCCTGAAGCCTTTCCCGTCCTTTCCCTGCGCCCCCTCACCGCGGCTGGCAAGCTCCTGGTCCAGGTAATTAAAAGCCGGGTGCAACTCATCCTGAGACCGGTAGAGATGCAGCGTTTTCGCCATTTGCCGCTCCGTCTCGCCGCGGGCACCGGCATAGGTCATTGCCAGAGCTACTGACATGCTGTAAGGCGAATAGAAAAGGTTACCCTCTTCCTCACTCAGCAGTTTATAGAGGTTAAAAGCGAAGACGCTACTGCCATCAACCAGTGAAGAAATGTCGGTGGAAGCTACGTCCGGCAATGGCTCGCGCTGTTTTTCAGACTGCAGTACCATACCCGTAGCCGGCATTGATTCATCCGGTATGGCAGGCGTGCAGGCTACCAGCCCGACCAGCCCGACCAGCACTATGGCAAGCACCCAGATAATGGTTGTTTTCATTTTAACCGCCTCCATATGGAAATTTGTTTTTTCATACTTTATAACGAAATTTCGCCGGTTTGGTTAGCCATTATACCGGTAAAATAGCGGTTAGCACCATAAATAGCTCCATCTGTTACGCCGGGCTACCGTAAAGTATAATCGTATAGCTATTATAGAAGCTTGGGTATAAGGGCTGGTCAGCTTTCTCAAGAGGTAAATATGCAAGTCCTGGTAATAGTTATGTTTCTCACAGCACGGCTATTAATCCTGTGGGTAGGCTCCCTCGTCCTGAAAATGACCGGCATGGAGCGTCGCCAAGCACGCTTTCAAGCCCTGTCGGCGCTTACCGGCACTGGCTTCACCACAGGGGCGGCGGAATCGGTGGTCAACCACCCCAAACGCCGTACCATAGCTACCTGGCTAATATTCACCGGTAACACCGGGATTGTTGCTTTTATCATCCTGATGATACTCTACCTGCGAGCCCGCCTGGAAGCACCTTCTCTCCTGCATACAGGCATCATCAGGCTAACAAGAAGGAGCCGCGAGAAATCTTACCCGGTAACGGAGGAACTGCTGCATCAGTCCGGCGACTACGACGTAGCCCACCTCTCCGTCAGCGAGATAGATAGCACCGCCGGGCTCAGGATTGAGGATACCGGCCTCAGCGAAAGGGGTATTACGATTCTCGCTATTGAGCACGGAGATAGCGTAATATCTTTTCCCCAAGGGGAAGAGGCAGTGCTTGCCGGAGCTTACTTCCTGTGTCTACGCTTGCCGCGACCTGATCCGCTCGCCACGTCCGGTCGCATCCACTCCACGGCGGTACCGGCTAACATACCTTTCAAAAGCCCAGGTGGCAAAAAACTTCTGTGCCGCCTCTTGCCCGGACTTATATAAAGATTCACTTCTCTCACGAGATATATCAAATTCGGTGGTTTTAATCCCGAGCGTGGGTACGGCAACAGTCCGGACAAAGTCATTGTCTTTTATATAGCGCGCATCGTGCGCCTCCATCATGGTTGAAAAAAGGGCCGCGAGCAGGCTGACCGGCCCCCGTATCCGGTTGGGAGCCCCTTCTTCGGGCTCGGCCAGTTTAAAACCGAAGGTAGGCCACCGGGGTATGCCTTCCGTATCAAAGAGCCAGACCGGGAAGTTGCTGAGCAGCCCGCCATCCACGATATAGCTGGTCTGGCCTGTCCTCGTGTCCTTAAGAGTTACCGGCTCGAAGAAAAAGGGGATGCTCATGCTCATCCGGACGGCAAAGGCAATGTTTAAATCCTCAGGTCGCATGCCGTAATCAGCAATATCCTGCGGTAAGACCAGCATACGACCCTGCGTTATATCAGAAGCAATTACCCGAAGCTTGAATTTATACCGGGGATTTTCAGCTTGCTCGGGCATGACCAGCTGGCCGAATGTCTCCAACCCCTTACTCTTAAGCAGGCCGCCAATCCAGTCCTGAAGGAAGTTACCTTCGTAAATACCCTGCTCCAGTAGCAGGCTCAAAAGAGGGCCCGCAACGGGAATCCTGTCCAGCAGACCGGGATCTTTGAAGTTACGGTAGTCCAGCTCACTCATTATCTCCTTCAGCTCGCCAGCGCTGTAACCGGCAGCCAAAAGTGCGGCCACGATGGCTCCCGCCGAAGTCCCCGCCAGATTCTGCCAGAGGTAGCCCCGCTCTTCGGCGGCAGCAACCGCGCCGACAAGCCCTATGCCCTTGACTCCCCCACCTTCAAATACGGCGTCGGCATACAGTCTATCAGCATCCATCCCGTTCACCTCTTTCACACATTGCCTGGCAGGTATATAACCAGATTATACTACGTTACAATGCTTGTTACTAAAATATTTTAAATTCTCTTTATTACGATTTTCCCTGTAGTTTGGTTATTTCTCAAGTTTGAATTAGCGGCTGTATTCAACCCGTTAGTGCGACTAATACAGGGTTAAGCTCAAATTGCCGGCGGGCGGCGGAGCAGGCTGCCAGTTATTCTATAGACACTTCTTTTATAAAACACTGCCCTGCTGGTGACTAAAGACCCAGCTGCCGGGCGACTATCTGCTGGTGGTAAGCCGTATCACCGAAGGTAAATGCGGCCGCTTTAACCCTCCGGAAATAGAGCTGGGTATCATGCATTTCCGTAAAGCCCAGGGCGCCGTGCAGGTGACATCCCTGGCGACATACCCTGTCGCAGGACTCACTAACCAGTGCCTTGGCCATAGATACTTCCATAACGCACGGCAGTTTCTGGCTGAAAGCCCAAACCGCTTGATGAGTTATATGTCTCGCCGCTTCAACATCAATGGCCATGTCCACACACTGGTGCTGAACTACCTGGAAACGGCCAATGGGGCTGCCGTAAGCTACTCTCTCTTTAACAAAATCCAGAGTCAACTCCATCATTCGGTCCGAGGCACCGAGCATCAGAGTACACTCGGCTATCGCCCCTACCTTCAGGCTTGTCTCTACCAGGCCCCAGCCGTCATCCAGTTTGCCAAGGATATTTTCTTTCGGAACCCTGACCTTATCAAAGCCAACCTCACATTGTCCGTCGGCAGCCATGCTGTCGAGCAGGGTACACGTCAGGCCGGCACTGCTCCTATCTACCAGGAAGAGGGTAATGCCATCCTTCCCATCTTTCCCCGTTCTCGCGGCGCATATCAGGTAGTCAGCAATATGTGCATATGGTACAAACAGCTTGATACCGCTGATAATGTAGGCATCCTTATCCGGGATAGCCCGAACGGCAATGTCTTCGGGTCGATAGGAAGCACTCGACTCGGTGATAGCCAGGGACATGACAGAGTCACCTCTGGCAATACCGGGCAGAAATTGACGTTTCTGCTCCTCTGTTCCCGCCTCCATGATGGCCATTCCGCAAAGGATAACGGTATGCAGGAAGGGGCCCGGCATCAGGGCACGCCCCATCTCTTCAAGGAGGACGGCCAAATCCTGGAAGCTACCGCCGCTGCCGCCATACTCCTCGGGAAAGAGAAGTCCTGCCCAGCCCAGTGCCGCCGTTTTATGCCACAGGTCCTCGGAATAGCGCTTCTCATCCTGTTCCATATCCCGGACCAGGCTTACGGGACACTCTTTTACCAGGAAATCTCGAGCCGCAGTTTTAAGCATTTCCTGCTCTTCGTTAAGGCTATAATCCATAATTATTCTCCTCTTTTTTCAAATGCAACCCTAACGAGCCAAGCCCAAGCCTAAGGTAGCAACAACAATCTTTTCGATTTCATCGGAGCCATTGGCCAGTCTCCAAGACGGCAGCATCAGACTTGCTGACTCCAGACTACCATCAAACGGCGCCCATTTCAGGCTACCCTTGCCGATCTGGCCGTAAAGCCCGAGTATTTCGGGGATGGCATCGGTAAGATGAATCAGAAGCCGGTCTATATAAGTCTTTTCCATACTTACCTGGTAACTGATGTCAAGCCCGTTATCCTGCCGCCAGAGAGTATGGTAACTTAGAAGACGGGCAGTCTGTATCTCGGTAGCCAAACTGGCTATCTTGTTCTGGATTACCGGATTGTTTCTTAAGGTCTCATTTTCTTTAACAAAATCCAGGAGATTATCAAAGTTTCTGCGGCAGGTACCGAGCCAGTAGACTATACTTCTTTCATTATTAAGCGTAGTCAGGACTACCTGCCAGCCTTTATTTTCGCCTCCTATAAGATTTTCCTTTGGAACCTTAACATCATCGAAGAATACGTCGCTCCAGGCACGTTCACCGACCAGATTATACCTCGGCACCAAGCTTATACCCGGGCTATGCTTATCAACGACAAACATGCTCAGCCCCTTGTGCTTGGGAACATTCGTATCGGTTCTGGCTAGCAGAATACTCCAGCCGGCATGGTGAGCGTTAGTATCCCATGCCTTCTGCCCATTGACAATATAGTAGTCCCCATCGGCGACAGCCCGCGTGTTAAGTGATGCCATATCACTGCCGGCATCGGGTTCGCTGAGAAACTCACACCAGAATACTTCTCCTTTGGCTATTGATGGCAGGAGATTTCTTTTCTGCTCTTCACTGCCATGCCCCAGAAGAGTAGGCGCCACAAACTGGCCGCCGACAGCATCGTATCCCCGACCTCCGTAGTAGAATGATTCCTCTCTGAATATTCCATAGTCCACCCGCGAACGTTCCTGACCCCCGTATTCCTTCGGCCACCACATGGAAAGCCACCCTTTTCCCCCCAGCTTAAGTGACAGCTGCTTCTGTAAAGCCCAATCCTCCTCATCCTCGGTGGCGTAACTGTACAATTCGCCGTTCATCCAGTGTTCCGGAAGTTCCCCTTTTAAGAAGTCTCGCACCTCTTGTCTGAACTCATCTTGCTCCCTAGAGAACTGAAAATCCATTGCCTTTATCTCCTTCCCGCTCTTGTGGCATATTAACCTGTCTATCCTGAGCCGCAAGGCCTGACACTTCGGTAAAATTCAGGCCAGTCTCTTATCAAAAATCCCCAACACCTGTTTTTACCGGTAATATACGCAGGGTTCTTTCTCAAGAGACCGTTCCACGGTAAAGACAGGTATACTGCTCTTTAAGGCTGTACCGCAGGCGGTACGAAAATCCCTCTCTCCAAGCACTGCTTGATGGCTTCGTCCGCCACAGGCCATACATCATTCAGTGTCTGGGGGGGTTTAGCCAGGAAGCTGTTCTTGGGCCAGTATGACCTTTCATAAATCTTGGCATACACTTCCGATCTGAGCGTAGGCACGAAGTTTCCCCATCTCGCCTTCGCCCGGAACTCGCGCAGCGCCTCAATATTGATTTGGGAGTAGATAAACGTTTCACCCACATAATCCGCCGAAGCCAATACCCGGCCGCGGTAATCGACTATCATGGAACCACCCGGTGTGAAGCTTCTCATGATGACTCTCTCGCCGCCTGTATTTCCCCAGTTTGGCGCTACCAGGTAGCAGACATTGTCCATAGCCCGTGCCCGGTTCTGCAGATTCCACCAGCCGTCTCTCGTGGACGGTATGGACTGCCAGGGTTCCAGCCAGGCGGTGGGTCGCAGCAGCAACTCGGCTCCGTTTACCGCTAGTCCGCGCGCTATCTCCGGATAAGCACCATCATAGCAGATGAAGGTACCTAACCTGCCAATTTCGGTGTCGGTGACAGGGAAGAAAGCATCAAGACTGTCACCGTATTTCTTAACGAAGGCATCATACATATCGTGTGGGCTGACGCTATGCTCAACCATATTTATGATAGCACCGAGCTTATAATACTTGTGAATAACCTCACCGCTGGGACCTACTATAAACGCACAGTTAAAGTAACGGTCGGGCCACTCGGGGTCAAGTGCCAGAGCGGCGCCGCAGATATAACAGTTGTATTGCTTGGCTTTTTCACCCAGTTTCTCCGTCTCTTCGCCGGGGATACTAATAGCAATGTCTTTTACATAGGTATCGTGATTTATATAGAACTGTGCCCATCCCTGTAGAAAGAACTCGGGGAAGACTATCAGTTTGATTGGCAGTTCCAGATTTGAGAAATTATGGACAAAGTCTATTACTTGCAAGTGGTGCTTCAGGTTAAGGGCTACTTTCTCCTTGTTTCGGGCAACCTGTACCTCGGATTGGACCGCCACTGCCATATATGACGCTATCATGCTCATTCCTCCTCTTTGCCTCCCACGGGCTAACCTGTGGGAGGCTCTCGTTTTCTTTTGTTCTTTTCTCTATCTATCTAGTCTTCCGGGTTACCCAACCACGGTTTGGAGCGGGCTTTCGCTGCTGATGCCTTAAACTCGTCCTGAAATTCAGGTGGCAGCCCTGATATGACAGCTTCCATCATGTAGGGGAATGGTGGTGCAGCTATCCCTTTCGGGTCAAACTCACCCCGGAACCTGTCAACCCACTGCGTAAAATCAAAGTACGCGGGTGACTCCAGCGATATGGGGCGGATAAATACACCGGCCAGGTCCTGAGCTCCATTACCGATGATAATATCCAATCCCAGACTACCGAAAGCCGCTAACAAATGTCTGCCACCAGCCCCGTCATCAAACAGTGGGTCCAAGGGGTCCAGTAATGCTCCATCATTCCAGGCATGAGTCTCAGTATAGCGAGCCCGGCCCATTGCCCACGAGCAATGCCACGGTTGCTCTCCATGTTGCGGCAAATACTCGTGCTTGAATTCATACTTATCAAGCCTTTCGATGAATATATCATCATGCTCTCTAACACATCTCTCGCTCTCCCAGGAGCCGGTGGTAAGTCCAAAAACGCCGGTGGGCATCCACTGGTCAATGGTATTGGGATTGTAGAAAGTACCCTCATCAGTCTGCTTTGTCCGGCGGGGAGTACCCCCGGCCTCGCTGATGATGTCCATCAGGACACGCTCTTCATATTCCAGGTGTTTTAAGGAGGCGTAACCGACAATAAGTACCCGGAGTATATGGCTTTGCCCTACTGTCTCCGGTGTTTCCTGTTCCCAGGCTTCCCAGAAGATGTTCCTGAAGTCCCTATCGCCGCGGCACTTGGCAATCTCCCGCCAGTAAACGGGCACCCTGTTCACTGCGGCGCATATCTGAGCTTTGTGTA
>CAYYQY010000028.1:0-23519 GCA_964473905.1 uncultured Dehalococcoidales bacterium | reverse complement strand
CGAGATAACCGAATACACCAAGATGATGGCTGAAGCCAGAGAAGAGGCTCTGCAGAGGATGGGGAAGGATGCCGAGAAGAACGGCGCTAATGCCGTGGTAAGCATGAGGTTTGGTACCTCCATGGTCATGCAGAACGCTGCCGAGGTGCTCGCTTACGGTACCGCGGTGCTAATTGAGTAGGCAGCAGGTATATTACATGCGCCGTGTGAGCCAGGACCAGAGCGAGCTCAGGAATTTTACCTTAATAAGCCCCATTGGTGTTTTCAGCTCTTCCCAGTGAGAGCTGGGAGACATGTTTATTTCATCTATGCGGGCTTTTAAGGAAGCCAGCTTGGCTTCATAATTCCCCTGAGCTATCATATCATCAATAACGGGTATCAAGTCCCGTGCCGATTTAAGCCGTTTATTCTCAGCATCCGCCATTTTCTGGGTAATAACTCCGTACGTGGCTTTAAGCTGGTTTAGGCGTGTCATAGCGCGGTAAGCGGTGTCCACAATCTGCTCGCGGGTCATCCAGTCCGTCTCGTAGTTAATGGAGTATTTCCAGCCGGGCTGAATCAGGGCGTTACGGTGTTCGGCCAGCGTGTGATAAAGGATATGGTAGCCGTGGCGTTCTGGCTGTTCGAAGGCAAGGCTGCCGGGGTCAAGGAAGGGTGCCAGCGGGGCAATAAACAGGAAAAGCCGTTTATCCCCCTTGAATTTTTCCATCAGGTAACCGCAGTACTCCACCGTATCCAGTGCCGACTGGGGCGTTTGCCGGGGCACACCAATCATAAAGAAAATATCAAGCCGTTCACAGCCGGCCTCCAGGGCGCTGCCGATTGTATCCTCCAACTCCTCATTAGAAAAGTTCCTGCCCTCGGCCCGTCTCACCTCCGGGTCGTGTGACTCCGGCGACATTTCCAGGCAGAAATTGGGCGAACAGAGACGCATCTGGATGAAAAAGTCGGTATTGGCCGGGGTAAATATCTCAAAGATAAGCTGGTTTTTGAACTTAAGCTTCTGTAGCTCCTTGAACAGTTCACTTGCGTATTCATCACCGGCCTGCCGTGGGTCCCCCAAAATAAATACCGGGGCATTGCTGAAACGAACTATCTGTTTTACATCCCGGGCTACCGCTTGGGGAGAGCGAAAAACGGGTTTACCCCGGTTAAGGAACATGCGTCCGGCGGCGCCGGAACCGCCGCAGATGACACAGTTTTCATTGCAGCCGCGGCAGGTTATTATAGCGGTAATGGGGTAATCTGTCCACCCCTGGAAAGGTAAATAGCTGGTAAAATCGCGGTATCTTAGTACCGAGCGCACCGTGTTGGTGTAATGATTGGTCATGACGTCGCTCAGGTCATTCGGTACATAGGTGAAAGGATTTTCCCGGACGTTACCTGTCTTATCGCGCCAGACCAGATTGGGTACGGTCTCGGGCTCGGTATTGTTCTTTATACAGTCCATCAGCTGGCGTACCGGCTCCTCAGTGGAGTCGCCGCGCAGCACATAATCTATCTCAGGATAGTCAATAAGCTCACGGTAGAAGTAACTGGAGGAGAAACCACCGAACATCAGCCGGGCTCGGGGATGATATTTCTTAACCAGTTTAGCTATCTCAATAGAGCCGTGGCAGTGTACGAGCCAGTGTAAATCAATGCCGAAGACTGGTGCCTTGAGCTTCCTTATCATGGCTTCAGCATCAAAGTCCGGGTCCTTCAGCATGCGGACGGCCAGATTAACTATACGCACCCGGTAGCCGTAACGCTCCAGGTATTCGGCAATGCTGGTGAGCCCGATAGGGTACATTTCAAATACGGGAGAAGAAGGAATCTGGTCACTTACCGGCCCGTATAGAGTGGTTATTTTGCGAAAATCATACACGCTTGGCGCGTGTAACAATATGAGGTCAGGATTCATTATTATATCACCAATCCTAGAATATTCCGGCTAAAATATAGCCAACACCCATAAATGCCTGTGTTAGCAGGACAACCATGACATTATTCGCCATGGCGGGGATAAGCTGGTTCATATCGTCATATTTAAGGGCACCCCGAATCGCTTTTACCGCCCAGGGAATAGTTAGCAGTCCCAGCAGGGCAAAGACGGGCATTTGCCCGGCGGCGACGGCCCCGATAATCCAGAGGTAGACGACAATTGTAAGAGCGGAATAAACATAGCTCGCTTTTCTCTTACCGATAGTTATGGGCAGCGTTTTTTGATTATCCGTCATATCCGCTTCTACATCCGGGAACTCATTAAGCAGGAGCAGATTATGCACCAGTATACCGGACGGGATGCTGGCTATAATTGCCGGGACGGTATAGGTGCCGCTTTGAATAAAATACATACCCAGCACCGGTATTACGCCCAGACCTATGCCGGGTGCCCACTCGGGCCAGGGCAGCTTGAGGATGAGCGGTGTATAAAGGACTATACAGATGGCGGCTACTACCAGTAGCGGCAGGAGCCACAGGCCGTGGACTATTAGAAAGTAGATACCTATCGGTATTATGGCTATTAAAGTGCCTGTACCCAGCCATAATGCCTGGTTTTTTGTGATGAGCTCACCGGGCAGGGCGCCGCTGCCGCCGCTAAACGGGGTGCGCTGCGTTTTAAAGTCTACACCGCTTTTATAGTCAAAGTACTCGTTAAATACGTTTACGCTGATATGGGCGAGGATTATACCGATAAAGCCCAGAAACGCATAGCCGGTATGGAAAGGGCTGCCGTATTCTCTATATTCATACCAGGTGATGCTGGCTCCTAAAAAGGCTAATGCCAGGGAGAGAAACAGGAATGGGGGTCTTATAACGGGCAACCATTTCTTCATAATTCCGGTTAATCCTTTCCGTTTATATTACTCATAGACTTGTGCGCAGCTACCACCTGACCTTGACACGGCTGCCTGCTATGCTGCCGGTAAACTTGCCGGCGCTACCTCCGGGTAGTGCTATCTCCAGGTAACCGCTGCTGCCGATTAAGGCTATCAGCCCTTCGCCGGTAGCATAGGTGCGGTTTAAACCCTGTATAACGTGATTACCTATCACGACTTTAATTAACGCGCCGCTACCGGGTAAATCACCGCTTTTAATACTGGTAATCAGGTTACCGAAGCTATCAATATATAAGACCTGCCCTGCCAGTGTGCCATCCGCCTCCCGGTAAGGCTGAGGGAGCGGCAATAAGGTAACCGAGCTTATTTCTTCGCCAAACTCCGTAAGCGGTATACCCAGAGAGAGATGGGCGGCAACGGGGGCAAAGATGTCACGTCCGTGAAAAGTTGTGCTCGGCGGCGTCTGCCAGAACTGCGGGTTGGTTATATTTACAGCCTTAAATCCCGCCTCCAGGGCTACCTGCTTGGCGGTATTATCCAGCGGAGGCCGGCACAAGTGATTCGGGATAACGTAGCTCAGCACACCGTTATCGGGGGCAACAAAACAGGCGGTCGGTGTTCTCAGGATGATAGCCCTTCTTTCTGTACCCACGCCGGGGTCAACTACTACCAAATGTATGGTATCCGGCGGGAAGTAATCACAAGCTGTTTTCAGGACAAAGGCTGTTTCCAGAATATTCTGTGCTTCAATAGTGTGACAGATATCAACCAGTGTAACTTCGGGATTAATCCCCAGTATAGTACCTTTTATTGCTGCCAGGTACGCATCGCGCCAACCGAAATCGGTTGTCAGGGATATAATGGTACCCATATTATATCTGGAGTAATATCCCCCTGCATATTTCTTTTTATGCCCTTACTGGCCAATTTTAATGCTTGCCAGGGAGATGATAACAAACAGAACGACGAGGGCTATGGTAAGCTGAAAAAGCGTTTTTTCCACGCCTCGCTTGGTCCGGTACACGGTATCAGCCTGACCAAAAATACCGCCCAGGCCTCCGCCTTTCACCTGAAGCATAATCGCCATTACCAGGGCTACAGATAAAACAATCTGAGCTACATTTAGATAAGTTTGCAAAGTCTATCCTTCCTCAAGTATTTTCTCTAGCTCATCGTTTACCAGTTTGGGATTGGCACGACCCTTGGTATCTTTCATTACCTGTCCGACAAGGAACTTGATGGACTGCTGTTTACCTGCTCTGTAGTCAGCTACCGCGGGAGCATTATTACCGAGCACTTTTTTAATAACGGTTCTCAATTCATCGCCATCGCTTATCTGGCTTAATTCCTGACGGGCAGTAATATCGGCAGCGGCTTTTCCCGTATTGAACATCTCTTCAAAAACGACCTTGGCGGTGGGTATATTTATACTGCCTTTATCAATAAGGTCAAGCAACTCGCCGAGTTGTGCCGGTCTTACCCGGCAATTATCTATCTCCATGTTATTCGAGTTTAAAAGCCGGCTGAACTCACCCAGCAGCCAGTTGGTCACCGTTTTAGCCATATCAGTTATTTTTACGTTGCCGGACAAATCGGGTGCTAGACAGGCCTCAAAGTAATCGGCCATAGCCTTGGAACTGGTAAGCAGATTGGCATCGTAGGCTGAAAGCTCGTAATCCGTTATGAACCGCTCTCTTCTGACATCCGGAAGTTCGGGCAGGCCGGTCTTTATCTCGTCTATCCATGTCTGGACAATGACCATGGGCGGCAGGTCAGGCTCCGGGAAGTAACGGTAGTCGTGAGCGTACTCTTTACTGCGCTGGGACACCGTTTTGCCTTTCTCTTCAACCCATCCCCTCGTCTCCTGAGAGATTTTTTTACCTTCGACGACTGCCTTGCTCTGGCGACTCGCTTCGTACTCCAGGGCCCGGTAAACGGCTTTGAAGCTGTTCATATTTTTAACTTCTACCCTGGTAAACAGGTCTGTGCTGTGTTCCGGGCGGATACTGATATTGGCGTCGCACCTGAAGCTGCCCTCTTCCATATTACCTGTGGATACACCCAGGTATCTCAATATGCTGCGCAGCTTGATGAGATACTGTCTTGCTTCCTCCGGTGAGCGCAGGTCCGGCTCACCCACAACCTCCATAAGCGGTACGCCGGCGCGGTTAACGTCCAGCAGACTGTAGGACTCGCCGTCCGCTGAGTTACGGTGCAGCAACTTGGCTACGTCTTCCTCAAGGTGGACGCGGGTTATGCCTATTTTCCGGGTGCTACCGTTTACTTCAATATTAAGCCAGCCATCGTGGCCTACCGGGGCATCATACTGTGAAATCTGGTAGCCTTTCACCAGGTCGGGGTAGGGGTAATTCTTGCGGTCAAATTTTGTATACTCAGATATAGCGCAGTTCAGCGCCAGCGCCGTCATGATAGTATATTCTATTGCCTGCCTGTTGATGGTGGGCAAAACTCCGGGCATAGCGAGACATACCGGACACACGTGAGTATCAGGCGGTGTATCGGCATAATCGGCACTGCACCGACAGAACATTTTGCTTTTGGTCAGGAGCTGGGCGTGAACCTCAAGCCCGATAACAGTCTCAAAATTCATGATTTACATTTTCAGCCGTTTTCAGCACATTTAGTATACCAATATTGGGCATGACTGACAAGGAAGGGTAAACAAGACTATGGGAAGATTAATAAGCGTCATAAATATATGCTATAATGGCAAGTATATGGGGATATAGCTCAGATGGGAGAGCGCTGCGTTCGCATCGCAGAGGTTGGGGGTTCGAATCCCCCTATCTCCATTTTATTTATTGGACAAAATAACGAGGGAAATGAATGAAAGATATATTCGGTAAGCCGTTACAGCCAAAAAGAATAATTGATAACCCGTCGGACGATAGCCTCAGGGAATGGGCACTGGAACATGGGGGGGTCATTACAGAGTTCGGGAATCTATCGGTAATCACCAAAGTACGCAACAGAATGGCCAAGATGACCGAAGTGATAATGGGTGAGCCGGAGGCAGACGATATAGAGCTGGTACACAGTGTTCTTGAATATCTGAAGGGCAAGGACGTGATACGGCTGGACAGGGTTATGTGTATGACCCCCGGGTTTAAGAAGAACTGCCGTCTGTATGTTACTGCCGAGTATGCCCGGTTACCCCTGATGTGGGGTAATACATTGTTTCCATCCGAAGGCGGGGAGCCCGACTTTATTTCGGTAGCCGTGCCGGAATGGCAGGAGAAGAAAGTTCTCGTTTTTCCGGAGATGGGACTAACAATTGTACTGGGCAGTGATTACAAGGGAGAACAGAAAAAGGCCATGCTGCGGCAGGTGATGTACTGGGCAAAGAAGGAAGGGAACCTGGGGTTGCATGCTGCTGGTAAGATACTAAGGATCTACAAAGGGGAAGAGCTAAAAGATGTGGGCTTTCTCCTGTTCGGACTGAGCGGTACGGGGAAGACTTCTCTTTCCTGCCATACGCACTGGCTAAAGTATCCGGAGCGTGTGGTTATCCGGCAGGATGACGTGGTCATTTTAAGGCGTGACGGCAGTGCTGTCGGTACCGAGAGCTCTTTTTACATTAAGACAGAGGGGCTGGAACCGGGGGCACAACCGCTACTCTATGCTGCGGCCTTGAGTCCCAGGGCTGTAATGGAGAATGTTGACGTTAGTCCTGAGAACGGGAAGGTGGATTTCTTCAATACCAAACTGACATCTAACGGGCGGGCCATGGTCAAGCGAACGGATATTGCTTTTACCGATGACAGGATAGATGTAGATAAAGTTGATTTCATACTGTTTATCACCAGGCGTCATGATATCATGCCGCCCGTAGTCCGCTTGAGCCCGGAATGGGCTGCTGCCGCTTTTATGCTGGGTGAGTCGGTAGAGACGTCTGCCGGAGACCCGGACGAAGCGGGTAAATCCGTGCGGGTGGTGGGGACGAACCCTTTCATTGTCGGCTCTCATTCCGAAGAAGGCAACATGTTTCTAAGTATTTTAAGGGAAAATCCGGATATTCAGTGCTATATTCTTAATACCGGTAACGTGGGGGGTATGGTGCGCGGACAAAAGATAGGGGTTAAAGATTCCACCAGGATAATAGAAATGATTGCCAAGGGCGGGATATCCTGGCGCCGGGACAATTTCTGGGGCTATGATGTACCTATCGAAATCCCAGGAGTGGACATGGAACGTTTCAACTCCGGGAACTATTATAGCGATGAGCAGATAGAGCAGTTGTCTAAGAGTTTAAAAACAGAGAGGCTGGAATGGCTGGCACAGTTCCCCGGACTGCACAAGGATATATTGACAGCGATAAAGCCGTGATACTTAAAAAGGGAGGTAAAAAGTGTTAGGCGGATTAATCACCACAGGCGGTATAATAGCTGCCATTTTAAGTATCATTGTCGGCATTGTTATTATTGTCTGGCCCAAGCTAATTGCCTATTTAATAGGTGGTTATTTCATCGTCTTCGGTATAATTGCGTTAGTAGCCTTCCTGTGAGATGGCCGGGGACGGGGTGGCAATTGAGCTATGTCGCATTTCTTTGCAGGTAGCGGTGTGCTTGCAGCGTGGCTTTAGCCCCTTCACCGGCAGCCACGACAATCTGTTTTTCGGGCGTGTCAGTAACGTCGCCGGCGGCGAAAAGACCGGCAATCTCAGTAACCGAGGCGCATGTTACCGGGACTTCTCCCCACTGGTTAAGCTTTACCAGGCCGTCTGCCAGTTCGGAGTTGGGCACCAGACCGATTTCAATAAATACCCCACCGACATCAAGATGCCTGCCCTCCCCGCTGTTCATGTCTTTTATTATCATCCCCTCAACCAGGCCCTGCCCCTCAATTGACTGTGTTTCATGTTCTATATATATACTGAGATTTTCTTTACCTGCCAGCTTATCGGTTAGAACAGTATCGGCGGTGAGTGGCGTTAGCGAGACAAGATATACATACTCGGCAATATCTACCACATCCAGCACCGCTTCCAGTGCCGAGTTGCCCCCGCCGATAACGGCAATCCTTTTCCCGGCAAAAAGAGGGCCATCACAAATGGCACAGTAGGTTACGCCTCTGCCGGTAAGCTCGGTCTCACCCGGGACGTTAAGCTTCTTGGGCTTTTTACCGGTAGCGAGTATTACCGCACTCGCCTGGTATGTCTCGCCTTTTTCGGATGTGGCTTCAAATCCGCTTTGTATCTTTTTCAGGCTGGTGATTCTATAGCCGATTTTTTGGTCAATGGGGTACTGGCTGACCTGGGTTTGAAACTTGTCTATAAGCTCCGGGCCTTCAATAAACTGGTAACCGAGATAATTCTCAATACCGAGAGTCCAGTTTATCTGGCCGCCAATATCCACGCTCAATAGCAGCGTATTAAGGCGTTTACGGGCGGCATAGACAGCAGCCGCCAGCCCCGCTGGCCCACCGCCTATTATCATCAGTTCATACACTAGCTATTACCACCTGATCCGATAAGATAGATTATTTGGCCAGTATCTCATCTACCTGACTTTGATTAAAACCCACGATAATTTCACCATCAATGATGATTACCGGTACGCCCATCTGGTTAGACTTCTCTATCATCTCCTTGGCGGCAGCCCTATCCTGAGCGACGTTGCGTTCCTCGTAGGAAATACCTTTTTGCGAAAGATACTCTTTCGCCCTCTTGCAGTAGGGTCAGGTAGGTGTCGTATAGATTACCACTCGCTTCTCAGACAATTAATTCCTCCCGGGGAGATATTTTACGCCAAATGCCGCGGATAGATGTATTGGCCCGCCCGGTAACCAGGTAGCGAAATGATATATTAAAGGTAAAACATTTGTCAATACATATTCGTGATGATTTGCCTGCGGATATGGCTTTTACATGTATAAAAACAGGCTCAAAAGTATTGACAAATGTAAAATATAAGACCATAATAATTTCCCTATCAGATACGCTCGGTGAGCTTGAATGACTCAATAAAAACATAGGCAAATAATAATTTGAGAAAGGACTAATTATTTATTAATTTGATGAGCTTAACCATATTGTAACCTGATTGCAACGACTTCTTAATAATTACCGTTATCAATAACCATTTATTAACATAAATATATTACTATTATATACACACTTCTAAGCTATGTACTACCTGTAATACTGGAGAATTCTTGTTGGAGGTAGGAAAACATGAAGGTTATGGTTTGAAGATGTGGTCGGGATTTAACGGGTAGTATTTATGCTGCCAAGAAAAAGGAGAAAGCGGGAAAGTAACATTGATTTATCTACTCTATCTTGCTTCCCTACTTTCTGCTGGTATAAGCGGCATTTACTTGTAAGGGAGGACGGTAAATATGGTTAGCGATAAAGAAAAAACCGAGCAGGCGCTAAAAATAGCCATTCAGATGGAGATTGACGGCAAAGAATATTATGAAGAGGCGGGCAGGGCGTGCGATAACGAACTGAGTAGGAAACTCTTTATATCCCTGGCTGGTGAAGAAGACTTGCACCGCAGCAAGTTCGAGGAGATATA
Organism: uncultured Dehalococcoidales bacterium; assembly: GCA_964473905.1. Classification (GTDB taxonomy): domain Bacteria; phylum Chloroflexota; class Dehalococcoidia; order Dehalococcoidales; family CAYYQY01; genus CAYYQY01. Next base: position 14,161 of record CAYYQY010000028.1, on the reverse strand, counting down.
CAGCGCTATCAGCAGCCAGAAAGAATGGCCGGTAATTGATTTCAAACCCGACGGGGCGAATAACTTAAGGACCATATTCAACACTTCAATAAAAAAGATAGGGGCGGATATTAAGGCTCCGGCAGACGAGCTTGAAGCTCTAGAGAAGGCTATGGAGATGGAAAGCAAGACCTTTGATTTCTATATGGAATGTAATAGAGACGCAACATACGCTGCTGAAGCGGATTTCTACGAGAAGCTCGCTTTGGAGGAACGAGGGCATCATCTGGTCTTACTGGATTACTATGAATATCTCAAAGACCCGGCCGGGTGGTTCGTAAGAACCGAGCATCCCTCGCTGGACGGAGGTTAGACAGGTATAGAGATGCGTAATATCGTGGAAAGAGTTATTTTCCGTACACGGAGTTAACGGTATGATATGAGAGATAAATTGCTCCATCTGATTTAGAAGGAGGTATACAACATGGAAGAGAGCAGGGAACAGACAATAAGTTTCCCGCGGATAGGTGACCCGGCACCGGATTTTGAGGCGGTGACCACTCACGGAGTACTGCGGCGGGAAGATTTTAAAGGTGGTTGGCTGATAATATTTTCACACCCGGCTGACTTCACCCCGGTATGTACCACTGAGTTTATTGCCTTCACCGAGATATATCCCGATCTTGAGAAGCGGGGAGTGCAGCTTCTGGGACTGAGCGTGGATAGCATAACCTCTCATATTGCCTGGGTGCGGAACGTTGAGGATAAGACGGGGTTTAAGATACCGTTTCCCATCATAGCTGACCTCAGTAAGGAAGTATCTACTGCCTACGGTATGATTCATCCCGGCCAGAGTAAAACGGAGACGGTACGGTGCGTTTTTATTATAGACCCGAAGCAAATAATCCGAACAATCCTGTATTATCCACTGACTACCGGGCGCAACATGGATGAAATACTGAGGATAGTAGACGCCTTGCAGACGACGGATGCCAATGCTGTAGCCACGCCGGCTAACTGGAGACCGGGTGACATGGTAGTGATACCTCCGCCGAATACGCAGGAGATGGCCGAGGAGCGCATGAAACAGGGATACGAGTGTGTAGACTGGTATCTATGTAGAAAAAAACTGTAATCAAACGGAGGGGCAATATGCCGTGTATCAGTCCTGATGGTAAACCTACGGAGACTGGAATAAAGATGCTAAAGGCTTTACAGGGAGGCATAGGAGCCCCCGAAGCAGTAGCGCAGACTACCGGTTTGCCGCTGTTCCGGGTGAGAAGCGGACTGCGGGAGCTGGCGCAGGCCGGTATGGTAGAGCCGAAAAACGGTGATTACGTGATAGCCAGCCGTGGGGCGGAGCTTATAGGTGAATAGGCCATTAAAAACAACATGGGTAAGCGTTGCCTATGAAAAGACTAATCAAGAACTACATACTTGCTTTAGTCATGTTATTACTCGCCCTATTTCAGGCTGTTTCCGGCTTTATGCTCTGGCTGGTTATACCCCGGGGTGGTGGCGGCTATATGGGAGGCAGAGGTATATCGGAAGACGGACAGGCGGTATTCATATGGACAAGAGACACCTGGATAACTATACATGACTGGGTGAGTGTAGCCTTACTGGTTATAGTAGTGTTACATCTTGTTTTACACTGGAAATGGATAGCTTATTCTACACGGGCGGTATTCAGGCAAAAACGATAGTAAGGGAGAGATAAGTGGATAAAGCCAATATAATTGCCCTGTTAAATCAGGATATTGAGAGTGAGCACGCTGCCATCATACAGTACCTGAGCCATGCTTATGCTATAGGGGAAGGCGAGATGGCATGTGAGATTGAAGCTATGGCCAGGGAGGAAATGAGGCATCTCGATTGGCTGGCAGAGGCAGTGGTGGCGATGGGCGGCACTCCCAGCCTGGAGAGGGGTAAGATGCGCATGGGTGGCGAGACGGTGTCCGACTGGATGGCAAATAATGTGCTGCTTGAAGAGGACGCTATAAACCCCTACCGCGAGCAAATAGCTGCCATAGATGATCCTGGCATAAAGCGGTTGTTGAAACGTATACTCTCTGACGAGGAGTCACATCACGGTGATTTCCAGCATTTTGTAGAGAAGGCACAGAGAGAAGGTGTTGCGGACATAAGGGGTAACCGCAAGGACAGGACTATCCAGATACTGGATTGGGGTATTGCGCACGAGTACACCGTCATTCTGCAGTATATGCTGCAATCCTACCTGACACCCGATAAAGAAGTACGTGAGCAGATGGCAGACCAGGCTATAAACGAGATGCAGCACCTTGGCTGGCTGGCCGAGGAGATAGTTGGTGGTGGCGGCACACCGACCATAGAACATACCGAGATCGACCAGTCTACCGGGACTGCGGATATGCTTAAAGCGGATATAAAGATAGAGCAGGAAGTAGCGGATGCCTATGACCGCGGTGCTAAGGAAATAGAGGATGAAGGTATCAAGAAACTGCTGATTCGTATCAGGGACCATGAACTATACCACGTAGATGTATTTAAGGACTTGCTGGGGCCGGAAAAATAACCACAGTGAGGAAAGGAGGGCAGGGTAATGGAATATACAGTCAAAGACTTCTCAAGCCTCATCGGTATGGAAGGTTTTAGCGAGACATTACTCCAGAATCACTTTACTCTCTACCAGGGATACGTAACCAATACCAACAAGCTGATGAGCCTGCTGGGTGCCATGCTGAAGGAAGATAAGACTGGTACCCCGGAGTACGCCGAACTCAAGAGGCGGCTGGGTTTTGAGTTTAACGGCATGCGGCTCCATGAATACTACTTCGGTAACATGGGGGGTACCGTGGTGCTTGACCAGGCCGGACGGCTGGTAACTAAAATGGCAGACGACTTCGGGAGCTACGCAAGCTGGGAAAAAGACTTCAGGGCTACCGGAGCTATGCGCGGTATAGGCTGGGTTATCCTGTATCAGGACAATATGACAGGCCTGCTGTTTAATCAGTGGATAAACGAGCATGAGGTTGGTCATCCGGCCGGTTGTATCCCGGTTCTGGTCATGGATGTGTTTGAGCATGCCTTTATCACCGATTACGGGCTGAAGCGGGCTGACTATATCGGTGCTTTCTTCAAGAATATTAACTGGTTGGTAGTGGAAGGTCGGCTGAAGTAAGTTATACATGGTATTGATACGGTAAGACGGGATACTCAAGCTGTAAGTCACTCAGGGCAGGTGGTGGATTTGGATAAGCTAGAGGCTATTACCCGGCTTATAGATGAACATCGTACTATAAGGAACCATATAAAGCTGGTCGGAGAATCACTGGCTGACCGTGAGGCGCTCTTTGACCTGGAAGGCGTACGCTCCGATTGGGTTTCGGGGCGTGTGGAGGGTATGATGGAGCGTCATAAGAAGCTGCAACAGACATTGAGTGCTCTGGACGAGGGTTTCCGAAATCATATCGCTTTTGAAGAGGAGGTACTTCCGGATTTACTGGGCGAACTGCTTACGCGGGCACTTTTAATCGAGCATGTGGAAATTATAAAGAACATAGAAAACGCCCGAAAGACGGTACGCAGGACGGGGATTGAGGGGGTTAACCGGGAAAAATTGATGGAAAAGGCCTCTCAGGTAAGACAGGTGGTAGATGGCCTGTGCCTCGTAATAGAGGAACACGCCAAAAAAGAAGAGTCCATCATAGAAATGCTGAGCAAGTCTCTTTAGCCGTGTAAGTAAAGTTGAATCTCCCGGCTATGAATAAGTGAGAGATACGTAGCACAGTGATAGAGGCGGACATACTAAATAACTACCGGAATATCGCTGTGGTCGGTATATCGGCTAACCGGGAGCGGGCGAGCAGCCGCGTAGCCGCATACCTGATGGAACAAGGCTATAATATAATCCCGGTTAATCCTAAAATCAGCCGGGCTCTGGGGAAAGCATGTTATCCTGACCTTGTTTCCATACCGGAACCGGTAGAGGTGGTTGATATATTTAAGAGGGCAGCAGAGGTCATGCCGGTTATTGAACAGGCCATCAGGATAGGGGCGAAAGCGGTGTGGATGCAGGAGGATATTATTAACGAGGAAGCCGCCGCCCGGGCCAGGGAGGCAGGTTTGCTGGTAGTAATGGACAGGTGTATGCTCAAAGAGCATGTGCGTCTTAACTCCTGAGCGGTATATTGCGGTGATGTTGCTTGTGGCTAGCAGACTATAGATGTGGGGTAAAGGTGGATGCAGACAATAACGGTCACAAGGAAAGCAGTTATTGCCATTATTATATGGAGCGGTTTAATAGCGACGATTGGCTGTGGGGTAGAGGGATTGCCATTGTCGGAGGTTAATGAATACGAGGGTGAAGACCTGTCGTCAATAACCGAGTTTAGAGAAAACTCTATAAAAGGACCGCAGCGAATAGAAATAGAGAACTATCGGCTTGGTATCACCGGTCTCGTGGAACATCCGGTGGAGTATACCTACGACCAAGTCATTAGCGAAAATATAAATTATAAGAAGGTAGTACGGCTGAACTGCGTGGAGGGGTGGGGTGTGACCATTCTCTGGGAAGGCGTGCTGGTAGCCGATATATTGAAAAAGGCAAAACCCTTACCCGGTGCCAGCGTGGTTATTTTCCATGCTTACGATGGATATATTACCTCTTTACCTGTTGATTATGTCGTAGATAATAATATACTGTTAGCTTATAAGATAAACGGAGCTATGCTGCCTCCGGTGAGGGGTTTCCCTTTTCAACTGGTAGCGGAGGATAAATGGGGTTACAAATGGATAAAATGGGTGGTAGCCATAGAGCTATCCGATGATGTAAATTATGAAGGTTACTGGGAGAGCCGGGGTTATTCCAATACGGGAAATCTGGACGATGGTTATTTTAAGCGGTGAAGAAGGCAACAGGATATGGTAACAACATTACATAATATATACTGCGTATTAAACTTATGGGTGGGAGGGTCTGGCAGGATTAAGCCATTTGTGGCTATTGACATTGAATAACTACATAGTTTAGTATTGATATCCAGGGAAGGAGGTAGAGACGTGCAAGCATATTGTGTAAAATGCCGTGCCAAGCAAGAGATGAAGGACTCCAAGAGTATTACCATGAAAAACGGTAAACCAGCTACTCAAGGTGTATGTCCTGTATGCGGCACCAAAATGTTCCGAATCGGTAAAAGCTAAAGCTGATTTGTGGATACCTCGGCAAATCAGAATAGTAAACTGGTCATAAAACGAAGGGTTGGATTTCTCAACTTGGAGAAGTCCAACCCTTTTTGCTTGCTTATATAAGTGATTTAAGGTCTGAGTGAAGCTAGCCTGTTATTGCTGGTAAAGCTGTAGAGATGTATAATCCGTACGTGGCAGTAGTATTCACATACAGGCTAGTAGCCTAAAGTAATAACGCCAAGCAGGTGTAAGAATGGAACATGGTAGCCATTTAACTGCTAATGAGGAGCAGGATACATCCCTGAGTGAATTAAAGCGGGGTAATATCTTTGATATTCAGAGATATTCTATAAATGACGGGCCCGGTATAAGGACTACCGTATTTTTTAAGGGTTGTCCCTTGAGCTGCATATGGTGCGATAATCCGGAATCACAGGTTGGGGCACCACAGATGTTGTATTTTGAATCACTGTGTGTCAGGTGCTACCGCTGTATTGAAGTATGCAGCGCGAAGGCTAGCAGGATAGGTGAAGACGGAGCGATAGAGATTGATCGGGAGCTATGCCGGGGCTGCGGTTTATGTGCTGAAGTGTGCCCGGCCGATGCCAGGGCTATATCGGGTAAGACCATGAGTGTTGCGGAGATAGTATCGGTGGTTCGGAAGGACGAGCTATTCTATCGTAACTCGGGAGGCGGTATCACCGCATCTGGCGGTGAGCCGACCTGCCAGCCGGAATTTCTGAAAGAGCTTTTCATAACCTGCCAGGGATACGGCATACATACCACCCTGGATACCTGCGGTTACGTTAAGTGGGAGGTGCTTGAGGGAATCCTGGAACATGTTGACCTAGTGTATTATGACTTGAAGCACATGGACTCAGAGAGACACCGAGAGCTAACCGGGGTGGATAATGAAATAATCCTGGATAACGCGCGGCGCATATCACAAAGCGGCAAGCCGATGGTAATACGCATACCGCTGATACCGGGTTGTAATGACTTAAGAGAGAATATTGAAGCAGTAGCGGAGTTCGCATGTGGTCTGAACATAGTAAGAGTGGATATTGTACCGTTTCACCAGCTGGGGAGTAAAAAATACGAGAGGTTGGGCATGGTCTATCAACTGCCCGATGCCAGACCGCACAGTGATGATGAGATAGAGGCTATCCAGCGCATTTTTGAGTCTTACGGTCTGGAGGTAGCCATAGCTTAGCCGGGGCTAAGACATACGAAACACTCACGGCTCTCAATAAGGGCTACGAGAACAGGAAGGAAAAATTATAATGACAGCGTCACGTTCTTACAAAAGATTCGTATTGCCGCGCGAGATTGTTCACGGTTGGGGAGCACTAAAGGCGCTTAAGAATGTAGAAACCAGGAAAGCCTTTATTGTTACCGACGGCACCGTTAAGAAATTAGGGCATCTGGATAGAGTGTTGGCGATACTGGATGATAGTGGCGCTAAGACTCAGTATTTTGATCGCGTAGCAGCTGACCCTTCCCTGGATGTGGTGAAAGAGTGTTTCGCACAAATTTCGGCGTTTAGCCCCGACCTGATTATCGGGTTGGGCGGAGGCTCACCTATGGATGTAGGCAAGGCGGCGTGGGCTTTATATGAGCACCCGGACTTGGTTGAAATGGAATGGAACGAGCTCATGCGTGCCCTGCCGCGCCGCAAGCTGAGGCAGAAGGCGCGGTTTGTGGCCATACCCACCACCAGCGGCACCGGCTCCGAGGTAAGTTTCGGTGCCGTTATCAGTAGCTACGAAGCAGACCCGCCGGTGAAGAAAGTCTTTTACTCCGTCCAGTTTGCCCCTGACCTGACGATTATTGACGCGGAGTTGGCTGCTACCATGCCGCCGCATGTCACGGCGGATACCGGGTTTGACGCACTGGTGCATGCTGTGGAAGCCTACACGGTAAGCCGGGTCTCGGATATGGTAGATAGCCTGGCCGTTACCGCGATAAGGACTATTATACAGTGGCTGCCCGTAGCCGTAGCTGACGGTGCCGATGTTACAGCCCGGGAGAAGATGCACCTGGCTGCCTCCATGGCCATGATGGCCTGTACCAACAGCACTGGTGGTTTTAACCACGATGCCGCTCACCAACTGGGTTCTTTCTATCATATGACCCACGGCCGGGCTAATGCCGTCGTGTTCTGTCATTTTTTGGCCTGGCTTTATCAATATGAACCGGAGCGTCTGGCAGGACTGGCCGGTGAGCTGGGTATAGATATAAAGGACGCCCGGAACGGGGTTAAAAAATTAATAGAGGACATGGCTTCACTGCGAAAAAAGACAGGTCTACCCGGTTCCATCAAGGAGATGGGTATTGACGAGGGGGATTTCATGACGAGGCTTAACCAGCTTGCGGAGTATACTATATCATCGGGCATATCTCCACAGAAGCCTTCGCTGGAGGAAGTGAAGAGATTTTATCTTGATGTGTGGGCGGGAACGGAGCCGGAACTCCCGGCGTAAATGTAAGCCGGGTTAGGTGGCAGTATATACCAGGACAGGAGGTGGCGACATGGTACAAATAGCCGGTAACAATATGCTGAGTGAAACGGTAACGAGAGAGAAGGCAGAGCTACTCTCGGCGACGCCCCGGATTGATGTGGAACGGCTTAAGCTCCTGCTGGACGCCTATCAGGAAGACGATATGAAACCGGCTGTCATACGCCGGGCAAAACTTTTTAATCGCCTCTGTAATGAAAAGACCATCTATATAGACGGTAATCCCATTGCCGGCACTCTTACCCAGTACAAATATGGCGCTTATCCCTTCCCCGAGGAGGGTTGCGCCTGGATGGAGCGTACATCGGAGTTCTATCTGCCACGGGGCCGGGCCCAGTTAACACCGGAAGACGGCCGGATTGTGGACGCGGCGGTTAGCTACTGGCGGCATAGAAACCTGTTCAGCCTGGTACAGGATGTAATACATAAAGCGCTTGGCGTGGATATACGCACATTCTCCAGGTGCGGGGTATGGATAGAAGCATCACCGGGTGGTGCCGCTCATATCTTGGTGCCGGACTACCAAATGGTATTGAGTAAGGGGTTAAGGGGTATTATCGCTGATATTGAGCAGGCACAGCAAGGCCTGAACATGGGGGAACCCGGGGTTGTTGACCGCTGGTATTTCTACCAGGCGGCAAGAACGTCGCTTGGCGGTATGATAGTACTGGCCAATAGATATGCCGACCTTGCCTTGAAGCTGGCGGCGGAAGAAAAAAGTGAAAGCCGGAGACGGCAACTTGAGGAAATTTCCCGGACTTGTCGGCATGTTCCCGAAAACCCGCCGCGCAGTTTCCGCGAAGCTGTACAGTCTTTCTGGTTTATCATGCTTGGGATATGGCTTGAAGCACCCAAGGCGCTTACCGCCCCGCCGGCTACGCTTACCCGGTCTCTATATCCTTTCTATCGGCAGGACAGGGAAGCGGGTTTAATAGATGATGAAGAGGTAATTGAGCTACTGCAACTGCTGTTTCTGAGATTTAACCACCTGGCACACGTGTTACCGCCGCATGGCTACCGGATGAACCAGAGCCGTCTCGGTTTGCAGTTAAGCGTGGGCGGTCTAACAGCAGACGGCGAGGATGCTACCAGTGAGCTGGACTGGCTGGTACTGGAAGCTCAGAGACGTATCAGGCTGCCGGAACCGCTGGTAAATCTCGTTTACCACGATAAACTAGCAGAGGACTTTTTACTTAAGTGCGTTGAGCTTCTCAGAACGGGGATAGGGCAACCGGCTTTTCATAATAGCCGGACCGCTGTTGAACGTCATCTATATCACCACAGGATGCCGCTGGAAGTGGCACGGACGTTTGTTATCGCCGGCTGCGTGCAGAGCTTCATACCCGGTTACATGGATGGTTACTTTGAGACCAGGCTGAATATCGCTAAGATGATTGAGCTGGCGCTGGGGAACGGAAAAGACCCGATGACGGGAATACAGCTAGGCCCGCAGACGGGCGATGCCGGTAACTTTAAAAGTTACGGGGATTTCTACGAAGCCTTTAATAGGCAGGTTGCATATTTTATGTCGCTTACGCATGATGTATCGCGGACAGCCTGGACGCTCCAGCAGAATTTTCCCACTCCCTTCGGGTCATCTTTTGTCAATGACTGTATAAAAGAGGGCCGGGATGTTTCTACCGGTGGTGCCAGGTACAGTTTTGGTGACGGTGTCTGCCTGGTGGGGGTGATTGATGCCGCTAACTCTCTGGCTGCGGTTAAAAACCTGGTCTACGAGGATAAGAAGCTGACCTTGGAGCGGCTGAGACAGGCGCTGGCTGATGATTTCGAGGGGCATGAAGACGTGCAGCAGATGTGCCTCAATGCTCCCAAGTACGGTAATGACGATGAATATGTGGATGCTATGGCCAGAGGTATTTATAATACCTGCTATAAGTTGCACTCAAAAAGCGACTATCTGGGCCGGCCGGTTATGCCTTCTGCCTACTCTGTTACCGGACACGTGGCTTTTGGGGAATTCACCGGGGCATTACCCAACGGCAAGCGGGCGACCAAACCCCTGGTGGATGCGAGCGTCTCGGCTCAGGCGGGGACAGATAAAAACGGGCCAACAGCACTTGTAAAATCGGCCGCCAAAGTCCTGGATACGGTGAAGTACGGCTCAAGTCACCTCAATATGAAATTTCATCCCACAGCGTTGAAAGGCACGAGCGGTGCCAGGAATCTGTTATCCTTGATAAAGACCTATTTTGATTTAGGCGGTTACCACGTGCAGTTCAATTGTATCAGCGGCGAGACGTTACGGGCTGCCCAGCTGCATCCCGAAAACTATAAAGAGCTGGTGGTCAGGGTAGCCGGTTACAGCGCCTATTTTGTTACTCTGGATAAAGATGTACAGGAAGACATAATAAAGCGGACCGAGCTCAGCTTCCGCTAACAGTCAGGTCAGCTCTGGTCACTACCAGCAGTGCTGTTATTATCTCAAGACGCTGACTTGTGCAGTATCGCTGGGGTATAGCGCGTAGCCACTTATACTGGCTACACGTTTGCTGGCAGTCAGTGCCTTTTGATGATATCATATAAAAACAAGATAGACTGGAGATTGAAATTGGAGATTAAGCTTAGTTTCCTGGGGGCAACCCGCAACGTTACAGGCTCTCGGTACCTGCTAGAAGCCAACGGCAGCAAAATACTCATTGATTGCGGTATTTATCAGGAGAGGGATTTTAGACACAGGAACTGGGATACTTTCCCGGTACCGCCGGATTCTCTGGACAGCGTTCTTCTTACCCATGCCCATTTAGACCACTGCGGCTTGATACCGAAACTGGTGCGGGATGGTTTTAAAGGCAGGATTTACTGCACCGACGCTACCTATGATATCACCCAGATAATGCTGCTTGATTCGGCCAAGATACAGATGGAAGATGCCGAGTTTAAGAGGAGAAGGCACAAGAGCGAAGGTAGAGAAGGAAAATATCCTGAAATCCCGCTTTATACTGAGGATGACGCCGAGGCTTCATTCCATTTATTCTCAACGGTAGACTATAGAGAGCCCGTTGACATAGGAGACGGGCTCTCAGCCACTTTCTACGATGCCGGTCACGTTTTAGGCTCATCCATGATAAAGATAACGGTGAGTGACCACGGCAAAAACAGGACAATCCTGTTTTCTGGAGACGTTGGCCGGCGTAATAAGCCGATATTGCGTGACCCCACCGTTTTCAGTGAGGCGGATTACGTCATTGTGGAGTCAACGTATGGCGACAGGGTGCATGGAAGCTCCGCGGATATAGCCGACCATCTTGCCGATGTAGTGAACTCTACCCAGAAAGCCGGTGGTAATATAATAGTGCCCAGCTTTGCCCTGGAGAGGGCACAGGAAGTCCTCTACTACCTTAATCGGCTGGTTATGGAAAACCGGATACCTCACCTGGTGGTCTTTATGGATAGTCCTATGGCGGTCAGGATTACCCGCGTTTTTGAATCTCACCCCGAGATGTTTGATAAGGAAATGACCAAGCTGGTGAACGGAGATAACTCTCCCTTTGGTTTTCGCGGGCTGAGAATGGTAGGGAGCGTAGAAGAATCAAAAGCAATAAATCACATAACGGGCACCGTAATGGTAATAGCCGGTTCCGGGATGTGCACCGGAGGCAGAATAAAGCACCACCTGGTGACAAATATTGCCAGGCGCAAGAGCACCGTGCTCTTTGTCGGCTACCAGGCCAGAGGTACTCTGGGGAGACAAATTTTAGATGGTGCCAAGGGTGTCCGGATACTGGGCAGAAGATACCCGGTACGCGCCAGGGTAGCCCAGATAAGCGGATTTTCGGCTCATGCCGATAGAGACGAGCTGGTGCAGTGGCTTTCCGGGATAAAAGATGCGCCCAGGCGGGTATTTGTTACTCATGGTGAAGAGGAGTCGGCGCTGAGTTTTGGCGAGTTTATCAAGCAGAATATGGGGTTGGCAGTATCCGTGCCGGAGTACGGCGAGCAGGTTGTTCTCGATTAGCGCTGGGAAAATAGTCCGTGTATAGAGATTACTATATTTATGATGGAGATATCTATGTTCTGGGGAGGTTCATATGGCATATGGATATGAAATAAATGACTTTACCAAGGAAGAGTCATGGCGGATGTTCCGCATTATGGGTGAGCTGATTGAGGGTTTTGATAAACTATCAGGCATAGAACCAGCGGTAACCATATACGGTTCGGCACGTCTCAAGCAAGAAGACAAACTGTATGCCCAGACGGAAGAAATAGCCTATAAGCTCGGGCAGATGGGCTTTTCTATAGTAACCGGCGGCGGGCCTGGAGTGATGGAAGCAGCCAACAAGGGGGCCATGAGGGCTGGAATTACGTCGGTGGGGCTTAATATAGACTTGCCCAAAGAGCAGATAGAGAATGCCTATACCAATAAATCCATAATGTTCGACCATTTTTTTGTACGTAAAGTAATGCTGGTTAAGTATGCTACCGCCTTTGTCATCATGCCGGGAGGACTGGGTACGCTTGATGAGTTGACCGAGGTGCTGACTTTAATACAGACGTACAAGATAAAGCCATTTCCCGTAATATTGTTCAGCAGTGAATACTGGAATGGATTTCTGGAGTGGCTGCAGAATATGGTACTCGCCAGAGATTTTATCTCTGAAGAAGACCTCAATTTACTGCGGGTCTGTGATAATCCCGACGAAGTCCTTGAGGCAGTACAGAAGTGGTATATAAAACAGGAGATAGTGGGGCGCAAAGCGGTACTGAAGTAAAGGCGAATTTCATGGTTATGTAACCGCAACATATTTTCTCACTAAGATATTGGATAGCTGAATTGACCCGAAGGAGACCGGAATGAGTACTTATGTGGCAACATTTAAAATATCACCCAGGATGTGGGAAGGCAATATAGAAAGAGAGAAAGCAGGCGGTGGTATGGCCTGGCCGGAAGAAATCCGTCCTCTTATACAGGCCCACCTGGACTATGGGAAAGACCTTAAAGTGGCGGGCAGGGTGCTCTTCGGCGGGCCGATGGCTGCTTTTGATTGGGCGCTGGTAGTCTACAGGGCCGATTCCCTCGCTGAGGCGACGGAACTCGCGGAAAAAGACCCCGGTTACATGGGCGGCATCCTTACGGATTGCAAGGTGGTTCCCTGGCACCACGCCCTCTAGTATAACGGCAACTTTTATTTATTAACCTGTAAAATTCCCATGGCTGTGGTTTTAAAGCTTCTGCATGGGCGAAATAATCGGGGAAGCCGGGCAGCAAAGGTAATGCCGCAACTAAATGACTAAAGTATAGGCTGCGCAAGTACCAAAGGGATATTCAACGCATTACTGCCCTGTGCATATAATTGAACGTAAGCAATAAGAGGGATGTAATGGTAAAGCTGTATCTGGTTGAAGAGCAACCGGTATTATACGAAAAGAAAGAAACGCTCTTCTCTCCCGAAGATGGCATTAATCTTATCGGGAATTCCCGTAACGGTGATGTTAACGCGTTAGTAGACAAGCTGTCAGCGCTATCCCCCGACGTACTGCTCATGGGGGCCAACCAGCTTGATAAAATCATTATCGGTGAGCTGGAGCAGATACGTTTAAAGCTGCCCGAGATTGGTGTTGTATTGCTGGTGCTATCCTATATCCCGCCGGATGTACAGCTGCTCAGGAGGGCTATGCTCAGAAATGGAGGCGGTCTGGCGGTATTATTACGGGCGTCAATGCAACAGGTAGACGAACTGGGTATGATTATACTGGCCGTTAGCCAAGGTCAGGTAGTTTTTGACCCTGAACTGGCCACTTTCGCCTGGTCAGGAGAAGCCTGGAACTCTTTTATAGGACAGCTGACCGTCAGAGAGATGGAGATTCTGGATCTGCTGGCGAAGGGTTATAACAATTCGGCGATTGCCGATTCTCTCTACATTGACATCAAGACGGTGGAAAATCACTTAAGTAACATATACAGCAAACTCAGGGCTAACGTAGATTTTAATAGAAGGCACCAGAGGGTCAGTGCCGCGAGAATATACCTGGAAGCGACGGGAAAGCTGGTAACCAACTGGCGGGCGGAGAGAAGAGGTATTTCTGCGGAGTTACAGCCGAAATTATCCGTATAAAAAGAAAAACCACGGAATATTATATAAAATAGGCGCTCTGTATTATCAAAATCAGCCGTTTGCCGGAGCGCCTATTATTATATTTCACGATTAGTTGATATATTCACCGCAGCTAAAATAGTATAGCCCGTATATACTATCAGAAAATACATCCCTTTAGCATACTCAGCGCCTTTTATCGTGAGTTCACTCTTGCCCGCAGGGACTATTGACAAAACACGGTTCGGGCGTTAAATTAAGAAGCTTAAATAGTGAAATATATACCGCAGGGCTGGTAATACAGCAGAAGTACTGCATGGGGGGGGAAATGCGACGAGAATTTAAGTTGGTAAGCTTTATTGTTTGCCTGGCACTGATAGCCGTTGTTTTTGGCAAGTGAAAAGGGGCCCACCTTCGGCAGTCCAAATGGGGACCACT
>CAYYQY010000027.1:0-23837 GCA_964473905.1 uncultured Dehalococcoidales bacterium | reverse complement strand
GTTGAAGCGGTTCTGGAGAAAATGTCACGCGTTGCTTATGACACGGGACAGATATACGCTACACCGCGTACCAGGGAGCTTCTCATGTCCGCCACCACCGAGGCAGATAGGCTAAAGGACGAGTTCATCGGCACCGAACATCTGCTAATCGCTATTGCCGGTGAGCAGAAGGGTGAGGCAGTCACTATTTTGCATAATATCGGGGTTGACCAGGAGAAAGTGTACGCCGCCCTGCAAAAACTGCGCGGCGGACACCGGGTGACCGATGCGCGGGCGGAAAGTAAATACCGCTCGCTGGAAAAATACGGGCGCGATTTCACCGAGCTGGCCCGGGAAGGCAAGCTGGACCCCGTTATCGGCCGGGAAAACGAGATTAAAAGGGTGATGCAGATACTGAGCCGCCGCACCAAGAACAACCCGGTCGTAGTGGGCGATGCCGGGGTCGGCAAGACAGCCATCGCCGAAGGACTGGCCCAGAAAATCGCCGCCGATGATGTCCCCGACTCACTGAAAGGCCGGCGTATAATATCTCTGGATATGGGAGCCCTGATAGCCGGCAGTAAATTCCGCGGTGAATTTGAGGAACGGTTGAAGGCGGTAATGGATGAGGTCCGCCAAGCCAAGGGAGAGGTTATCCTTTTCATTGACGAGATTCACACGGTAGTAGGCGCCGGAGCGGCCGAAGGCGCTATGGATGCCAGCAACATGCTCAAGCCGGCACTGGCCCACGGTGAGCTACAGTGCGTCGGTGCTACCACGCTTGATGAATACCGCAAGGTTATCGAGAAGGACAAAGCCCTGGAGAGACGGCTGCAGCCTGTATTCGTCAGCGAGCCCGGTGTTGAAGATACCATAAAGATGCTCCACGGCCTCCGCCCCAGATATGAAGCCCACCACAAGATAAAAATAAGCGACGAGGCTCTGGAGGCAGCCGCCCGGCTGAGCCAGCGCTACATCTCCGACAGGCACCTGCCGGATAAGGCTATTGACCTCATGGATGAGGCAGCCAGCAAGATGCGCATTGACACCGAGAGTGCACCTCCCGGCGTCAAGACCCTGGAACAGCGCCTTAACCAGATGACCAATGAAGAGGAAGCCGCGTCCCAGCGGCAGGACTACGAAGGCGCCGCCATACTCAAGAGCCAGAGACTGGCCCTGGAGAGTGAATATAACCAGGCGAAGAGCGAATGGCTGAAAACGGAAAAGATTGAAAACGAGGTAAAAGAGGAGCACATCGCTCAGCTTATCTCCAGCTGGACAGGGATTCCGGTATCACAGATGCTCGAGGGTGAAGCCGAAAAGCTGCTCCAGATGGAAGAGCGCATCCACGAGAGGCTGATAAACCAGGAGGAGGCGGTGACCGCCATCAGCGAAGCGATAAGAAGAAGCCGGGTCGGCCTGAAAGACCCGAAACGCCCTATCGGCAGCTTCATATTCCTGGGCCCTACCGGCGTGGGCAAGACCGAACTGGCACGTACCCTGGCCCAGTTCCTGTTTGATGATGAGAACGCGATGGTACGTCTGGACATGTCAGAGTACCAGGAGAAACATACCGTATCGCGCCTCATCGGTGCTCCGCCCGGCTATGTTGGCTACGAGGAAGGCGGCCAGCTCACCGAGGCGGTGCGAAGACGCCCCTACCGCGTTATACTGCTGGACGAAATAGAAAAGGCACACTCCGAGGTGTTTAACAGCCTGCTCCAGGTGCTTGATGACGGGCGTCTAACGGACGGACACGGGCGAACCGTAGATTTCAAGAACACGGTAATTATTATGACCAGTAATACCGGCGTAGAACTAATCAGGCGAGAAGCAAATATCGGCTTCGCCACACTCAAAGAAGAGAACCGGTTAAAAAAACACAGCTACGAAGCCATGAAGGAAAAGGTGATGGCAGAGGTCAAAAAGACCTTCCGTCCAGAATTTCTGAACCGGCTGGATGATATAATAGTATTTCATGAGCTAACCGAGTTGCAACTGCGGAAGGTCGTTGATTTGCTGGTGAAAGACCTGCAAAAACGTCTGGCAGAGCGTAAGCTGGGGGTAGAGCTGACCGACGAGGCAAAAACGTGGCTGGCCAAGGAAGGGTTTGACCCGGTATACGGTGCCCGACCGCTCAGACGTGCCATAGAGCGTTACGTGGAGAACGCACTGTCAACCAAACTATTAAGAGGAGAGTTTCGCGAAGGTGACACCATAATAGTCGACCTCAGCGATGAAGGTTTAACATTCAACGCCAAGGTAGCCAGTACGGCTTAACGACTGGTAATAGAGACATGTCACTGTTTAGTACAAGGCTGTGACTTCTGTAAATAATCAAGAACCCAAGAATAGCAAATGGCAGACATACCTCGGTATCCTGGGTACCGTGCTCGGCATAGCTTTAGCTGTCAGTGTCATTTATTTCTACGAGTACGTCCAGGAGTTCAAACACCTGAGTTACCTGGGTGCCTTTCTAATCAGTCTTTTCGGCGGTGCTACCATCCTGGCGCCGATACCGATGACACCCGTAGTTTTCGCCCTGGGTACCGTGATGAAGCCCCTATTTGCTCCCTATATGGGGCCGGTGTTTGTAGGCATGGCTGCCGGTATCGGCGAGACCCTGGGTGGTCTAACCATATACTGGACAGGCCGCTCCGGAGGCACGGCACTCGCCAACGCCAATCACCACCGGATAAAGGCTGTATACGAATGGCTTTTACACTGGGTGGATAAACGGGGGTCGATAACTCTTTTCGTCCTGTCGGCTGTAGTTAACCCGTTTTTCTACCCCGCCGGACTGGCCGCCGGAGCCCTGCAGTTCGGTGTCAAGAGGTATTTCCTTATCTGCTGGGCAGGTAAAACGATTAAGGGTATAACCGTAGCCATGGCCGGGTACTGGGGACTGGGTGCCGTACTCCGTATGTTCGGTCTCCCTGTCTGAAAAAGGAGTGGGGTAGTTAAGCTAGGGCATAACCTCCTGCGGGCCGGTTATCCGTCCCATCAGCGCACTCGCAGCCGCCACAGCCGGACTGGACAGGTAGACCTCGGCTCTGGTGCTGCCCATCCGCCCCACAAAGTTACGGTTGGTAGTTGACACACAGCGCTCGCCCCCAGCCAGGACGCCCATATGACCACCGAGACAGGGGCCACAGGTCGGGGTACTGACTACGGCACCAGCCCTGATAAAGGTCTCCACCACCCCCTCGGTAAGCGCCTCCAGATATACCTGCTGCGAGCCCGGAATGACTATACAGCGCACTGCCGGGTGCACCTCTTTACCCTTTAATATCCGGGCGGCAATGCGCAAATCGGACAGCCGCCCGTTGGTGCAGCTGCCAATTACAACCTGGTCTATCTTAATATTACCCACCTCGCTAACCGGCACGGAATTGGCCGGCGAATGAGGTAACGCCACCTGCGGCTCAATATCAGAAACGTCATACTCTATTACCTGTGCATACTCCGCATCATCATCCGGCAGGTAAACCTGGTAGGAACGTTTAGCCCGCGGTTCAACATAGGCCAGCGTCTTGCTATCCACTCCGAAAAGACCGGCTTTCCCACCAGCTTCAATTGCCATGTTTGACATGGTTAACCTGTCGTCTATGGAAAGAGCGTCTACCGCCTCGCCGCTGAACTCCATGGCCGCATATAGCGCTCCGTCCACACCGATGTCGCCGATAGTATACAGAATAATGTCCTTGCCCCCTACCCAGTCCCGCAGCTTGCCATGATAAACGTACTTTATAGTCGGCGGCACCTTCATCCAGATATCACCGGTAGCCATGGCGGCAGCAATATCAGTTGAGCCCATGCCGGTAGCGAACGCTCCCAAAGCCCCATAGGTACAGGTATGTGAATCGGCACCGATAACCACATCCCCGGGTAGTACCAGCCCCTGCTCGGGCAGCAGCACATGCTCAATACCCGCCTTACCCACCTCAAAGTATATTATACCCTGCTCCAGGGCAAACTCACGCATCATCTTGGCCTGCTCGGCAGAAGCAATGTCTTTATTGGGCACGAAGTGGTCAGCCACCATAACCACTTTCGCCGGGTCAAAGACCCTGTCCGGCCCTATCTTCCGGAACTCTCTTATGGCAATCGGGGCCGTAATATCGTTTGACAAAATCATGTCAGCCCTGACATTCACCATCTCTCCCGGGCTTACCTTTGGCCTGTCAGAGTGGGCAGCCAGTATTTTCTCAGCTATAGTCAATTTGCCCTCCTCAATGATGCTCCATAGCTATCAGTAAAGCTGTTAACGAATGGGGTGGGGCAAGAACAGAACAATCATAGCGATAGCCGCGACAACAGACGCGGCTATGTATAGGCCTGCACCCGCCGCCATACCAATGGCAGCTACTATCCAGATGGTAGCCGCCGTGGTCAACCCGGCAACCAGTCCGCCCTCCCGCTGTATAATGGCGCCGGCACCCAGAAAGCCAATACCGGTCACTATACCGGCAGCAACACGTCCCGGGTCGGCTAAACTACCGAAACCGTAAACGGAGACGACGGTAAATAGAGCCGCACCCACACAAACAAGGATATGAGTCCTGAGCCCGGCCGGTCTGTTGGCCCTCTCCCGCTGGTAGCCGATAATAGTGCCCAGTGCCGTCGCCAGCAATAGACGCAGGACGATCTCTATCTCAATCGCCACCTAAAATATCTCCGGCTAAGTTATTACGCGGTATTTTTTCTGTCCGCTAACAGCCTGTTTAAAGCGTTAATATAGGCTTTAGCGCTGGAGACAATGATGTCCGTATCAGCACCGCGCCCCGTATAGGTTATACCATCGCTCTCAATCCGAATCAGCACCTCGCCAATAGCATCAATACCTTCGGTTATTGACATAACGCTGAACTCGGTAAGCACGTTAGATACACCCACCAGACGGTTAATCGCCTTATATACGGCATCAACAGGCCCCGTACCCAGAGCCGCATCAGCGAAGATCTGGTTATCCGGACCGATAAGCCTGACGGCAGCGGTGGGTATGCCCCTATCGCCGCAGGTTACCTGGAGCCGGTCAAGATGATAGGACTCGCTAACGGTACGCCGCTCTTCGGCGATGAGAGATTCAATGTCCTTATCGGTAACTTCCTTCTTCTTATCCGCCAGCTCTTTAAACGCCGAAAAGACACGATTAAAATCCTGGTCACTCAGGCCATAGCCCAGTTCCGCCAGCCGCTCGTTAAAAGCATGCCGCCCGCTGAGCTTACCCATCACCAGGCTGCTCGCCGGAATGCCGACTGTCCGGGGATCCATTATCTCGTAGGTTATCGGCATCTTGATGACACCGTCCTGGTGGATACCGGACTGGTGGCGAAAAGCATTAGCCCCGACAATCGCTTTGTTGGGTTGAACCGAAAAACCGGATAGCTCGCTTACCAGCCGGCTCGTCCGGTAGATCTGTCTGGTGTCAATCCCCGTAGTCAGGTCAAACAGTTCACTGCGGGTCTTGATAGCCATTACCACCTCTTCAAGCGAGGTATTGCCTGCTCTCTCTCCGATACCGTTAATCGTGCACTCTACCTGCCTGGCGCCGCGCCTGACAGCTTCCAGGCTATTCGCCACTGCCAGCCCAAGGTCATTGTGGCAGTGAACGCTGATTACGGCACGGCTGATATTGGGCACGTTCTCTAGAATGCCCGCTATGAGCCCACCAAACTCTTCCGGTATGGCATAGCCTACCGTGTCGGGGATATTCACCGTGTTGGCCCCGGCCTCAATCACCGCCTCTATAATCTGGTAGAGATACCTGGGCTCAGTCCGGCTGGCATCCATAGGGGAAAATTCTATATCATCGGTATACTGCTTGGCCCTGGCTACCATGTCACGGGAAGTACTGAGGACTTCCTCGCGGCTCTTTTTCAGCTGATGGAGAAGGTGTATATCCGAAGCCGATAAAAATACATGCAGCCGCGGATGCTCCGCTTCTTTTATCGCTTCCCAGGCGCGGTCTATATCAGCCGGATGCGCCCGGGCAAGGGCACAGATAACAGGTGTGCGCACCTCTTTGGCAATAAGATTTACAGCTTCAAAATCACCGGGTGAACTGATGGGAAAACCGGCCTCAATTACATCTACACCCAGCTTCTCCAGCTTTCTGGCTATCTCCAGCTTTTCCTGGATATTGAGCGTACCGCCGGCTGCCTGCTCCCCATCACGCAGCGTAGTATCGAATATGATTACTCTGTCCATGATGTCCTCCCTGGAAGAAATAACTTTTAAAAATGATTCTCAAACAGGTAATTTCTCCTTACCAGCCTTCATCGGCAGGTTACATTTACCCCTCCCCCGGAAAAAAGGAGAGGGGCCGGTAAGGATAAGTTTATCTCTCCCAGTAAGGGTGAATTCACTAACACATATTAACAGAGTACTGTTTTTCATCTTTCTAAAGCTTAATAACGTGATTTTGTCCGTCTAACCGGCTATTTGCCTTTCAGCCACGGCATCATCTCCCTGAGCTCGGCGCCGACATCCTCTATCAGGTGCTCGGCTTCCATGCGCTTGAGGGAATTATATACCGGACGGCCGGCCTGATTTTCTAAAATCCACTCCTTGGCAAAGGTACCGTCTTGGATTTCGGCCAGAACCTGCTCCATCTCTTCCTTCACCGTCTCACCTATGACACGGGGGCCTCTCGTGTAATCACCAAACTCGGCAGTATCCGATACCGAGTAGCGCATGTAATTTAAACCGCCCTGGTACATCAGGTCAACAATAAGCTTGAGTTCGTGAAAGACCTCAAAGTAGGCTATCTCCGGCTGATAACCCGCCTCAACCAGTGTTTCAAACCCGGCCTTCACCATATTGGAAACACCACCGCATAATACCGCCTGTTCACCAAAGAGATCCGTCTCGGTTTCCTCGGCAAAGGTAGTCTCCAGGACTCCCGCCTTGCTACAACCCAGACCCTTAGCGTAGGCCAGGGCTATCTCCCGCGCTTTCCCCGAAGTATCCTGCTCCACCGCCACCAGTGCCGGCGGTCCTATGCCCTCCGTATAAAGCTGACGCAACATGTGGCCGGGACACTTGGGCGCTATCATGGTAACATCAACATCAGCTGGCGGTATAATTTGCCCGTAATGGATGTTAAAACCGTGAGCAAACATAAGCATGTTGCCTTTGGCCAGTCCTTTTTCAATGGAGTTATAGTAGATGCTGCGCTGCAGCGTATCGGGAGCCAGCATGACAATGATATCGGCTTCCTTTGCCATGTCTTCAGCCGACATTACCTTGAATCCAGCCTCCTTGGCAGCGTTCCACCCCGGAGTTCCCTCCGCTTCAGCTACTATCACCTGACAACCGCTTTCTCTCAGGTTTTGAGCGTGGGCATGCCCCTGGCTTCCATAACCAACG
Source organism: uncultured Dehalococcoidales bacterium (assembly GCA_964473905.1). Taxonomy (GTDB): domain Bacteria; phylum Chloroflexota; class Dehalococcoidia; order Dehalococcoidales; family CAYYQY01; genus CAYYQY01. The sequence goes on along the minus strand of CAYYQY010000027.1, from coordinate 16,487 downwards.
ATGCCCATTACTTTACCATCAAGCAGAGTTAAATCGGCATCGCTATCATAAAATATTGTGGCCATACTTTCCCCCTCAATTTATTTTACCGGCTATAAGCGGTAGCCCGCGCCTGCCGGAACACAACCATTACCACCATTCTACTGCAAAGCAAGTCATAAATGCTATAATAAAGTCTCTCAGACTATTTACGCTGTCTGGTTCTGGACGGCTTCTCCTCTACCGAGAGCGAACCTGCTTCACCTCTGGTCATGGCAATACGACCCGTCCTGGCCATCTCCTTAATACCAAAACCGCGAAGCAGACTAGACAGGGATTCAAGTTTATCTTCATCGCCGGTAACTTCAATGGTTAAGGAATCTGAGGCCACGTCCACTATATTGGCCCTGAATATATCCACAATCTCAATAATCTCGCTCCGGCTTGACGAGTTGGCCTTTACCTTAATCAACGCCAACTCCCGGGCAATCATATCGTCACCGCTGATATCAAAGACCTTGACCACATCTACTACCTTGTCCAGCTGCTTCCTCACCTGCTCCACCACCGTATTAGCCCCATCAATAACAATGGTCATACGTGACAGGTGGGGTAACTCGCTGTGCCCCACCGCGATACTGTCAATATTAAAGCCACGCCGTCTAAAAAGACTCGCCATCCTGTTTAACACGCCTGGCCTATCCGCTACCAGTGCTACTAGGGTGTGCTTTGTCGTGGCCATGCTGCTACCTCCTTCACGTTGGGTGCCTCAAGAAGTTCGGCTAAAGACGCCCCGGGCAGCACCATGGGATAAACATTCTCCTCCGGTTCCACCTGAAAGTCTATCAGGAACGGGCCCGGCTCTGCCATGGCCTGTTCAACAGCCGATTCTACCTCCTCGCGACGGGTGACCCTTATTCCGCCGATACCATAGGCATCCGCTATTTTTACAAAGTCAGGGGCGCTTAACGGTGTGGCTACATACCGCTTGCCATAAAATAGCTCCTGCCACTGCCGTACCATACCGAGATAGCTGTTTCTGATGATGGCTATCTTGACCGCCAGTTTCTCCTGGACTACGGTAGCCAGTTCCTGAAGAGTCATCTGAAAACTGCCGTCACCGTCAATGCACCAGACAGGGCTGTCCGGACGGCCCACCTTGGCCCCGATAGCTGCCGGTAACCCGAAACCCATGGTCCCCAGACCACCGGATGAGATAAAGGTATTGGGTTTATCATACCAGTAGTGCTGTGCTGCCCACATCTGGTGCTGCCCGACACCGGTAACAATGGTAGCCTCACCCCGGGTACCTTCGTATATCTTGCGCACGACAAACTGGGGCAACAAGCCGTCACAATCCCTTATATCCGTTAACGGATGCTCCCGCCGCCAGCTATCCAGCTGATTAAGCCAGTCAACATGCTCGCCGGTTGTAAGCTGCCGGTTCATTACTTTTATTACTTCTTTAGCGTCGCCGACAATAGGCACATCCACCCGCACATTCTTGCCTATCTCCGCCGGGTCAATATCAATATGAATAACACGGCTGTGCGGGGCAAAGGCACTCACCTTGGCGGTAGCCCGGTCATCAAACCGCATGCCGATAGCCACGATTAAATCGGCATTGCTGATAGCCAGATTGGCATAAGCCATGCCATGCATCCCCAGCATACCGTAGCTCAAAGCATGGGACTCGGGGAAAGAACTGATACCCAGGAGGGTGGTAATTACAGGTATCTGCGTTGTTTCCGCCAGTTTCTTGAGCTCCTCGCAGGCATCGGAAATAATAATGCCCCTGCCGGCAATAATAACCGGCTGCTGCGCTTCGTTTATTAACTTGGCTGCTTTCTTTATCTGCGCCGGATGCCCCTGTAGCGTCGGCTTGTAGCCCGGTAAATCTACCCTGCTCGGGTAGTTATACTCCGCCTGTTCTATGAACACATCACGCGGAACGTCAATAAGTACCGGTCCGGGACGACCGCTCCCCGCCAGATAGAAAGCTTCCTTTAACGTCTTCGCCAGTGAACCAGCGTCAAGGGCCAGATAATTATGCTTGGTGATAGGCAGGGTAATACCGGTAATATCAATCTCCTGGAAAGCATCCTTACCCAGAAAGGGCCTGGCTACCTGTCCGGTTATAGCCAGCATAGGCGAAGAATCAAGATACGCATTGGCTATCCCTGTTACCAGATTGGTAGCGCCCGGCCCGGAAGTGGCCAGGCATACGCCTACCTTCCCGGTAGCCCGGGCATATCCCTCGGCGGCATGCGCCGCACACTGCTCATGGCGTACCAGGATATGCCGCAGCTGCGGATACTGGGGTAAGGTATCGTACAGCGGTAAAACAGCCCCGCCGAGAATACCAAAAATAACCTCTACCCCTTCTTTTATCAAACTCTCGCATATTATCTGCGCACCCGTCATCTTCATTACAACCCCCTGTCAGCTGAACACAGCCCCGTTGCTAGCTGAAGTTACTTTTTCTGCGTAATACCTGAGATAACCTGTCTTTACCTTGGGCTCAAACTCAGTCAGACGGGCTAGACGCCTGGCTATCTCGTCATCACTAAGTCCCAATTCAAGCTTATAATTGGGAATATCAATCTTAATTATGTCCCCCTCGTTTACAGCGGCAATAGGGCCGCGGCTCGCTGCCTCGGGCGATACATGCCCGATAGCGGCACCACGTGTAGCCCCCGAAAAACGCCCGTCTGTTATCAGGGCTACTTCCTTGTCCATGCCCATACCACTCAGCAAGGACGTAGGCGTGAGCATCTCTCTCATACCCGGCCCGCCCTTCGGCCCCTCGTAACGAATTACCAACACGTCACCGGAGTTAATACCGCCACTCATGATAGCCTCAGTAGCCGCCTCCTCCGAGTCAAAGACCCGGGCAGGGCCCTCATGAACCATCATCTCCGGCGCTACGGCGGCACTTTTCACCACCGCCCCTTCCGGTGCCAGATTGCCGAAGAGGATAGAAATACCGCCCCGTGACGAGTACGCCTGTCCAAGGGGATGAATAACCTCTCTATCCAGAATATGACCGCTAGCGGCTATCTCGGCTACAGTACTGCCTGACACCGTAATGGCCCCCGGATTCAGTAAGCCTTTTAGCTCTGCCATGACCGCCGGGATGCCACCGGCCCGGTCCAGGTCCTCCAGATGATACTCTCCGGCTGGCCGGAGACGGCACAAATTCGGCGTGCGCTCGCTTATCTCGTTTATCATGGGCAGGGAGAAATCTACCTGGGCTTCTTTGGCTATGGCTATAAGGTGTAAGACCGAATTGGTGCTGCCGCCCAACGCCATATCAACACTAAAAGCATTGTAGAGAGAGTCCCTGTTCACTATATCCCGCGGGCAGACGCCGCTCCTTAAAAGCTCCATAATCTGCTGCCCGGCTTGTCTGGCCAGCTGGCGCCGCCTGCCGTCAACAGCCGGGATAGTACCGTTGCCGGGAAGCGCCATACCGAGCGCTTCGGTAGCACAGTTCATCGTATTTGCGGTAAACATACCGGAACAGCTACCACAGCCGGGACAGGCGAGCTCCGCCAGGTGTTCCAGTTCCGCCTCGCTCATCAACCCACTGGTCACCCTGCCCACTGCCTCAAATACCGAGCTCAAGTCTATTTTCTCTATCTTACCGTCCACGCTAATACAGCCGGCCAGCATGGGCCCGCCGCTAATGAATATAGACGGAATGTTCAATCTCAATGCCGCCATCAGCATCCCGGGGATTATCTTGTCACAGTTGGTGACAAAAACCAGCCCGTCAAAAGCGTGAGCCTGGACCACCAACTCTACCGAGTCAGCTATCAGCTCCCTGCTGGGCAGGCTGTATTTCATACCGGCGTGGTTCATGGCCACACCATCACAGATAGCTATAGTATTAACCTCGAAAGCAACGCCGCCTCCGGTGCGTACCCCCGCTTTAACCGCCTCTGCAATATCTCTGAGGTGTATATGTCCCGGGACAATCTCGCTAAAGCTGTTAACTACCCCGATAAAGGGTCTATCCATGTCGGCTCTGGTGACACCCAGGGCATGCAGCAGTGACCGGTGCGGAGCTCTCTCTATACCCTTTTTAACAGCATCGCTTTTCATTATCCTAATCTCTCCTTATAGCCCGGCGGGATAATAAAAACCCGCCCTGATGAGGACGGATTCTAAGACCAAAACCTCCAATGGCAATCCTCCTGCTACATCATATCACAGCCTATATCCAATATCAACAGCGCCTGTCTGTATTTACCATAAAAAACAGGTGCTAGCGTTATGCAAACTAACGCAGCCACCCGTGCTATTTCGGCTCTATAACTACTCTACGTTCATCACCCAGGCCGATACTGCGTGTAGTAACATCCGGATTATCAGACAGCGCCAGGTGGACAACACGCCTCTCATAAGCTGGCATGGGCTCCAGGGTAAAAGGCGCCCGCTTGAGACTTACCTGCTCCGCCATGCGCTGGGCCAGGGCTCGCAGGGATTCACAGCGACGTTCCTTATAACCATCAACATCTATCACTATAGGTAAGGCACTTCTGGTCTGATGCGATACGATAAGCCTCACTATATGCTGCAGACAAGCCAGGGTCTGCCCGCGTCTACCAATTAAAATGCCGACGTCATCACACATCACGTCAAAAGCAATGGGGGGTGGCGCCGTTCCCTCCAGCTCAGAAGCGGTCTGGTTATGCACTCTAACCGTGGCAGACACACCCATCGCCTCAATCAGCCTTTTTAAAACGCCTTCGGCTATATCCGTGATATCATCATCAGCTTCTGGTAGAACCACCAACGGATCGACTCTAATCCTGGCCTCCTCGGCCCCCAGTCCAAAGACGCCCCCTCTACCCTCCTTTAGGACGGTAACCTCCACCTCTTCTCGGCTGACGCCTAGTTTTTCCAGTGCGAGTTGTGTCGCTTCCTCGAGCGTCTTGGCGCTTATCTCCAGGCTTTCCATAATCCGATACTGCCTCCTCTTTAGTAACTTCAGCATCCTTAAGAGGTGCTTCCTCTATCTGGGTAATCCGCTTCCTATACTTGCTGTCCCGTGCAGTCTGTTTCCCTGCCCTGCCCGGAAACAACCCTCCCCAACCGGTGACAAAATACTGAATACCTATTCTAATAACACTTGAAGTCACCCAGAATAGAGCCAGGCCACTTGGGAACTGTAAGGTAAAAAAGCCGAACATCAACGGCATCATCCACAACATTAACCGGCCCTGTGCCGCCTGCTGAGAATCGGTAGCCGACGGTGCCACCATCTTCTGTTGTACCCACATGGAGGCAGCCACCAGAACAGGTAATACGATATAGCTGTCAGGTTGAGCCAGGTTTAGCCACAGGAATCTTTCTCCTAAAGGTACCGCAGAATACACGACCGGCCATGAATAAAGATACTGAGATAGCGCCATGAAATCTTCGGGACTTGCCGCCAGCAGACGTATAATCGATTGATACAGGGCTATCCATATCGGCATCTGAACTATCAGCGGTACCACGCAGCCGGCAGGGCTGATGCCGGACTCTTTATAGAGCTTCATCTGCTCCTGGCCCAGCTTCTCCTTTTCCTTGGCATACTTTTTCTGAAGCTCGGCCAGCTTGGGTTGAAGGGCCTGCATTGCCTTGGAAGCATGAAGCTGCTTTAAGGTAAGCGGCAGCATCGCTCCGTTAACAATAATAGTCAGGGCAATAACCGCCAGCCCGAAATTATCAAACAGGTAGTGAGACAGCAACACGAGGAAATTTATCATCGGTTGCATGGCAATGAGATTCCATATGTCCCCTATACCCAATTAAGATTACCTCACTTATTGCTTAATGGGATACGCCACTTACTGACACCGGTCACCGCGTCTAACGCATACAGGCTCTCAGGTTCCTGCGTATGAATATAGACGATTTCGCCACTGGCACAGAGGGAAGCATTTATTTTTTCCTCCAAGTCGATCAGCTGCTTCTCCACGTTCGTTTCCGAGTTTATGGCGTATATCTTACCTTCTTCTGTAGCCACTATAACCGAGTTGCCTATCACCACTGGCGATGAAGAAATTGGACTACCCATGTCAATAGCCGCAACAGCCTCGCGACCGTTGCGAGCATCGAAAATATAAACCTTGCCGTCAAGGCAAGGCGCGTAAATACTGTTATTCAGGGTTACCGGCTGCGCCCAGAACCAGCTGCCAGCCTCCGCAGCTGACCGCCACCGGAGACTGCCGCCGACAGCATCTATAGCGTAAAAATACCGGTCAAAAGAGCCTACATAAACCGTATTATTGTATATTAGAGGTGACGATATAATAGCACCCTGCGTCTCAAAAGGCTCCGGCCATTTTGCTTTACCGGTCCCGGTATCTATGGCGTAGACTTTTTTATCAAAGGAACCGGCGAACAGTATGCCGTTTTCAATAGCCGGTGTTGCCCAGACCTTATCTTCAGTGACGAACTCCCACTCTTTATCACCGGTCGCGGCATTAAGGGCATAGATTACGCCACTGGAGCTACCAATATAGATTTTGCCTTCATAGACCACGGGTCCGCCAATAACCGGTCTCAGTTTGCCTTCACGGGGATATAACCAGCGGGTGGCCCCTGAATCCAGATTATAAGCATAAACCCGGCCGTTATAGCCCGTAACATAAATCAACTCACCGGCTATTCCCGGAGTGCCGTAGACCGCTACCGAGGAAGATGACGGGGCACAACCGAGATTAAAACCACCACCGCCCTGACCGCCATTCTCCAGTGCAATCGAGCGCAGGATATTGCCACTCGAAGTACTTATAGTGACCAGCCGTCCTTCCATGGATCCCAAGAAGATCTCGTTACCGGACACCACGCACGCAGACCAGCCTTTGGCCTGCCCTCCCATCGGAACGCAGCCCACAACCAACCCGCTTATAAGAAGTACTATAAGGAGAATACTTAACTTCGGCAGCAGTCGCCCGCCTTTCAAAGAACCTCCTATCTTTACGCCATATTTCTTAATCACGTCACCTGCTTACCTGTACATTTCAACACATGTCTAGAAAACATCACCGGCAAAAAGCTAGGGTACCGGGTCATAGCCACCGGGATTAAAGGGATGACAACGAGATATTCTCCTTGCGCCCAGAAATGCCCCTTTGAAAAAACCGTACCTGTCAATAGCCTCGTATGTATATTGAGAGCAACTTGGCGTAAACCTACAGGCTGGTGGCAGTACCTGTGATAACGTTGTCTGATATAGCCTGATCAGCTTCAAGGCAAATTCAGCCATTTTCCCCCGCTAACAAACCAGAACGCACCAGTAAACTATGACTCGATTTTTCAAGACCGGCATAGCCGGTATTGCCAGCAGCAAGGCGAGCAATAAACACTATATCCCAACCCGGTGTTAGCGGCATTACCCGCAAGATTTCACGGAGTATACGCTTCACCTTGTTCCTTACCACTGCCTTACCGACTCGCTTGCTGACAGAGAAACCGTAACGGGATACAGCAAGCCCATTGGGTAAAGCCCTCATCACCAGCAGGCTATTTACCCAGGAGCCACCATTATTATATACCAAAGCATACTGTCTTGGTTTGGTAAGGTGTTGTTCTCCCCGCATTATTCGCGCTCTCAGCCAGTTTACCAATAAGAAGTCCATTTATCAAGGGGAGGTAGTGAGGGTAGATTAATATGGGAATCTAAAAAGCTATACTTCACGTATTAAACTACGGTCAACCTGTGGCGTCCTTTTAGCCGCCTCGCCTTCAACACAGCACGCCCACCCCTGGTACTCATTCTAGCCAGAAAGCCATGCTCCCGCTTCCTCGGTATTTTCTTCGGTTGGTAAGTCCTCTTGGGCACTCTAACCCCCTAACCAGTATAATTGGATAATGTCCCCCGGCCATCCATCTACGTGAAAATATTCGCTTTAAGCCAGTCTAGCTCCTACGCCAACACCCGCTGTTCTGCGTATGTGTGCCGGTACGTAAGGCAGCAAAGCCAGATGCCTTGCCCTCTTTATGGCCTGCGCCAGGGCACGCTGATGCTTGGCACAAGTACCGGTCCGGCGGCGGGGCTCTATCTTCCCTCTATCTGATATAAATCTCTGCAACTTAGCGCCATCCTTATAGTCTATAACATCAACCTTATCGCCGCAGAAGGAGCAGACCTTACGCCGCGGTACATACTTGCTGCCAGACCACCTGTTTGTTCTCGGTTTGTTGTATCTTTGCTGATTCATATATGAAAGTCCTGCTTTCCGCTAAAGTTAAAATGGAACGTCGTCCGGTTCCCAATCACCAACAACGGGCTCTTCCGCCCGGTCTTCAACGAGGGGCGAGGCTGCCTGCCTGTCCAGGAAAGTAACCCGGTTGGCTATTACTTCCGTCCGGTAATGCTTCTGGCCGTCCTGGCCCTCCCAGACACGGGTATGCAGTCTGCCTTCGGTATAAACAAGCCGCCCTTTATTCAGAAACTGGTTGCACTGTTCCGCCAGTTTCCCCCAGGCAACAATAGCAAACCACTCTGTCTCTTCTTTACGGTCACCTTCAGGAGTAGTGTATACCCGGTTGGTAGCTACACGGAACGAAGTTACGGGGTTGCCATTCGGCGTAAATCTCATCTCAGGTTCGCTGCCCAGATTACCAATTATCATGACTTTGTTCAGGCTTGCCATTGTCCTAAACTCCTTTCACCTTTACCGGAACCTGCTGCCACCACTAACTGCTGAGTTTAACTAGCAAATATCGTAAAATATCCTCATAAATCCTTAGGTTGGCTTCCAGCTGTCTGCTCGATGCAGGCTTCAACGTGAACTGAGCCAGTACATAGTTGCCCTCAAGAAAACGCTTTATCGGGTAGGCTAACTTCCTCTTACCCCACCGCTCGATATTGGAAATAGCACCACCACCGTCAGTTATGAACTTGTTTAAATTATCAATGATAGTCTCGACAGCCTCGTCATCATCCTCTGGGCTAATGATGAACACCAGTTCATAGCTCTGCAATCGCTCTTCAATTACTTTCGTTACTTCCGTAGATGCCATCAGTTCTCCTGAAAAGTTTTATAAGTCATTATAACACATAAAGAAAACCACAAACAATACATAATCTTTTAACACCCAGGTAATAATACATCTCCACCCAACCATCTGACAACTATATTTTCACCAGCTTGACAGGCAATATAGTGACTGATAAACTCTACTCAAGTGTGGAAATGGCCCCGTGGTGTAGCGGTCTAACATGCCACCCTGTCACGGTGGAGATCGGGGGTTCGAATCCCCCCGGGGTCGCCATCAATATCTTTAGCGTGACACTCAAACGATAGCCTGAAGAACGGCTCCAGTCCAATCTTTGGCTTTACAGCCACGATCTTACCGCCGTTGTCCAACCTGATTTCCTCAAACAGTACCCGGGCCAGCTTGTTCCTTTGCTCCTGATTGGCCTCCCGCCAGGCTTCGGCTGCGTTGGCCAGTCGTTTGAGATTGTCTTCAGAACTCGTAACTGGCGATAGCTGCCGGAGTTGCAGTTCAGTTTCCCTGTACTCTTTTAGATATTCTTCTTGGCCTGTATATTCTCAGAGTATACATATGGGGGCACCTATATCTTCAGTAAAATCAAAGTGCCGCCTCTCTTAATGCCTGGAGATCCCTAAGCTCAATGTTTTCCCCGTATGCCTGAATTTACTAACATTATAAATGGGCTCCTTTTTGGGGGCAGGTCAGTACGAAATGGGTGAACTGGTAACCGCAAGGTAATTGTTACCCGATGCAAACAGGCTTTTTACAAAAAGCCGACTTTGCTGTATGATGTATATTAGCTTAGGTTATCACATACTTGACTCTTTTCGTTCTGGTGTCAGTGTCGGCTGATTGGAAATACGGCTAGAGGGGAAATAGATGTTGTCCGGCGAGCCTTCAGAGAGGCCTAGTTCTACGGGTTTGTTTTATAGCCGTTTCTATCTTCACTGCTCCCGAAATGGGAGCCCCCGCTGATTCAGTTCCACTAGCAAGGCGAAAACTATCTTCGGCTTCTGTAGAGTAAAGGAATTTTTTCTCGTATTATCGTATCTGCCAATAGTTTAGACTGAGTACGCACTAAAACATGACTGATTTGTCGAGGGCTTTAGTCACGTTCTCACTTCCTACAGGGACCGCATGTTCGGTCAGCCATCACGAATCTGTGCCACCGGGCCGATGATAATGACCAACATAGGTTCCGAACTAGACTGGATAGAGGTAGGGTTTCACAAGCATAAATGAAATATCGACAGGACATAAGAAATATAGCCATTATCGCCCATGTTGATCATGGGAAGACTACCCTGGTCGATGCCATGCTGAAGCAAAGCAGGGTGTTCCGGGATAACCAGTTGGTGGGTGATCTGATAATGGACAGTAATGCCCTCGAGCGGGAAAGAGGGATTACTATTATGGCCAAGAATACGGCCGTGCTCTATAAAGGGGTCAAAATCAATATCATCGATACCCCGGGGCACGCTGATTTCAGCGGAGAGGTGGAACGCGTCATTAGTATGGCTGACGGTTGTCTGCTTCTGGTTGACTCTATTGAAGGCCCTATGCCCCAAACCAAGTTCGTGCTTCGTCAGGCTATGGCAAAGGGTCTGGAACTCATTGTGGTTATCAATAAAATAGACCGGGACAATTCACGGATAGCAGAGGTAATCAGGCTCACCCAGGACCTGTTCCTGGAATTAGCTACCAGTGCTGACCAGCTCGACTTCCCATTGTTATATGCCAGTGCCAGGGAGGGCTTCGCTGTAACCGAACTGGGAGTTAAAGGCGAAGATATCTTTTCTCTCCTTGACTGCATACTGAAAAAAGTGCCCCCGCCTCAAATTAGAAGTGGCCCGTTTCAAATGCTGGTTTCTAACCTGGACTATGACAGCCATAAGGGTAGAATAGCCATCGGCAGAATCTGGAGAGGCAAGATAGCCCCCCATGATTCCGTAGCCATTTTAAGTTCTGATGGGAGTGTAACCTATTATGAAATCAGTGAAGTATTCAACTATCTCGGTCTTAAACGCCTGAAGGTAGAGGCAGCCGAAGCGGGTGATATAGTAGCGGTGACTGGTCTGGAAAAAGTCCGCATTGGCGATACCATTGCCAGTGCTCAAAAGCTTGAAGCTCTACCCCGTATAGAAATTGGCGAACCAACGATTGAGATGACCTTTGGAGTAAATGGCTCACCGTTCAGCGGCCGTGAGGGACGTTTTTGCACTACCCGCCAGTTGCGGGCACGGCTCTACAAGGAACTGGAAACTAATCTCAGTCTCCACGTGCAGGATACGGATAGCCCCGACACTCTCCTGGTAAAAGGTAGGGGAGAACTGCATCTGGCTATCCTGATTGAGACCATGCGCCGGGAGGGTTATGAATTTGAGGTCTCCAGGCCGGAAGCTATAACCAAGATAGTGAACGGCAACCTTGTGGAACCCGTGGAGGCTCTTATCATTGATACTGAAGGTGAATATATTGGACTTTTAACTGAGATACTGAGCAAGCGGCAGGCGCAGCTTACCGATATGCACAACGATGGCCGTGACAACATACGTTTAGAATTCCATATCCCCACAAAAGGACTTATTGGTTTTCGCAGTGCTTTTCTTACAGCTACCCGCGGTAACAGCATTATGAATACCATTTTTACTGGTTATGAAGCATGGCGCGGGGAAATCGTTACGACTCGCAGCGGTGTGCTGGTGGCGTCGGAGCCGGGCATAGCTGTTGCCTATAGCCTTAATAACGCACAGGAACGAGGCAACACATTTATCGAACCCGGAACACCAGTCTACGAAGGTATGATAGTGGGAATGCATGCACGGTTGCAGGACATACCCGTCAATGTATGCAAGGAAAAGAAGAAGACCAATATACGCTCATCTACCTCCGATATTGCTGTAAAGCTGACTCCTCCCATTATATTTAGCCTGGAGCAAGCCATTGATTTCATCAATAATGATGAGCTGGTTGAGGTTACTCCCGAGAATATCAGGCTGAGGAAGAAGTTATTGACTCATTCACAAAGGGTGAGAAATATCGCTTCTCTGCAGCGAAGCATAAAGGCATAAGCCCCGGCTTATCAATGACATTCCTCAAGCTGTACAAAAACATGAAGCAGGCTTCTTAGCGGAAGTAGTTACCGAGACTGTTCCTGGCTTCTCTGCCGTCCTGGTGGTGGTGGTGGTGGTACGCTTTCAGGTAAACTTCTTCGTACTTCGCTGTCCGCCAGAGCCTCTCGATGAACAGGTTGTCATTATAGCTCCCTTTTCCATTCATGCTGATTCTAATACCATGCTGCTCCAATATACTGGTGAAGGCCTCACCGGTGAATTGGCTGCCCTGGTTGGTGTTGAATATCTCGGGTTTACCCTTCCTGAGCGCATCGACACAGAAGCCAGCGTCCAGAGTGTTTGATAGCCTCCATGCGAGCACATACCGGCTGTATCAGCCGATGATGGCCACCAGATACAGGAATCCCCGTACCATGGGAATGTAGGTTATATCAACCGCCCACACCTGGTTGGGCCGTGTTATCCTTAAGCCACCGAGCAGTTACGGGTAGATTTTATGACCTGCTGCCGGCCTACTGGTCCTGGGACGCCGGTAGATGGCCTTGAGCCCCATTATGCGCATGAGTCTCCGGACTCTTTTCCGGTTGATGCTGTAGTTCTGACTCTTAAGCCAGGCGGCTATCTCGCGTGCCCCGTAGAACGGTGTAGCCAGGGATTGACAGTCAATCACCTCACGCCACCGCTCGACGCTCAGCGACCCAAGGCGTTCTCTAAGAAATCCCGCTCCGCCTTGAACTGGCCGATTTCACCGAAATCCACACTGACACCTCCTTCTTTCTATTTTACCTGACTTTGGTGTCCATTTTCCCCGTCCTACCTCATAAGTATATTCATAGTTTACCCACCACGTTTCAGTAAAGTCTCAAACCGTCTCCGCTTGCATCGTATGTGGTTTTAGCATAAAATAACATAGATATTCCCGGGGCGACGTAGCCAAGTGGTTAAGGCGGGGGTCTGCAAAACCCCTATTCACCGGTTCGAATCCGGTCGTCGCCTCCATTATTTCCCTCTTGCAGCTTTCTTTTCCAGCCTCCGTATTATTCTAAAGACATCATCCGGTTATCCCCGCTTGTATATAAACATACCTCTTGCCACATGGCTACTACTGTGTAATACTTAGGCCAAGGTTTGCCCCAAGTAGTAAACAGCAGAATATAAAATCAGTAAAGGCTATCTAACGGCTCGATGCTGTAGCAATGTAGTAATACGGCAGTCTCTTAAGGATTATTTAAATTGAACTTAGGGAAAATCTCGCCCCGGCTAGTCAGCGCCATGCTGATAGCGTTGTTCTTCGGGGTAAGCCTCTACATCAGAACAGTTCTACCATTTGAACATGTCTTCAGCGGGGAATGGATAAAATCCACCGGGATTGACGCCTACAGCCAGATGCGTATTGTAGATAACCTGGTGAGTAATTTCCCCCATACTCCGGTATTTGACCCGTACTATATCTACCCGGGCGGCAGCATCGTATCCGTACCGCTTTTCTTCCACTGGCTGCTGGGAGGCATTACCTGGCTTATCGGCCTGGGCTCGCCCAGCCAGCAACTGGTTGATACGATAGGTGCCTACTTCCCGGCGGTACTGGCTGCGCTGACCATTATTCCCGTATATTTTATCGGTAGAGAGCTGTTCGGACGCTGGGCTGGAGTGATTGCCGCCGGCTTGATAGCGGTGATGCCCGGTGAGTTTCTGGGGCGTTCCATACTGGGCTTTACCGACTATCATATTCTGGAATGTCTGCTAACCACCACCGCTATGCTGTTCTTTGTTCTCGCGCTAAGAACGGCGAAAGAATGTCAGCTTACTCCCAGTCATTTCAGGCGCTGGGACTGGCCGGTAATCGGCAGGCCTTTTATCTACAGCCTGCTTGCCGGTATAATGCTGGGGATATACCGTCTTGCCTGGTCAGGGGCATTACTCTTTTTCTTCATCGTCTCGGTCTTCTTTATTATCCAGTTCATTATTAACCATCTGAAGCGCGAGTCCACCGACTATCTGGGCCTGGTAGGTGCTACTGTCTTCCTTACTACCATGATAATCATCCTGCCTATCACGGACACATGGTTTACGCCATCGGCACTGATAATTGCCCTGCTTATCCCCGTAGCTTTAAACGTTATTTCACGGCTAATGGCCGGGCGGGGAATCAGACCGTTCTACTACCCGCTGGCGGTAGTGTGTATCGGCCTTGTCGGACTGGGCATCTTCCGTCTGGCCAGCCCGTCACTCCTTGGTGACTTAATGGCTGCTTTCCAAATCTTCAGACCGCAGGGGACTATGCTTACCGTCTTTGAAATGCAGTCCCTTTTTACCCCAATAGTCGCCGGCGGCAGCTATTTTAACACTCCGGCCTGGGGTAATTTTTACATCAGCTTAATCCTCTCTTTCATCTCGCTGATTATGCTAATATATCTTGCCGTCAGGCAGGGTAACGACGGAAAGACACTGCTGATTGTCTGGAGCCTGGTGATACTGGCCGCCGCCATTGGGCAAAGACGCTTTGCCTACTACCTCGCCATCAACGTGGCTCTGCTGGCGGCGTATTTCTCCTGGGAGGCGCTACAGCTTGCCGGCTTTAAAGAGCGAGGAGCGGACCCGGTCTTTATAAAAATTATAGGCTGGTTCCGGAGAAGAAGCCCCGGGTCAGAAGAACCCGGTAGTGAGCTTAAAGGCTACCCTGGAGCCCTTAGATATTCGTCAATGGCTCTCGCCGTTATTGCCATATTCTTTCTTACCGTCTTCCCCAACTTCAAGTCAATTAAAGGCATTACCCTGGCGGTGCCCTTTGCCCCGTCCGATGCCTGGTGCGCCTCGCTTTCATGGCTTAAGGGAAACACGCCGGAGCCATTCGGCGAGGCCGATTTCTATTATGAGCGCTACGAGGCACCACCCCCGGGCGAGGAGTATGCCTATCCCGAATCTGCCTACGGCATTATCTCCTGGTGGGATTACGGTTACTGGATTACCCGCATCGCCCACCGCTTACCCAATAGCTGCCCCGGACCGACCAAAGCAAGAGACGATATTGCCTACTTCTATACCGCCGAGGATGAGAATGCCGCCCGGGAAATAGTGGAGAAGCTGGATTCGGCTTACGTGGTTATTGACTATGCCACGGTAACAACAAAATTCTGGGCTGTCGCCGAGTGGGCCGGGCTGAATAAGTCACGGTATTACGGCATATATTATCTACTTCAGGAGAACGGCGAGCTTAACGATATCTGCCTTTTCTACCCCGAATATTACCGTTCCCTATGCGTGAGGCTATACAACTTTGACGGTCAAGCCGTGGTCCCCGAAGAGACAGTAGTAATTCGTTACGAGGGAACAGATACCGATGAAGGTGTTCGGGTAAAGCTACTGACCTGGGCAGACAGCTTCCCCACCTACGAGGAGGCACTGAGTTTTGTCTCAGAACAGGACTCGCCGAACTACCGCATAATCAGCACCAGTGCCTTTAGAAGTCCGGTGCCGCTGGAAGCAGTCCGGGACTATAAGCTGATTTATAGCTCGGATAACGGTACCATAGGCACCAGTGCCGGCGAGGTGCCCGAAGTAAAAATATTTGAATATACCGCCAGTTAAACTGCCCTCTCGGCTTACACTTGCTACAGGAACCGGCCTGCTATCTACCTTGTCATAGTCGCCGATACAGTGTTAGAATAAATAGCGGTAGCGAAAAAACCGGGCCGCTAGCTCAACTGGCAGAGCAGCTGACTCTTAATCAGCAGGTTACAGGTTCGATTCCTGTGCGGCTCACCATTTTTGAAGCTATTTCGACCCATTTTTTGTTTCCTCCTTTTCCCTTCCCAGTATACTGAGCAGTTTGCTTAACAAAATACCTGATTTTAGCCTCAATTCTGCTTAACAAACTGCTTAACAAATAGTCCAAATTCGACTCTCGTAATTTTACCATCTATTGAACCATAATAACTCTGCTACTCAGTAAACTCAACATCATCTGATACCGGTGAAGATATACTCATTAAAATTCGATACCTGCATGGCCTATCGCCCACTTTAGCCCACTGAATATTTTTGGGGATGTCTGTGTTTCTATCTTAGCATCTGCGTTTAAAAGGTCACCATTGCACCAACACCCATTATCGCCCATACCGTAGTCTGTTCGCTTTCATGATTTGTCCTTACTGCCAGCACGTACTCAGACTGCTTCAATTTGCTACTGAAATAATTTTCCACAAATTCTTTGCAAACTATTGACGAATACTATTATATAGTATATAGTAGTATTCAGTGCATAATATTACGCAGTTGTAATACTACCGGAGGTCTACCAATCTTTGATATATCGGGCAATAAAACAGAAACTGCTCTATCTTCGAGGTAAGGTATGAACTTTAGAGATACGGACATGCTTGACCGGAAGTTCCAGAAGGATTTAAATGCCGGTATCGCCGCTCTGGTTCTTCT
>CAYYQY010000026.1:0-24081 GCA_964473905.1 uncultured Dehalococcoidales bacterium | reverse complement strand
AAACGGCTGCCCTATTAAAGGATACACTTAAGAACCATATCATTGATCTTAACGTGTAGCCTCTGGAACAATGTGGTGTGTACCGGAACTGCTATTTGATTGCTCCTGCGGCAAGCCATAAGAGTATTAATAAAGAGCTATATCTCACCTTTACACGCCGTACAGGGTTGTGATACCCGATGATTCAGTGAAACGCCCTTATCTTCGTTAATAGCGAGGCGTCTTATAGATTACTTGCTCCCGCTTGGGCCCTGTGGAAATCATATCTACCGGGCAGCCGGTTAATTCCTCTATCCTTGATATGTATTGGCGTGCCTTTTCCGGTAAGTGGTCATACTCTTTTATATCACTGGTATATGCCTGCCAGCCGTCAAGCTCCTCGTAGATAGGCTGGCATTTCTCCAGCTCATTTATATTAGCCGGAAAATACCGGATAATCTCCTCGTTCAGTTTATAGCCTGTACATATCTTCAGTTTGGTGAAAGTATCCAGGATATCGAGGCGGGTAATAGCCAGACCGGTAAAGCCATTAACCAGGTGGCTGTAGTGCGCAGCCACGGCATCAAACCAGCCGCAGCGCCGGGGTCTGCCTGTCGTAGTACCGTACTCATGGGCACGCTCTCTCATCATGTCACCGATTTCATCTACCAGCTCGGTGGGCATCGGACCGGCACCGACGCGGGTACAGTAAGCCTTAAAAACACCGAGGATGCTATCCAGTTTGGTAGGGCTGATACCGGCTCCCAGACAGCTACCAGCCGATAACGGCGAGGACGACGTAGTGTAGGGATAGGTGCCAAAATCAGGGTCCAGCAGGGTGCCCTGGGCCCCTTCCAGTAATACCGGTTCGCCACGGTTAAGTGCTTCATTTATTAGCGTTACCGTATCTCTGATATGTCCCGCCAGTTTCTCGCCATACTCGCAGTATTGACGGTATACCTCGTCCAAAGACAGTGCGTCAAGTCTGTATATTCCGGTTAGAATAGCATTTTTGCTCTCTAATATGGAGCGGAGCCTGCCCCGCAGCGCTTCTTTATCCAGAAGTTCACCTGCTCTGATACCCACCCGTGCCGCTTTATCCGCAAAAGCGGGGCCAATACCCTTACGTGTGGTGCCTATTGCCTGTCCGCCCCGGGATTCTTCTTCCAGACCGTCCAGAAGGGTATGGTAGGGCATGATTAAATGAGCACGGTCGCTGATAAAAAGATTACTGGTGTCAACGCCACGCCGCTCTAACATGCTCATCTCGTCCATAAGCACGCCAGGGTTAACCACAACACCGTTTCCTATGATACAGAGAATACCTGGCGAAAATATACCGGAAGGCACAAGGTGCAACTTGAACTCTCCGTAATCATTGATTACCGTATGCCCGGCATTATCACCACCGGAAAACCTGACAACCACCTTTGATTTCTGAGCCAGCAGGTCGACCACCTTCCCTTTTCCTTCGTCACCCCACTGGCCACCAATAACAGCTAAAGCTGGCATAACTTCTCCTAATCTGTAATACTACTGTCTGGCCATATAGCTTTTACCCCAGTAATGAAGCAAAAAGCCACCGCCTGCTATTTCCAGCACCAACCCGATTAATACTACCCATCCCCAGGCCAGAACTCCAAAAACTATTCCCAGAATAATCCATAGCAGCACGATAATTGACAGTCCACCAAGGCTAAGCTCAAAATTCCGGTCTTTCATTGAATAAGCCCACCTTTCCCGATTAATTCCTACTATTTATATCACAAACAGGTACATAAATAAACCTTCCTCATATCTGACACATTAGGGATTGAACGCTGTTTAAGTAACGGCTTACTTACCTGCCTGTATGTTCTTCGGTTTGCCGCCGTATATGGACAAACCTTTGCCCTGCGGTTATAAAGCTTAACAGTGCAATTATGATAAGGGCAATAACAATCTGGTTTAAAAATAGACCCAGTACCAGCACGATAATTCTCTCCGTGCGGGTAAATATGCCAACCTGACACGTAAGACCCGCTGCTTCTGCTCTGGCCCTCATATAGCTTACCAATGATGAACTCACCAGCGTGGCAAAAAGGAGCAGTATTGCCCAGTCGCAGTCAAGCCAGACAAAGAGACTTGACTGCTCCGGTGCCCGCAGCAATAGTCCCAGGACTCCCAGGAGGAGTACCGCATCCGACAGTCTGTCAATCGTTGAGTCAAAGATACCACCGAACAGTGTAACACGATTGCTGTAACGGGCAAGCGCCCCGTCCAGGATATCAAAGGCACCGGCGGCAAGCACCGTAAAACCTGCCGCAATCAGATGCCCCATAGCAATAAGCACCGCGGCACCTGAAGTAACCAGGAGACCGGCAACGGATAGAACATTGGGTGATAGATTCGTTCTGGCCAGTATGCTGACGATTGGCTGGCTAATATAGCGACCAAGATTCTTACGTATGTTGGTTACATCTATCATTTTATGTTAAGGGGAAGGTAGTTCCATATACCGGTGAATATACCTGCATCAGTTATACGTACCGTATATATTTGAATGGAGCCATGTCATTTTTTACTGTTGATAACCTCAATATAATAATCGCAAATATTCTGTGCCACCTGCTGCCAGTTGTAGTTCATCGCCTTAACCTTGCCCCTGGCTCCCAGCTGTTCCCGCAGTGAGCTATCCGACATCAGGGAAACAAGCGCCTGTGACAGCGTTTTAGCATCCCGGGGCGGTACCAGTAAACCCTCTTCATTATGAGTCATTACACTGGCATAACCCGCTATATTGGAGGCAATGACAGGTTTACCCATAGCCATGGCTTCCAGTAAGATTATACCAAAGCTCTCACAGCTTGTCGCCGGTGCGCAGAATATATCAGCCCTTTGATAGTACCTGGGCAACTCATCATAAGTAACACGTCCTACAAACTCAACATCCTTCAGTCCCTTTCGCGCTACCCATTTTTCGTACCGGCCACGCAGTCTGGTACCCGGTCCTACGATAATAAGACGGCAATCGGGAATTTCCATCTTGGCGCTACGGTAGGCGTCCAGCAGATAGTTCACACCTTTCCTGTGCTCCAGCCGACCTACAAAGAGAATGTTCAGTTTACCGTCATCGTAACCGTCAATCGGCATTTTATCCGGTGAAAAATGCTCCAGATCAACCCCGTTCGGTATGATGTTATACTCCCCGGGCATATATTTATTGGCGAACTCCCTGGCCGGGACGGACACCGCTATCCGGCCGTCAAGCCGGCGAAACCACCTTCTCAGTATAATTGTGCTTATCGGTCTCCCGAAGTTATAGCCGGGACTGCCTTCATGAGCATGAAAAGTGCCCACATTGACCGTCCCGGAAAGCCGCAGTACGGTGGTACAAAGCATGGGCATGAGTGGTTCGTGAAGATGAATAATATCAAACTTTTCCGTTTCCAGTACGTGCTCTACACGGCTTGAAAGCCAGGGTGATATAGTAACACGGCAAATAGAACCGCTCGCCGGGATAGGTCGTGGTTTACCTATGGATATAAACCTGTCGCCAAAATCGGTTACCCGATTGGAAGCGGGGGCAATAATTTTTACTTCATGTCCCATTTTGGTGAGGTGGTACTCCAGTGATGAGATATGATTGGTTATGCCGCCTGGGAAGGCAAAATCATAGGGTGATACTAATGCTATTTTCATACGTAGCTACATAATACCTGCGGTTACCTCTTACTGTTTACCCCTTTGCTTTCGGGGCTTTCTCCGGAGCCGCCTTGGTACTGGAAATATATTCTTCAACCATCTGCCTGGCTTCATTATCGGTATACTGCA
Source organism: uncultured Dehalococcoidales bacterium (assembly GCA_964473905.1). Classification (GTDB taxonomy): domain Bacteria; phylum Chloroflexota; class Dehalococcoidia; order Dehalococcoidales; family CAYYQY01; genus CAYYQY01. The sequence goes on along the minus strand of CAYYQY010000026.1, from coordinate 20,289 downwards.
CCGGTGGCGATTTCATAAAGTAAGCAGACGGGCCGACCAACTCTCCCTTTAACCCGCGGTCAAGGGCTAGTTTACAGCACCTGATGGCATCTATAATGACTCCGCCTGAATTGGGACTATCCCACACCTCCAGTTTAAGCTCCAGGTCCAGAGGCACATCGCCAAAAGTCCTGCCCTCCATCTTGATATGACAGAATTTACGGTCGGTAAGCCATGGTACGTAATCGCTGGGCCCTACGTGAATATTATCCGGGTCAAGTTTATAGTCCAGCTGCGATGTAACGGCTCCCGTCTTTGATATCTTTTTTGACTCCAGTCGCTCTCGCTCCAGCATGTTAAGAAAATCAGTATTTCCACCAAAGTTCAACTGATAGGTGCGTTCTAAACGCACTCCGCGCTCTCTAAATAGACGAGTAAGAATACGGTGTACTATAGTTGCCCCTACCTGGGACTTAACATCATCCCCAATAACCGGCAAGCCTTTTTCAGCAAACCGTCCCTGCCAGTATTTCTCTCTGGCTATAAAAACCGGGATGCAGTTGATAAGGCCACATCCGGCTGCCAGCACCTGCTCCACGTACCACTTGGTTGCCTCTTCACTACCTACCGGAAGATAGTTGAGCACTACATCGGTCTTCGTTTCCTGTAGTATTTTAACGATATCAGCGGTAGAACCCGGTGCCTTCTCGATTATCTGAGAGAGATATTTACCCAACCCGTCGTGAGTCATGCCGCGTACTACCTTGACCCCGGTTGCCGGCACCTCACAGAACTTGAAGGTATTATTAGGAGGAGTGTAAATTGCCTCGGCCAAGTCTTTCCCGACCTTGTTCTTATCAATGTCAATAGCAGCCACGAAGTTTATATCGCTTATATGGTATCCGCCGAGGTTTACGTGCATCAATCCGGGAACGAACTGGTTCTCCTTGGCCTCCCTGTAGTAATAGACCCCCTGGACTAACGAAGAAGCGCAATTACCTACCCCTATTATAGCAACGTTGATTTTACCCAAGACCACTCCTCCTTTGCCTGTATATTATGATGAGCGCGAAAATACAGAAATACTCGTAAATACCTGTCTGTTTAGTAGCTCCGTTTTCCGTCCAATCAGCTATTCATTATAGCACATGGCGGGTATATTCGGGAAAGAATTATTATCTCTGTTAGAAATATTCTAATATAGAATATCCAAACCGTGTTAAAGACCGTGATATATAATAAACTGTCCACTTTCCCTTTTAAATACTCTACTGCAACTAGTAAAGCACAAAAGAGGGGGGGTATGGACTTTACTGGTCTAATGGCCGAATTAGCGTAAATACTAAGTAAGCCATCAACCCGGTCAAATCCATACCCCCATGTGTATCCGTTCGTATATTTGTTTACTGTAGGCAATCAGGAATGCATTATAGGTGCATCCGTTCTCCTGGCAACCAACACGAGCATGCCCTTTATGGCTGCCTTTTCAGTAATGGCCTTTGTAGTTAGCTGTTAACCCTGACCAATTCTGAAAACTTTAGTCCCACAAGTAGGGCACACTCCCTGAGTTGCCGGCCTTTTATTCTTCAGCACCACCTTTTGTGGATCCTTTATTTCTACTTTCGTCCTACATTTAAAACAATATGCCTGCAACCTACTTCACCTCCTTTACAGAGTAGAGAATGTCCACTTTGTATCTAAACGCTATTGCTTGAATACTTGTTTCTAGTACCCGGTACTATTTGAAAATAGGACCGCCGAGTCCAAGCTTAGGCGCTTGATAAACCGTATTGGTAATGAAGACCGTTGCAGCGTAGAACGCGTACAATCCAAAGAGAAGGAAGCAGATAGCTGACCAAACCATTGGACCTACCCCAAAGTCTACACCACCTATTAATCCCCATGCCAGGAATACTATTCCCAACCCAAGGACGATAAAGATAGTGAATAATGACCAGGAAACCTTACCCACGTTTGGTAATAACAGGAAAAATATCAGAGCAATGCCAATGGCGATATATCCAGCCATTCTCAAATCAGGCAGGCCTCCAGTCTGTACGAGCCACCAGGAAGCGGCACCCAGCATGAAGCCGATACCCAGGAATATAAGCCCGCCGAATACCATGTCTATTGAGCCCAGCAGTATATCGCCTCGGGCAAACTCAATTGTACCCAGTATCATAGTAGCTATACCACAAGCGATAAGGAGCACTGCTATTATGGGTAACGCACCCGGTGTTACCAAACCATACAACAAAGCGAATACACCAATACATGACGTACCTACCATATAAAGTACAGCAGGTGTACCCATAGCCCAGTTAGTCTTGACTTCGGACATTTAAATCCTCCTCAAATCATCTAGTGTGTTTTAACCAATAGCATCCCGGGCTTACTTACATTCCACATCACCCCCCGATTCATAAATTCTCAATTACGCCACAAGGGTTAAACAAACCCTTGTGTTTTTTTATATGGTATCTGCTACTACCTTTCCAAATTTGTTTTGAACTATATATCTATTGTCACTACTTTGTCAATACCTTTCAGCTACTTTATTGGGTAAAATCGTATTATTGGCTGATTATTTGCTATGTATTGGTTAAGAAGACCTTTTGCGGATGCCATTCGCCTTTTTCTGCATTGAACTTTAATACAGCCAGGAAACGACCGTACCGGCTGTATGCCCGGTAGAGTCCATATTCGACTGGCTCATTTGTATCACTGCCCCGGCTCAGAAGGATAGACCTGCCGTTGATAATATCTTGCTCTTTCTCCTCGTCAACTACCACCGCCGGCCAGTCTGCTAAAACGGTGTCCAGAGGATATACATATTTCTCCCAGTAACCGTGACGAAACGCTTCTTCCAACTGAGGAATGGTAATTGAATCACCGATGTGGAAGGGGCCGCACCTCAAGCGTATTAAATTTCTTAAACTGGCACCGCAGCCGAGGATCTGCCCCACGTCATGGGCGAGCGAACGTATGTAGGTACCCTTGCTACACTCCACTTCCAGAGTGACAACTGGCAACTCCCATAAAATCATTTCTATACGGTAGATTTCAACTGGCCGGCTCTGCCTAAAAACATTGATGCCAGCCCTCGCCAGCTTGTATAGCGGCTGCCCATTCTGTTTTATAGCACTGTACATGGGAGGTATCTGCTCTATAATACCGTGGAAAGATGAAAGAACGGCCTCTAATTTCTCCCGGTTAACTGTTGATGAGTCTCCCCTGAAGGTAACGTTTCCGGTACAGTCATAGGTATCTGTAGTGACGCCAAACTCAATCTCGGCCCGGTAAGATTTAGAAGCGCTTGCCAGATACTCTACAACACGTGTCCCCTGCCCGATACATACGGGGAGAACACCGGTGGCCATTGGATCCAGGGTGCCGGCATGACCTACACGCCTCTCCCGGCTCAGTCTCTTCACCATAGATACTATGCTGAAGGATGTTTTACCGCGGGGTTTATCAACGTTTAGTATGCCATCCACAACTAATCAGTAGGCATCGGGGGCGTATCGTTGACGTTAACCTGTTCAATAATTTTCAGGAGGTGGGTTCCCTTTTCTATTGAATCATCCCAGATAAAAATTAGCTCGGGGATACGCCGTATCTTAATACGTCTGGCAAGCTCTTTGCGGAGGAAACCCGAAGCAGAAGTCAGGACGTTTAGGATATCCTGCTTATCTTCTGTATCACCAACAAAACTAACGAATACCTTGGCATAACGGAGATCTGCTGAAGTGGAAACCTGAATTATAGATACAAAATTGCCCAGTCTAGGGTCTTTTACTTCTCGTTGCAGCAATTCGCTTATTTCACGGCGAATAAGCTTATTCACCTTTTCTATACGATATGGCATGACTACCTGTTTATTTATAGTTACTGATGTTTTTCTATACGGAAGAATTCCAGCATGTCGCTTGTCTGGAATTCATAATAGTCTTTTAGTTCTACACCACACTCAAAGCCACTGGAGACTTCTTTAACATCATCCTTAAAACGCCGGATGCTGTTGGCAGTGGTCTCAGAGATGATTTGATCGCCCCGTTTTACCCTTACCGATGCCCCCGCGTTAATTTTACCATCTGTAACATAGACACCGGCAACCTTATGCTTTTTCCGGCCGGGGAAAACGGCGCGTACTTCCGCCCGCCCGAATATTACTTCAACAAATACCGGCTCCAGCATGCCCTTGAGCGCCTTGCTAACATCATCAGCCAGACTGTAAATCACATCATAGTAGCGAATGGATATATTCTCCATATCCGCCATGCGTTTAGCTCCCTGCTCTGAAGAGGTATTAAACCCTATTATGAGCCCTTTGGACGCAATAGCCAGCATGACGTCACTCTCGGTAACATTACCCGTACCGCTGTGTATTACTTTCACCTGGACTTCTTTATTACTTAGTTGCTCCAGCGAATTTCTGATTGGCTCAATACTTCCCTGGACATCAACCTTAAGTATTATGTTAAGTTCTTTTACGTGCCCTTTACTTACCTGGTCGTAGATATTACTGAGGTTCATTGATCTGCCGGACATTGCCAACTCAGCCGCCATATCACTCTGATGCTGCTGGACTAGAGCCCGTGCCTGATGTTCACTGCCTGCCACTGTCAATACATCGCCCACTTTAGGCACATTGTCCGGACCGAGTATCTGTACCGGCGTAGACGGCTCTGCCTTACGTACCCGCTTCCCTGAGTAATTAAACATTGCTTTTACTCTACCCCACGTCGTCCCTACCACAATGGTATCACCGAGACGTAGTGTTCCCCTCTGTACCAGTACGGTAGCCAGCGGCCCCCTGCTTTTATCCAGCCCTGCCTCAATGACGATTCCAAAGGGCATTTCGGCAGGATTTACCTGCAGGTTTTCCATTTCAGCTAAGAGCAGTATATTCTCCAATAGCTCGGGAATACCTATCTGCTCCTTCGCCGATATAGGCACACAGATAACATCTCCTCCCCACTCCTCAATCAACAGACCGGCATCAGCGAGCTGCTGTTTTACCAGTTCAGGATTAGCGTTATCTTTGTCAATCTTGTTGATAGCTACCACGATAGGTACGCCGGCAGCCCGTGCATGGTCTATAGCTTCCAGAGTCTGCGGCATTACGCCATCATCAGCAGCAACTACCAGTACTGTAATATCGGTAACCTGTGCCCCGCGTGCCCGCATGGCGGTAAAGGCTTCGTGCCCCGGCGTATCCAGGAAGGAGATACGCTTCCCATTTACCTCAACCTGATAAGCACCGATATGCTGTGTAATGTGACCGGCTTCGCTATCCATTACCTTTGTCTTCCTGATGGTGTCCAGAAGCCTTGTCTTACCGTGATTGACGTGTCCCATCACGGTAACTATGGGTGGCCGTATCTGCAAAGGACCGCTGGTTTCCACAGCAATCCGCTGACGTTTTTTCGCTTCCGGGCTTAATCCCTCCGTTTTACCCGGCTTCAAGTGGGCCTGATAACCAAAGCTGCCTATTATCTCTGCCGCAGTTTTATAGTCAATAACCTGGTTTATATTGGCCATAATGCCATTTCTCATTAGCTGTTTAATAATCGCAACAGGAGTAGCCGGTATTATCTCGGCCAGATGTCGAACACTCACGCGATTAGGAATATCTATGATGCGTGGCTGTGCTGAATCACCGTCGGTAGCTCTGTCCGTAACATTCTGGACGTCGCTCGTTTCGTTTACCTTTGCCACAACTAACTCCTTATTATGGTATTATTCTATAACTACAGCCAATAAAATGGTATTATAGCTTATCAATGGCTCTAATTAAATCCTCTTTATTCTCTTCGGTTATCCGTGTACGCATCGCGTAATCCAGCCGGTTACCTCTTATTCCGGCTACCCGGCATTCAGTACACAGATAAGCACCCCGCCCCGACAGCTTGCCACTGTAGTCAATCTGGACACTACCATCGGGAATACGGACAAACCTTAGTAGTTGCCGCTTATCATTTACACTCCGGCATTCTATACAGGTACGCTGCGGTATATGCCTTTTAGAATTCTTCATCGTCCGAAGGTATTTCGACACCTTTCTGTCGTTTCTTAAGACGTATTCCATCCTCACCGGTCTCTTTGCCCGGCGGGCCTTTCTTCTTCTTCTTCTTTTGTTTGGCTTCGACTCTGCCCAAATTAGGCCCCAGAATATCCTCGGCAAAACGGACTTTGGGTCTCTCTACCGGTATTTCGATATCCGCAGATAGTGGCTTAACAATACTGGCAGAAAGAGTTATTTTTTCTTCAACCCTCTCATCATGTACCGGCTCACCCGCGTTATCTATATCCGCCCCCACCTCCACGGGCACCTCCTCGTCAATGACAGGGGCTTCTTTAGCGTAGAGTAATTCTGTATCCTCTATAACATCTTCTATAATAGCAGGCTCTTCGGACTTGATCGCTATTTCTTCTGCCTTGCTTAATATTTCCATTTTAGCCGCTTTTTCTACTTCGGCTACGGATAAGCTCTTAATATCAATCCGACAGCCAGTAAGCTTGGCTGCCAGTCTTACATTCTGACCCTCTTTACCGATGGCCAGGGAAAGCTGTTTATCCGGAACAATAACGGTGGCTATTTGTTCACCCGCATCAAGTTCCACACCAAGTACCTGTGTCGGGCTCAGCGCGTTGGCAATATAAACAGAGTGGTTAGGGTCCCACATGACAACGTCAATCTTCTCCCCGTTTAGCTCGCTGACGATGTTCTGTATTCTAATGCCCCGCAGACCCACACAGCATCCGACTGGGTCAATACCCTCGCGCGTTGTAGATACGGCTATCTTGCTGCGATATCCGGCCTCGCGGGCAATCCCCTTTATTTCCACGGCACCGTTATATACCTCCGGTACTTCCAGTTCAAAAAGACGACGCAATAAATCCGGATGAGACCGTGATACTAGTACCCTTGGCCCCTTACTGGCCTGGCCTACGTCCAGCAGGTAGACTCTGAGCCGTTGCCCCACCCGATATCTCTCGTTGCTTACCTGCTCGGGTGCTGGCATTACGGCTTCCGTCCTGCCTAAATCTATGTATACTTGCTTCGGGTCAATACGTTGCACTACGCCAACCAGGATTTCCCCTTCCTTGGTGGCGAACTCCTCAAATATGGCACTGTGCTCCGCCTCATGAAGCTTCTGTATAATGACCTGTTTTGCCGTCTGCGCAGCTACACGACCAGCATTATGCGGTGTCGCCTCTACCTCTATAATACCATCCAGTTGACTATCCGTCTTTATCTTAAGCGCATCATCCAGAGATATCTCATGTCGGGTATCTGTTGGTGTCTCCACCACCGTCTTTTCCGCCCACACCTTCACGCTGCCGTTACTGGGATTTATCTTTACCCTGATATTCTGATTGGCAACGAAGCTCTCCTTTTTATATGCCGATGTGAGCGCTTTTTCTACTGCGTCAAGAACTACTTCCTTGGGCAGGTTTTTTTCAGCCGAGAGTTGGGTTATAGCGATGAGAAAATCGCTTTTCATTTCCCGGATTAGAACCTCCAATAATAATTCGTCATACAACAAAAAAGTGGGGATGAAACCCACTTAAGTAAATACCTACTTGTAGTAGAACTATAGCATAACTGTACTCAATATGCAAGACATCATTACCGGTAACAAATAATAAATTGAAGGGGGGAAACTATCTGTGCTATAATACCGTTCGGGAACGTTCATCTGTTAGATAAAGGCAAAGGAGAATAGTATCAATGCTAAATATAATAGTCTGCATGAAGCAAGTAATTGACCCTGAGGCTCCGGCTTCAGCTTTTAAAATTGACACCGAAGCCAACCGGGCTGTGCCGCCCAAAGGCACACCGCCGGTATTGAACCCGAACGACGAGAACGCACTGGAAGCTGCTGTCAGGATAAAGGAAGCCCAGGGCGCCAAGATAAACGTAATAAGTATGGGCAATCAACTGGCTAGGCCTGTAGTTAAGAAGTCACTGTCGGTAGGGGCTGACGAGTTGTATCTTCTTGAAGATGCTCTGTTTGAAGATCTTGATAGTTACTCTTCGGCTTCCACATTAGCGGCGGCGATTAAGAAACTGGGCGATTTCGATATTATTCTCTGCGGTCGGCAGGCAGCCGATACTGATGCCGGTCAGGTAGGCTCGGGTATAGCCGAGATACTCGGTATTCCCAGCGTTACCACTGCACAAAAGGTAGAGGTTACCGACGGCAAGATAAAAGTAGAACGCGTAGTTGCCGATGGTTACGAGGTAATAGAGGTTTCAACACCCGCGGTAATAACCGCCAGCAACGAGATTGGTGATCTGCGTTCACCTACCGTCAAAGCTGTCATGGAAGCCCGTAAGAAGGATTTCACTGTCTGGACTGCCGCGGACCTGGGTGTTAATCCGGTAGAGTTAAGGAAAACGAACCTGCTCAAGCTTTTCATACCTGTCAGCGACAATGTATGTGAAATAGTAGCCGGCGAAACACCGGAGGAAACAGGAGCCAATCTGGCGCTAAAGCTCAGAGAAGCAAAGGTAGTCTAGTTGAATCGCGTGAAATCAATGACTGGCTGCATCTGGCATACTGCCGGAACTTAAGCGCGAAGGGGCTAACTTGAGCTACATCGGTATTTCCGGCTGAGTTACAATACGGTTTATCCCCTGCTCTTCAATATTACCCGACAAGTCGCCATTTTCAAAAAAGAGCGTATTGCCTTTTCGTATCAGCATTACCGGCATAATTTCGCTACTCATATAGAAGGTGTATTTCTGGCACTCTCGCTGACAGGGGAATATACCGACAAGCTCTTCCTTTTCCGGGTCATCGCAACCATTAGTGAGGCACAACCTGGTCGTGGTAATGTAGGCAAAAGGTACGTATAGCGACCCGGACAGTTTTTCAAGCTTAACATTGATACCCTGCAGCACGTTATCAAACCCTACCCGTCTTACCCCCAGCCCGCTTAAAAACTGCACCATGGCCGGCACGTTAACGTTGGAGCTTTGAAAATAGTCCACCGTAGTCTCCGGCAGCTTATCTATAACCATCATCAGTCTTGGTCCGCGTTTCATCCTGTTAAGCAGACGCCCCATCACCGGTTCCAGCATGGAATAACGGCTATTTAGCAGCCGCAGCACTCCGTAATCATTGAAGACGACCTCGCTATCCGGCTTGCTTAAGGCAATTTCGTCCAGAAGCAGACTAAGTCTCTTCAAGCCTTTATCCGTAATATAGGGACTGACCATGGTAAAGTCCATACCATTTTCCAGAGCGAAACTCAGAACTTGCTTTAGCTCGGTGAGTGTCGGCACGAGATGCTCACAGAACTCATTACCGAAATATATCCGGGAATACTGCGGCATAACGTATTTTAAATTTTCGGTTTTTGATATGAATACAGCCTGTTCCATTTTCACTGAACCGCCTTTTCATGCACCAGCACTTCCGGATAGTAGCAGAGATAGACACGGCAGGGTCTATCATATGTCTCACTGTAAAGCTTGCGCGTAACCTGCCTGAACTCTTCTCTGGAGGGTTTTTTATCCTCAAGAAAAGTAAGCAGCGAGCGGATAAATACCAGGTCGGCAATTTTCCGGGTGGTGGGGTTGCCGCGCCCTACAATTTTGACACTCGTAATATTCAGCTGACTTAGCTCATAGAGAGCACAGGCGCCACAGGGATAGTCGTCAACATGGACCATCTCCCAGATATGTTGCCGCTTCCAGGATAGCTGTTGCTCATTGGCGCCGGGGTCATCCAGAACAACGGATATATCATAAGGCAGTAAACAGGCATTCTCGTATAGCGGCTTGAAAGACTTATCGGCGAGCCCATGCTGAAAAGTACAGAATCCATCCACATTAGGGCAACGGGAATTAAGGATAAAGGCCTCAAACTCAATATCCTTAACGCTGCCGGTTATATCCTCTATTTCAGATAGTGTCAGGTGCCGGGGCAGGATTATGCGGTGGGCACCCCGCTCCTGATAGAAATGCGCTGTTTCCGAGTTAAATGTATTGCCGCCGGTGCTTACCACCACCCTGGTGGTAATATTTGCCTCTTTAAGAGTCAGCATAAGGGCTAAATCGGCAACCATCAGGCCGTCAACACCCATACCGGACACCTTGCGCACGTAATCCATAATGAAAGGATACTGACTGTTAGTGTAGTAATGCTCGTTGAGTGTCAGAAATACAGGCACATTGTGGGCATGGGCTATGTTGATACAGCTCTCTAATTCGTCAAAGGTTGTAAAATTGGCGCCACCGCCCGGCCGGCGGTTGATAGCGCCGGCGATATACTTGTTGTGCCATTCGTGGGTCAACAGCCCGCAGAACAACTCATCGGCACCGGCGCTTATAAGCTTTTCTACCTCTTCAACCTTATCAACCGGCGACAGCACTTTCATCTTAAATATCTATTTCTCTGCTTTCTCTATTTTTTCAGGGTCAATTAATCTGGTGGGATTAGCCACGTTCTTGGGGTCAAAGGCCTTCTTGATCTTGCCCTGTATCCGGTGAATATTGGCGAAGGCCGGTCCGACTCGGTTAACCGGCGCCACGCATATGGTGAAATCCGGTATCTGCTCGTCTATCTCGGCGACAATAGTATCCCGGGCACTTTCTACGGCTAACTTATTTACATCATCCGTTTTCTCGTGGGGGAAATCAACCTCAGCCGAGGCGAAGTGACAGAAATCATAGGCCAGCACCCAGTCCGAACGGTCACTATCCAGCATGGGCGGTGTATAACCATCCAGTATCTTCCAGCCCAGCTCAAAGCTTCGCTGGCAATCATCAAGCGAGTCATACGATATGATGTTGGTAGCAAAAGTACCGCTCGGCCGCATCATACGGCAGCCATTATTATCCCTTATCCAGTTGTTGGCGGTATAGGGCACCCACCGCTGGTAAAACTCGTCAGGCACTAGCTTTCCGCCGGTCTCCTCTATTATCTGTTTGAGCACTTTTTCCTCATACAGCAGCTGTTTTTCGGAAGCATATCCCCATATACAGACAGAGATGCAGTTCCGCGCGTTGCTCTGCCAGTACTCATCCACCCAGGTATTCCAGTACTCTTCTTTGGACTTGGCCCACCACCAGTCAAAGTAGGCCGGTGGCCAGCGATGCAGTAGACCCCCTATCTCCGATTTACCAATCTCGCGCATCGCCTCTATAGACTGCTGGAAAGTCGGGTAGGTAAACAGATACCACTTGAACCTCTCCTCAGGCAGCTCACTTTTCTTATCAGGCGACACGCCACCGGTGGGAAAGACTTTGGGGCCAGGCCACGGGTACAGCTTAACCGCCATTCTGGAAACTATACCCAGAGAGCCCAGATTGCCGGCGGCACCCCTGAGCACTGCCCTGGCATCAGGCCCGGGCCCTTCGCCCCAGTAATACTCGCCATGGCAGTTCGCCAGAGAACCTGTTCTCAATATATCGCCATTGGGTAATATCCATTCCACCCCCAGTATATTCCGCGACGCGTATCCAGTACGGTAGGATGTTCCCTGCAGGCCTTGAAAACAGTGATTCGCTAGGTTTGATGCCTGCGCACCGGCCTCCGGAATACCCATAAAAAGCCCACGCTTCATAGCTTCGGACTGAAGCTGCGCATGGGTGACATAGGGCTCTATTACGGCATACATGTTCTTTTCGTCTATCTCCAGCCGGTACATCCGCTTGGTATCAATTATGCACCAGTATGGTTTTATGGCACCGAGAAGAACAAACAGCAGTCCGGTGCCGATTACCGAATACGGAAACTGGTAGCGACTAGCCAAGTTCATTATCTGCTGTATATCTTCAGCACTGCCGGGTAAAACAATAAAATCAGGGCTGCGCCTTCGTAGTGTGCTCATGGCATAGAAATCCCGGCTATAGGCTTCGGTTATACCGGGGTCATCCGAAACATATTCCTTACCCAGTATGTTAACCAGTTCGTCGTATATTATCCTGTGTTTCTCGTCTACCAATGGCATTTAAAATTGCCTCCTTGACTAGATTGTTGGATAAAGAGCCACGGCTTTCAATACTCCAGAGAGTATAGGCCTAAAACTCCGACTCATCCATTTTGTCCATACTGATGAAACGTGTGGGATTGGCCAGGTTATACGGGTCAAGGGCATGCTTTAGCCTGGCTACCAGCAAATGTATATTGGCAAAGGCCGAACCACTCCTGTCATAGGGTGAAGTGGACAGCAAGAACGCGGGCACCCCGCTTTCCATACTTTTACCGATGACATCGTTAAGAATGCCGCCGATTACTATTAAATCAGCTTCATCCTCTTTCTCACGGGGAACATCCATTTCCGAGAGGGCACAGTGACCGAAATCATAGGGTACCACCCAGGCCGGATGCTGGCTATCAAGCAGCGGTGGCGTATATTTATCCAGAATCGGCCATCCCGCCTCAAAATTCCGGATACAATCGTCAAGCGAGTCTATGGCCATGTCGGATATATAGTAGCCTCCCGCCGGACGCGCCATCCGGTTACCGTTGGTATCTCGGAACCAGTTGCCCGCCGTATAGGGTACCCACCGCTGGTAAACCTCTTCCGGTATCATTTTGCCGCCGGTGTCGGCTATAATCTGTATTAGCACCTTCTCCTCGTACTCTACCTGCGTTTCCGAGGCAAAACCCCAGGTGCAAACAGCAACACAGTTATTTACATTCTTCTGCCAGTATTCATCCACCCAGGTGTTCCAGTACTCTTCCTTAGATTTGGCCCACCACCAGTTATAGTAGATAGGTGGCCAGCGGTGCACCATGGTGCCGATTTCACTTTTGCTTATCTCACGCATGGCCTCAATGGCGCCATCAAATGTGGGATAGGTAAAGAGATACCATCGGAACCTTTCCCTGGGCATCTCCGATTTCTTAAGCGGCGCCACGCCCTCCGTAGGTAAGACCGAAGGACCCGGCCAGGGGTACAGCTTAACCGCTACCTTCGTTATTATGCCAAAGGCTCCCCTGTGTCCAATCAGACCTCTCAGGATACCCCGGGCATCCGGTCCTGGTCCCTCGCCCCAGAAATAATCGTAACCTGAGTTTGATAAAGAGCCCGTCCTGAATATGTCTCCGGAAGGCAATACCCACTCCAGTCCCAGCACGTTACGCGAAGCGTATCCTGTCCTGAAGCCGGTCCCGTGCATCCCGGCGAAAATATGGTTAGCCAGAGCCGAAGACTGCGCTCCAGCTTCCGGAACACCGTTATATAGTCCTACCTTCATGGCTTCAGCCTGTAGCTGAGCATGAGTGACATAGGGCTCGATTACGGCATACATGTTCTTTTCGTCTATCTCCAGCCCGTCCATTCTCTTGGAGTCTATTATGCACCAGTACGGTTTAGCCGCCGATACCACGGCCAGTAACAGGCCGGAACCGATTACTGAATAGGGGAACCTGTAGCGTTCTGCCAGCTTTACTATCTGCTGCACGTCCTCGGTGCTTTCTGGCAGAACGATAAACTCTGGCTTACCTTTAATTAAAAAAGCCGGTGTCTGTGACTCGCGGTTATAGGCTTCTATAACCGCAGGGTCAACAGAAACATATTCCTTACCCAGTATGTTAACCAGTTCATCGTATATCAGCTTATGTTTCTCATCTCCCAGTGGCACTTTAAACAGCCTCCTTTCTAGATTGCCTGTTGAACAAGCTCTATAATATCCATTACCTTCAATCTGTCACCACCGCTGTTTACGGCATCAATAAAGTTCCGCTCGCACCACGGGCAGGCGGTTACCAGTGCCTCGGCACCGGTAGCCTTCGCCTCTTCGATACGCTCTCTCGCCGTGAACATGTTGAAATCGGGGTAGGCCTCTTTGACGCCACCCCCGGCACCACAGCACCAGGCATATTCCTTGATACGGTACATTTCTATCAGTTCAACGCCCGGTATGCTGTTAATAATGTCTCTTGGCGCGTCATATATACCCATAATGGCTTCGCCGGGTACATATACGTGGTCGCGCCGGCCCAGATGACAGGGGTCATGATAGGTCACTGTCATAGGTACGTTTTTGGTAAACTTGAGCTTGCCTTCCTTAATGAGACGGTCTATAAACTCTACGATATGAATTACCTCAACCGTTGAGCCAAGCTCCGGGTAGAGGTGCTTGAAGGTATAGTAACCGTCAGAGCAGGCGGTAACCACCGTCTTGACGCCGGCGTTCTTCCAGGCTTCCAGGTTATTTTCCGCATATTTGGTAAGCTCTCCCTGGTAACCCATCTCATAAGCCCGGCCACCGCAGCAGGTCTCGTCTTTACCCATAATGCCGAAGTCTACCCCGGCACTCTGGAGTACAGCTACCGCTCCGCGGGCTACCTTCCACAGCTCCTCGTCAAAGCTCAGGTTACAGCCGGCATGAAAGACTACCGCCGCCTTCTCCTGAGTCAGGTCTTTTATACCGAGGCCTGCCGCCCACTTGCCCCTGTCGGCTTTGGGCTTCATCATCATGTTGTCCTCTTTGCGTAAGCTATCCATCACCGGCATGTGAGCGGGTAGGAGCTGACCGTCGCTTACCAGCCGGGTCCTCATCTCCTGTATCACCCGTAGCGGCTCCATGTCCTGGACGCGCTTGCACATGGCATCGCAGCCGCCACACATGTTGCACTTATTATATATGTCCAACAGTGCCGGGGAATCTTCATACTTCAGCTTGTCGTCTATCAGGGCCAGCGATACATCCATCCGTCCCTGGCAGGAGTAAGCATCAAAGAGATAGTACAGGCTCGACGGACAAATCTTGGCAAACCGGGCACTTTTTACCTCCCATGAGTCTACCCATTTGCAAACGGAGCACCGGGCACACTGCCAGGCAACCTTCCTTAAATCCCAGTAATATTTTCTGTGCCAGTCGTCCTTGGGTAATACTTTACCACCCTCTAAAACCATTTTCGGTCTCCTCCTTCAAGAAAAATACTCGCTCCCTAGAAACACAGTTTGCCCGGGTTCAGAATATTGTTGGGGTCAAAGGCGTTCTTGACTACCTTCATTACCTGGGTATAGGTAGCTGCCCGGCTGTAAACCATATCCGCCCAGGGCCCGTAGGGAGTGGTGAACAGCCCGCCCATATTTATCGTCTCTTCGCTAGCCTCCAGGAACAGGCTTCGGACTGATTCTACCTCGGCGGCATTATCGGGGTTGCAGTGGAAACCGAACTGGCAGAAGACAGCCCGTGCCCTCTCCAGCGGCTGAAGGTAAACGCCTATATCGCTGGTGGGGTATCCGTATTTAACAGCAACACCGTTCATCATCTCTACGAAATCCGGCACCCTGTCCAGCGTGGTGTGGAAGAATATATCATGGCAGGCGCCCTTGTAGCCGAACTTCCAGTATTTGTCACCCGGCCAGGGTTTCCGGAGCAGCTTTAATATGGATGCATCCAGACCGGGGATACCGCCCACGGTTCGCCGCGCTTCAAAGTGAAGCTCCGAGGCTACCTCCATGAGCGCCTCTTCCTCGTATTCTATCTTTTCTTCGGGAAGCCGGTGCAAACCGGAAAGGCAGAGTATAATAGTCCACGGCGGCAGGCTTTCTTTCAGGCTGTAAAAATCATCAGGCCCGTTCTCAGCCAGGATAGCCGCCAGGTTGAAATCGTTCAGTATCAGGCATTCATTACCCAGCATACGTCTCTGAATACGATATACCGGCTCGGCTACATCTTCTATCCGGTCAACCGGTATGAAAAATAACTTGTCTCTGGTAGGCAGCCACTCCGCCTTGAGATTAGCCCAGGTCATAATTCCCAGTGTGCCCTGTGCCCCCAGGAAAAGCCGGGTACTGGGAATTAATGCGTCGGGGAAATTCTGGCCTTTCATTCCCTTCCCCATGGCCGTGCCTGTCCAGAATAAATCACCACTGGCCAGCACCATCTCCGAGGTAAGAAAAGTCTCGCTGTACTCGCTCTTGGGAATGAGCAGAGGCTCTCTTTCCATAGCGCTCGTCAGCACCGACTTGTCCGGGTGTGGCAGCAACGGGTTACAGACCATCAGCCCCTGCTTTGCCAGCTCTGCCTGTACCTGCTGCCAGGTAACGCCGGGCTCAACCTTCACCTTCTTGTTTCTGCCGTCAATCTCCAGGATTTTGTTCATTCTGCTGAGGTCCACGACAATACCGCCCTGACTCGGTATACCCGCCCCGTAAAAGCTGACACCTGATGATCTCGGCGTGACCGGTATCATATTCGCATTAGCGTATTTTACTACCCCCTGAATCTCCTCGGTATTGCCGGGGTAGACAACATAGCTCGGCATCCTGGGCTGTACGAAACTGTAGTCTTTACCATATTTACCCAGCGTGTTACTGTCAGTAGCAACATACTCCGCGCCCAGTATACCTACCAGTTCCTCTTTGATAGCCATCAACTACCTCCTATCTATTTAAGAATAAATGACCGATTGGCCGTATAAATAATATATAAGGTTCCAGCATCAAAGGCACACAATTCAAAGTACTTAGCGTTGTATTTTACACGTCTTCTGGCAATCAGGTCAAGAATGGTATCTATACATAAAGGTATTATAACATTTAGTTTACGGCGCTAACCTGTCTTTTAAGCTGGCTCTGTATGAAAATAACCTCTCTCCTCACTACCATAAAATTCCTTGATATAATGCCGCTGTTGATATAAAATAGGTCTTGGTGCGATATGGTCTGAATAGGAAAGCGGATTGCATTATACCCGTCTAACCCTCATTACCATTAGATACTTCTACTGGACTAGGTGAATCTGTTATGGTATGCTCTGTACACTGTGCTATCTTTGTGTACAATGGCCTATAAGTAAGTAGGAGGTAAAGATAAATAGACAGTATTGACAGGCTCTGCTGGGTCGATTTTAACAGCAGTAATATTTAGTAAGGAGTTTTGAATATGAGCAAAGGAAAACGCAAACTGGGTAGAGGAGTAGCTATTGTTGGCGCCGGTATGTGCAAATACGGCGTGCGACAGGGTGTGAGTAACCGGGAGATGTTCGTAGAAGCCTTCAGTCAGATGGGGAAGTCTGTAGACAGGGGTTTCGACCCCAAGGATATCGAAGCTAACTATGTAGGTTGTTGTGGTGCTTGGGTATGGGAAACGCAGGCAGGCATAGGTAAGTGGTGCACCGACTGGGCTGGTCTGGTGCCGATTCCATCAACCACCGTTGATAATGCATGTGCCAGTGCCTCGGTTGCTATCCGGCAGGGTATTCTGGGTATAGCTTCCGGGCTGTACGACGTGGTACTGGCTGGCGGCGTTGAGAAGATGACCACGCTGCCCACCAATGAGACGACACTGGTTCTGGCAACAGGTGCTGATATGACTTGGGAAACTTATGCTGGATTTACCTTCCCCGGTCTATATGCCACGATGGCAAACGCTCATATGAACGAGTTCGGGACTACATCCGAAGACTTAATGGCTGTGGCCATGAAGAACCATGATAACGGTGCTTTAAATCCCCTGGCTCAATTTGGTCAGACAATCAGACAGGTTATGGATGGCCGTATCGCTAAAGCCAAGGAGAAAGGCAAAGAGCTCCCTACGTGGGCTAACGAGATGGAATTTCTACATGATCCCTCAACCAATCCGGCAGTAGCCTGGCCTCTCAGGCTATTTGACTGCTGTCCCATTACTGACGGTGCTGCCTGTGTATTGCTCGTCTCTGAGGAAATTGCGAAGAATTTTACTGATAACCCGATATATGTAATAGGCACAGGTCACGCAAGCGGCGGCGCTCTGCATGATAGAGATACACTAACCGGTATACCGGCGGCCAAGATCGCTGCCCGCGATGCCTATGAGATGGCTAATGTTGGTCCTGAGGATATCAAGATAGCCGAGGTTCATGACTGCTTTACCATTGCCGAGGTAATGGCTATCGGCGATTGCGGATTCTTCAAAACCGGTAAGGAAGCAGCTACGGCAGCTGCCGAAGGTAAGACTCACCGCAACGGTATTAAACCGATAAATACATCCGGCGGTCTCAAGAGTAAAGGACATCCGGTAGGAGCTACAGGTGCCGGCATGGTGGTAGAAATCTTCGAGCAGATGCGTGGTCACGCCGGTGCCCGGCAGGTACCTATAGATGCTAATCTGGCTCTTACACACAATGTGGGAGCACACGGCACCACTGTTGTAGTTCAAGTATACGAGAGGAGATAGACTTATGAACGAATTAGCTTTTACTGCAGCGTCATTTGATTCTTTCTGTAGTGAAAAGAAGCTCATGGCTTCGAAATGCAAGAAGTGTGGTGCCATATGGTTACCACCACGCCCTCTGTGCCTTAACTGTAAAGGAGAGGATATGGAATGGGTGGAGCTATCCGGTAAGGGTAAAATAGTTTCCTTCACCACCGTCGGCGTTGGCACACCGACCATGATTGAAGCAGGCTATGATAGAAAGAATCCCTACTGCTCCGGCGTTATAGAGCTTGAAGAGGGCTGCCGCATGAGCGCTCAGATACTGGGAGTAGATGTTGCCAACCCGGAAAACATTAAGATTGGCACACCGGTAACGGTTGACTTCATTGAGAGAGGTAATTTTTCTCTCGTTCCAGCCATCGCTAACGTAAAAAAGGTGTATGCTGCTTTTAAAGCTTAGCGAGTCAGGTGCTACACAAGGCACGCTATTCTTTAAGCAACAGCGTGCCTTGTGTATGAATTATGTGATGGCATAATGTAAATCGTGCTACAAACTCAATATCTACCGGGATATCCGGTTTCTATTTTATTTACGGACTCCCTGGAGGGAGTTATAAGCAGAGCAATTTATAGAGGGAGGTTAACGTGGACAAGGATAGGGATACTGTAATAGTAAGTGCACTAAGAACTCCATTCGGCAGGTACGGCGGCTCCTTACAAAACATCGATTATTATGACCTGGGTGCCATACCTATGAAAAACGTAATGGAGCGAGTCAAGCTGGACCCGAAAAGTGGTATTGTTGATGAGGTCTTCTGGGGTGTAGGCGATACCTCGCAGACCAAGGATGTATATACACCAGTAGCAGGCAGACAGTCACTGATGAAAGCAGGACTACCGCCAACTACACCGTCAATATCTTTTGACAAGGCCTGTGTATCAGCTATGTCAGCGGTTAAGATGGCAGCCCTCTCCATAAGGGTAGGTGATATAGACGTAGCTATAGCCGGTGGTGCTACCTCATTTAGCCTGGAACCGCTCATCGTTCGCAAACTGCGTTTCGGCGGGTTCAGAATAGGTGATGTGAAGATGGAAGACCCGCTATTTGAGCTTGGCTACGACGATTTTAACCCGGTAAGTGTTGATACTGATGACGTGGCTTTTGAATACGGGATAGGCAGGGAGGAACAGGATGAATGGTCTTTTCGCAGCCATACCAACTACGGCAATGCCTGGAACGCTGGCAAATTCAAGGACGAGATAGTACCTCTTTCCATACCGCAGCCTAAAGGAGAAGCCAAGTTACTGGATATAGACGAGCAATACAGACCAGCCACAACCTTTGAAAGTCTGTCCAAACTAAAACCGATATATGGTACCAGAGCCGTTACTGCCGGTAATGCCCCCGGACTGAACGACGGTGCTACTGCCATCCTGGTAATGAGCCGTAAAAAAGCCCAGGAACTGGGTCTTGAGATACTGGCTACTGTCGTTGCATCAGTATCCATTGCCATAGATGCCAGCCGCATGCCGGAAGGCCCTGGCTTTGCCTGGCAAAAGATTTTGGCCAAAACCGGTATGACGATGGATGATATAGCGGTAGCCGAGATAAACGAGGCTTTTGCTGCCGTGCCACTGGTATCAACTGTCATAGTCGCTGGTGGCGATAAGAAAAAGCTCCAGGACATTAGAGATAAGACAAACATCAACGGCAGTGCTATAGCCATTGGTCATCCGAACACTGCCAGCGGTGCCAGAGTAATTATGAACTTGATGTATGAATTGAGACGCCGGGGCGGCGGCTACGCCCTGGGCGGCATTTGCGGCGGTCTGGCACAGGCTGACGCTACCATTATTAAGGTAGAATAATGTAGGCAATAGAGTTAGTCCAGTAACTTTGAGGAGGTGACTATGGGACAAACCTACGAGCTAACCGAAGAGCAAGAAATGATTATCTCCAGTGTCAGGGACATTGCCAAAGATAAAATTGCTCCCCGGTCAGCAGATATAGACAAGGAGAACGAGTACCCCTGGGACATTATAGACATTTATCGTGAGAGCCAGATTCTGGGGATGATAATACCGGAAGAGTACGGCGGCGTAGGAGCCGGCGAGCTAACCTGCTGCCTGGTCATTGAAGAAATTGCCAAGGTATGCGCCAACTCAGCTCACGCCCTTGCCGACCACTGGCTG
>CAYYQY010000025.1:0-24926 GCA_964473905.1 uncultured Dehalococcoidales bacterium | reverse complement strand
TCCTGTGACATAACCGTCAGCAGGGTCGGGTTCTCTATATAGGGGTAAGAGATGGGGCTATCCGAGATGACTACCTGTGCCTTGCAGGCGCCACCCCGCGCCTCAGGGCCGTAGTTCTGGCACTGCGTGGCGTTCTTGCCATCAAAAATGGAAGCCGCTTTGCCGATAATAATACCGGCAAGAATTATACCCTGACCGCCAAAGCCACCTATTACCAGTTCTTCTCTATTCATAATAACTATTCCGTTTCTCCTCAGGCCGGGGATGAAGGGGGTTAATCAGAGGTATTACGTTCGGATATCGCATCTACGTAGGTCTTGCGCAGAACATCCTCTTGCAGGTCGAGGAAAGTAGGCTTTTCTGTGTCTATAAACTTGCCTACGGTAATGTTACCGTTAAGAATAATATCCGCATCCCTGGGATCGGCCCCGTTTTTAATCTTACTGTTTTCACGGAAGTATTTCATCTGGTCCAGACCGGTTGGCATACGGTTCATACGGCCGTACGCGGTGGGACAGGGGCTAATCGCTTCAACCAGGCTAAAACCCTTCTTCTGCAGTGCTTCTTTTATGGAATTTTCAAGCCAGTGGACATGCATTACAGTCCAGCGGGCTACGTAGACGGCGCCGCTGGTGGCCGCCAGTTGAGGTACATTGAACGGTGGTTCGGGATTACCATCGCGTGAAGTTGCTGTCCGTGCTGATAAGGGGGTGGTGGGCCCCAACTGTCCACCGGTCATGCCATAGTTAAAGTTGTTGACGCATATTACGGTTAAATCCATATTCCGGCGTGCCGCGTGTATGAAATGATTACCGCCGATAGCTAACAGGTCTCCATCTCCGCTGAAGACAACCAACTTCAGCTTCGGGTTCGCCAGCTTGAGACCGGTAGCAAAAGGTATGGCACGACCGTGTGTGGTATGAAAAGAGTCCAGCTTGATGTATCCGGCGACTCTGCCGGCACAGCCTATACCTGAAACTACCACTACTTTGTCCGGGTCCAGACCGGATTTGAGCATGCCGCGCAGAAAGCAGTGCATGGCTATACCCAGCCCGCAGCCGGGACACCAGATGTGCGGCATACGGTCTTCTCTAATATAATTATCTATCGGGTGTCTATTTTGTAATGAGGTTTCGCTCATCTTACAACTTTCCTGATGGCTTCAAGAATTGTGTTCGGATGGTGAACACTGCCGCCCATGTGGGGTAAAAGTATCGTCTCCGTGGCGCCACCGGCACAACGCTCCACCTCAAGTGCAATCTGTCCGCTATTGATTTCCGGGACGATAATAGCCTTCACCTGTCTCGCTATCTGCCTGATTCTGTCTTCGGCGAAAGGCCATACGGTAACCAGTTTGAGCATGCCCACCTTAATGCCTTCCTTTCTGGCGAGCTCAACGGCATATTTTGAGACCCGGGCTGAGATGCCGTAAGAGCATACCACCACATCCGCCCCCTCTATACCGTCTTCCACAAGCTCAATGATATCTTCTTTGTTCTTCTCTATCTTTGCTATCAGCCGTTTAACCAGCTTCTCATGTGCTTCGGCAGTCATGGCGGGATATCCCCTCTCGTCATGGGTCAGACCGGTGGCGTGAAAACGGTAGCCCTCTCCCGCGATAGCCATGGGGGGTACCAGGTTATCATCAGCCATGTAGGGCAGGTACTCTTCCGGCGGGACGTGCGGCTTACGCCGCAGCCATAGCTCAATATCCTCTGACGGAGTTATGACTACCTTCTCACTCATATGACCGACCACTTCATCAGCCATAATGAGGACGGGAGTCCGGTATTTTTCAGAAAGGTTAAATGCCTTGATAGCCAGTTCAAACATATCCTGGGGAGAGCTGGGTGAAAGGGCAATTATCCCGTAGCAACCATGTGAGCCCCAGCGGGCCTGCATCATATCACCCTGGCCTATCAGTGTCGGCAGACCTGTGGATGGCCCGGCTCTCTGGACATTTACCAGGACGCAAGGAGTCTCCAGCATTATACCGAGACCCAGGTTTTCCATCATCAGGCTGAACCCGGGGCCGGAAGTTGCCGTCATGGCTTTAACGCCGCCCCAGGAAGCGCCAAGAATGGCATTCATTGATGCCATTTCGTCTTCCATCTGAATATAAACGCCGCCCAGCCCGGGAAGACGTTCGGACATTCTTTCTGCAATCTCGGTAGCGGGAGTTATCGGATATCCGGCAAAGAAACGGCAACCGGCTTTGATGGCTCCTTCAGCACAGGCCACGTCCCCGTTTATGAAGAACTCGCCGCTAAGGTGTTTCCCCCTAGTCATATGCCGCCTCTTCGTTAAGAGGCAAAACGCATATGGCAAACTCGGGGCAGATCAGTTCACAGAGGCTGCATTTGAGGCAATCGTCACTGCCGTTTACTTCTACGGGATGATATCCCTTGTGATTGAACTCTGCGGACTCTTGAATACATTGTCTTGGGCAGAATTCAATGCAGAAACCGCAACTTTTACATCTTTCCTTAAGAACAATGATCTGGCATTGACGTGATGTTATCGCTTCCGGTTCGATAGTTTTTCTTTCATATTTCATCCGGCGTTGGCAACCTTCTAGAATAGAAATGCTAAAATACGATTTGTCATTTTATCATATGTACGGTAAATCCGTCAATTATCCATATTTACAGTATTATGATGGGCACGGCTGGGTTTACAAAATTAACGGCTTCAATGCTCTGGAAAATATTTTGTTAAAAACGGGCCGGTGTAATTAAATCAAGGGCCGGGTGCTTTTCTCTATCCGGCACCGGGTTAATTAGTAAAGGCAATCCGTTTAACGGGTGGCGACTAACCAGGACATCAATACCGTAGACTTGCTTGATGTTTTCCGGTGTAATGACATCCTCGGGGCAACCTGCGGCGAAAACCATGCCCGAGCTAAGCAGAAAGAGCCGCTCGCAGTACTGGGCAGCCAGATTAAGGTCGTGAAGGGCCAGGATGAGAGTTATATTCTCTTTGGCGGACAGGTTCGTAATAAGGTTCAAGATTTCAATCTGGTAGTTCAGGTCAAGATGGGCTGTCGGTTCGTCCAGGAGTATGACCTCTGGCTCCTGGACGAGGGCTTTGCTGATTACCAGGCGCTGCCTTTCGCCTCCGGAGAGTTCACCCAGCTTCCGTTCGGCGAGATGCTGGGTGCTGGTCTGTTCCATAGCTTTCCAGACTATCGCAAAGTCCTTCGGTGATTCGTATTGCAGCAGTCCCAGATGCGGCGTTCTGCCCATAAGGGTTAGCTCGAAGGCACTAAACGCCGATGGCAAACTCGGGTTCTGGGGGACTACGGCAATAATCTTGGCCATATCCTCGCCTTTTATACTTCTTGAGTTACGGCCATCAATAGTAATGTCTCCGGACGAGGGTTTGAGTAGGCCGCTTATTGCCTTTATCAGGGTTGACTTCCCGGAGGCATTGGGGCCGATAATACCCACTACCTCTCCCTTTTGCACGCCGATGTCAATGTCGTGTAAGACGGGACAGCCGTTGTAACCCAGGCTAACATTATCCAACCTGATAATCATATTCATGCCTCCTGGAAGAAACTGATCCTCTTTCTCCAGCGTAAGAGATAGAGAAAGAAAGGTGAGCCGCAAAAAGCTGTTACCACACCTACCGGCACCTCGTGGGGTGCGAGCAGCGTATGTGCCAGGGTGTCAGCCAGGATAAGGAATATAGCTCCGACCAGCACGGAGAGGGGCAGTAAAAACCGGTGGTCCGGCCCCCAGATGAGCCTCACCACGTGGGGAATTATTATGCCGACGAATCCGATAAGTCCGGTAAAACATACGGCAGCCGAAGTAATGAGCGTAGCCGCTATGAGCAGGGTAAACTTTACCCTGTCCACGTTGATACCCAGTTGCCTCGCTTGCTCCTCGTTGAGCTGCATTACGTTGAGCGGTCGGGCGTACATCAAAATGACTATCGTGCCTATAGCGACACAGGGCAGGACTATTTGGACCTCTGTCCATTCCGTCAGGGAAAGCCCGCCCAGCAGCCAGAACACGATGCCGTGTAGCTCTTCGCCGGAGGTGGTCATCAGGTAAGATGTTACGGAAGATAGCAGGGCGCTCAGGGCTACACCGGCCAGTATCAGGGTAGTCGGCGGCAGCGTCTTACCTACCCGGGCGACAAAGTAGACAGCGGTAACGGCTATCATGCCACCGATGAAAGCGAGCAAAGGGATGGCTACCGGTACCAGCCAGGCTATACCCACCGGCAGCATAAAAGCGATGGTAGCCCCAAGCCCGGCACCGGAAGCTACTCCCAGCAGGTATGGGTCGGCTAATGGGTTGCGGAATAGCCCCTGGTAGGTAGCACCGGCCACTGCCAGAGCGGCTCCCACCAGACCGGCCAGTATAATACGCGGCAGTCTGGTATTTATAATCAGGATTTCCAGGATATCTACGTAGTTCTCACAGTCAAAACCCGCGGGACAATCCGGGATAATATCTATGAAGGGCAGCTGTGAGATTAAGACCTGGCAGCAGGTAGCGAACGGCAGGCGAACACTCCCCATGTTCAAGGCGAGCAGAATGGCTAACATAAGCAGCACGGTTAGCCATAGCATCACGTAGGCCTTGTTACGCCGGCGGAGAGTGGGTGGCACCAAAGGTTGCTGCGTTAGCGCCGCATTTCGGGCTCTTTTTTTAGGCATTAGATATTTCACATCCAGACCTGACACTAAACTGTTTACATAATATCTTAGCGTGATAGATTATCTGATTTGTCGGGGAGTAGCTCCGCGGTAATATTGAGTAGCGAGCTACCGTCTTTTTCTATAATCTCTTTGGGGATAATATTTAGCGCCCTCATAAAAATGGGGCCGTCCGTGACGTAGCTGTGGTACTCGCCATTCTCCCCGCATATGTGTGAACCGAGCTCCTTGATTTCACCAAGTAACTTTGTATCCAGTACTCTGCCCAGCAGCTTTTTATCCAGTCGGGTAGCCACGACAAGAGCCTTAAAACCAAGCTTAAGGAACTCGTCCATTAATTTAGCCGGTTCCACCTGCCACAGCGGCAGCAGGGGTGTTATCCCGGTCTCGGCACAGACCCTCTCTATCCAGGCGCGGTGCTCGGCTATATCCATGTCACCGAACACACCGCCCTCTATTCCCTGTTCCTTGAGGTCACGGACTGTCCTCTTAAAATTCTCCTCGTAGTTATCCCATGACGTCCTTACCTGGAGCAGGCGGATACCCATTGCTTCAGCCTGCAGGGCTATCACATCGGGCGGTATACCGTGAGCCCGGCATGCTGCCCCGTCCTCAGAGATAAAGTTTAAAAGATACCGGACTTCGTGACCCTGCTTTATTACTTTACAGGTAGCCAGGGCGCAGTCCTTACCGCCACTCCAGGAAGCAAAAATCTTCACCAGTATCCTCCCGATACGTTATTTATCGTAGCTTTCGGCTCCAGCCGCAGGTGCGGCAGTGGTAGCTGGAAGTCAGGATACCTGCCCCGCAGCCGGGACAGGCTATCTCACCCGCTTTCGGTAGCGGTATTTCGCCCACTACTTCACGGTATATCCGGTAGTAAAACAGGTGGTCTTTACTCAGAAAATCCACACCGTAGCTGGATTTAGCGCGGGCGAAATCGGCGTCGGATATACCGGCACCGATTATACCGTGCAGTTCCGTAAAACCGGAGCCGGTTTCAATCGGTCGCTTGCTCTGCCAGATAATTTCCGGCGGCAGGTAACCGGCAAAGGCATGTCTTAAAATCCATTTCCCGTATTTTTGCCCGTTTTCGTCTCTAATTTTTAGGCTGGGACTGATTGACAGGGCAAAGTTTACCAGTGACTCATCCAAGAACGGCTGTATCACTTTGATGCCCAGGTGAGAACCGAGAATACCGGCTGAGAAACGCATCCTGCTACAGAGCTCGGGTAGATATTTTGAGAGGTCTAAATCAAACATGTAGCTATAGCCGGCAAACAGCTCGTCAGCGCCGTCGCCGGTAATTACGCTCGTTAGCCCTTCCTCACTGGCCTTTTTGAGAGCGAAGAATATAGCCAGGTCATTGGGTAGGGCCGGGTCAAAGCTGTTCAGCATCTTTATCACCCGGGGTATTGTCTCCAGTGCGTCCTCTACGTTGACCCTTTCAACATGAAGCTTCAGGGAAAGCCTCTTAGCCAGCAGTTCCGCATAGTGGCTATCCTCTCCGTAGCCCGCGAGCTTTATATTTAAGGCCGGTATTCCGGGCGTCAGCAGGGCAAGAATACTCGTATCCAGACCGCCGGAAAAAAGGATACCCTCCGCCCCGCTGGTGGTTACGGCTTCTTTTAATCTAGACCTGATCTCTTCGCTTATAGCTTCCATATTTTAGTCGTTAAATACCTCCGGATGTATTAGGCGGGTTAGTGCCTCCAGTGCGGCTACTAACCGGGGGCCGGAGCGGGATACAGTATCCGTATCAATCAGATATACCCGATTATTCAGCCGGGCTGCTGTGTAGGCCAGTCTGGGCTCTTCCTTTGCCCAGGTGTATGGCTTGTCGTAAGCCGAGCCGTGCCCGCTGGCGGCAAGAATTATCTGGGGATTACGGTTTATAATTGCCTCCAGGTCTACCGTAATGTGCCCGGTGAGGTCCTGGAAGATATTATTCCCGCCCGCTCTATCAATCAGGTTATGGGGTATAGTGCCCGAACCGGCGGTATACAGCGGTTCATGCCAGGTGACAAAGAGGACACGCACTTCCGGTAAGTCCCTGACCAAATATTCCAGCGCCGTGATTTTCTCTCCCATCTGATTGATAAGCTCGCCGGCTTGCTCCGTAGCCCCTGTTATCTGTCCCACTTTATCTATGTCAACCAGTGTTTCTTCTATGTTCTCTGCGTGCAGGGCGAAAACAGTAAAGCCTCTTGACTGCAATTTGGGGATTACCTCTTTCTCGTGTATCTTCGTGGCCAATATCAGATCCGGGTTGAGGGCGATAATTTTCTCAAAGTCAGGGTTGGTGAACCCTCCTATAATCTGGAGCTGCCCTTTTAACTTAAGCGTCTCTATTTCCGGGGGGTAATTACAGAACTCCGTCACGCCGATAACCCTGTTTCCCAGGCCCAGGGCAAACAGTATTTCCGTGTTGGAAGGTGCCAGGGAAATGATTTTTTGAGGTATGCTGGCCAGGCAGACCTCTCTACCCAGGTCGTCTGTTACTACCTCGCCTGATATCGGCTGCGCCACCTGCGGGGCACAGCCCTGGCTAAAAAAGGTAACCAGTAGTACCAGTATTAAGAACGTGGCTACGGATAAATATTTCTTTCTCACCGGCTCTCCATATACTCCTTAAAAATAATAATAATCCCACTACCTCAATGGCGGGGATTAAAAAAAGTCCTCCCAACGCCATGCGGGAGGACTCAGCTTATCCTGAAGGAATACTCAGAGCCTGTCCTTTTCCTCCCCGCGGAGGTTAGTGCGGGACAATACAGGAGCAGGCGTTCTGGCTTCCAGGTAATCCTGGTTACAGTGGCGGGGCCACGCCGGATTCTAACCGGACTTGCTCTCCAATTAAGCCCTGGCTCGCGCAGGGCACTCCTGTTTCACCTATTCACTTGCTCCATATTATAGCGTTTCGTCGGGTAAAAGGCAAGCGGAGTATCTGACAGTAATAATATGTATAAGGGGATGAGACCGGTAAGTGGTGGTAAGATAGGTCAATATAAATAGCCGGGCTTCATTTTATAGGTAAAATATGTTATAATTACATTAACGTGACCGCTAAAGTAGCTACAAATATTGCCTCTTTGCTGATTACCCCTTATTTTTTTGCGCTTATTATCATTGAAGGTGAAGAACGCTTATGACGGGCGAAGAGCACTCTGCATTGGAATCAATGGCTAACGACTATACCGCCAAGGATATACAGGTTCTCGGGGGACGGGAAGCAGTGCGCCGCCGTCCCGGTATGTACATCGGCAGTACAGACCAGCGGGGTCTGCACCACATGGTATATGAAATCGTCTATAACAGCGTTGATGAAGCTATGTCCGGCTGCTGTGATGAGATTATGGTTACCCTCCATCAGGACAACTCGGTCAGTGTCAGAGATAACGGGCGCGGTATCCCCGTTGATATCCACCCGTCCACCAAAAAGTCAGCCCTGGAAACCGTTATGACCACACTTCACGCCGGTGCCAAATTCGGCGGTAAGACCTATCAGGTATCGGGCGGGCTGCACGGTGTCGGGGCGTCGGTAGTAAATGCCCTGTCAATCTGGCTGACCGTTAATGTCAGGCGTGACGGTAAATTATACTGTCAAAACTATAAACAGGGTATTGTCATGGAGCCCGTAGCCGAGATTGGTGAAGCCGAAGATACGGGCACCATGATTACTTTTCTCCCCGACGAGGCCATATTTGAGAATAACAGTTACGACTTCAACGTTCTGAGTGAGCGAATACGTGAAGTAGCTTACCTCAATAAAGGTCTCGAAATATGTCTCAGAGATGAAAGACATGACGAGGAAAAGACCTTCTACTTTGAGGGAGGGATTGCCGGCTTTGTCCGGCATCTTAACCGGAACCGGGTGGTTCGCAGCCGTCAACCTGTCTACATTGCCAAGCAGGTGAACAGCACCATGGTGGAGGCAGCCCTGCAGTACAATGACGGATTTACCGAGTCCACATTCAGCTTTGCCAACTGTGTCAATACGGTTGATGGCGGCACTCACCTCACCGGTTTCCGCTCTGCTTTAACCCGCGTGATAAATGACTATGCTCACCGGAACAAGTACCTCAAAGATGATGAGCCCAATCTGGTGGGGGACGACCTAAGAGAAGGGCTTACGGCTATCATTAGCGTCAAGCTTGCCGAACCGCAGTTCGAGGGGCAGACCAAGAGCAAGCTGGGTAATGCCGAGGTAAAGAATATAGTGGAGAGCGCCGTCGCCGAAGGGCTGGCACTTTACTTTGAAGAGCATCCCGATGAGACCAAGAAAATCCTGGATAAATGTATTCTGGCGGCCAGAGCCAGGGAGGCGGCCAGGAGGGCCCGTGATCTGGTTATCAGAAAAAACAGTCTGGATGCGGCTACACTTCCCGGCAAGCTGGCCGATTGTTCCGATAAGGACCCTTCCCGCTGTGAGTTGTATATTGTTGAGGGAGATTCCGCCGGCGGTTCGGCAAAGCAGGGGCGTGACCGGCGTTTTCAGGCTATTTTGCCGCTCCGGGGTAAAATACTCAACGTAGAGAAAGCGCCTATGGACAAAATGGTGGCTCACGAAGAAATTCGTGCCATTATTACTGCCTTGGGAACGGGGATAGATGATGATTTTGACCTCTCCAAGCTGCGTTATCACCGGCTGATTCTTATGACAGATGCCGATGTAGATGGCTCTCATATACGTACTCTGCTGCTGACATTTTTCTTCCGGCACATGATGGAGCTAATCAGTAACGGGCACCTGTATGTAGCCCAGCCTCCACTTTTCCGTATCAAAGCCGGTAAGCGCGAGTATTGGATTTATTCGGATCAGGAAAAAGAGCAGGTGCTCCGCGAGTTGAAGGGTAGCCGGAAGATAGATATTCAGCGCTATAAAGGTCTGGGGGAGATGAATGCCGAGCAGCTTTGGGAAACCACGATGGACCCGTCCGGGCGCACATTGCTTACCTTAAACATAGAGGACGCTACCAAGGCGGACGAAGTCTTCCATATGCTGATGGGGGCGGAGGTGCCGCCGCGCCGGGCTTTTATTCAGGCCCATGCCAAGAGTGTGAAGAATCTGGATATCTAGCATAGCCCGAACGGACTAATATAACGGCAGGCATGTTTTTTAAAGTTGCGCTGCCGTTTTTATTTTTCCGGCACTATGAGTGATCTATTGATATTTTGCGGTAGCGGGTGTAAAATCAACGTCCAATCACATTGAGGAGGTGACCTGGAGATGAGCTATCCAGTAACGCTTTCGGTTGATTACCCGGAGAGACTTTCCCGTTTGACCACCTTTTTCAGGGTTTTCATGCTTATACCTCAATATTTTGTATTCATATTCGTCAGTATAGCTGCCTGGTTTATCATGTTCCTTTCGTGGTGGGCCATTCTTTTTACAGCCAAATATCCAGACGTGTTTTTCAGGTTCATTACCTGGTGGCTGCGCTGGTACGCCAGGTTAGGTGGCTACGGCTTTCTCCTGACCGATATATACCCGCCTTTCAGCGGTGCAGAGATGCCGGACTACCCGGTTGCGCTGGGGGTGGAAACCCCGGGACAGCTTTCCCGTCTTACCAGCTTCTTCAGATTTCCCGTATTGCCTTCAATCGGCTGGACTTGGAGTGAGGACTGGAAAATGAGCTGGCAATTCAGCACCGGTCTGCCCATGACTTTTCCTCACCTGGTTGTCCTGTATTTTATTGGTATTGCTGCCGGGGTGCTGCTGTTCCTGTCATGGTGGGCCATATTATTTACCGGCCGGTACCCGCGCGTATTTTTTGATTTTATCAGTTGGTATTTTCGCTGGAGTATCAGGGTATCGGCCTATGGCTACTTGGTGACTGATAAATATCCTCCCTTCAGCGGCAGTGAATAAAGAAGCTTCAAATCAAATAAGCTAGAATAACCCGAAAGCAGCGTAAATATATCGTCGGTAAAAGGTTTGACGGCAGGCTATATGTCATAGAAAATGCCTTCAGCCTTTAATAACGCCCAGGGGTACGGCGCGGGCAATCTTACGTGATATGCCGGACCGGTGGGCCACATCCACAACTTCAGTTACATCCTTATAGGCTGCCGATGCTTCCTCTGCCAGTGAGCTCATGCTTTCCGCCTTGACCAGTATGCCTCTTGCGGCCAGTGCCTGGGCGATGTCGCTGCCCCGCTGGCTGCGCTTGGCAGCGGCACGGCTCTGGACTCTACCGGCGCCGTGGCAGGTGGAGCCGAATGTCTCGCTCATTGCGGTATCAGTCCCGACTAGTATGTATGAACAGCGCCCCATGTCTCCGGGAATCAGTACCGGCTGGCCTACGTCCCGGTAGATATCGGGTACATCGGGATGGCCGGCGGGGAGCGCCCGGGTAGCCCCTTTACGGTGGACACATAGTGTCTGCTTTTTGCCGTCAATGATGTGCTGCTCTATCTTGGCGATGTTATGGGCTACGTCATAAACCTGTTCCATGCCCAGTTCCCGGTAGCTCTTGCCAAAGACTTCCTGGAAAACCTGTCTCGTCCAGTGGGTGATGCACTGGCGGTTAACCCAGGCATAGTTGGCGGCACAGGCCATGGCCTGTAGATAGTCTTTGCCTTCCGTCTCTCTCACCGGGGCGCACGCCAGCTGGCGGTCCGGCAGGTTTATGCCGTATTTTCTGGCGGCTTCACCGAGCAGCCTGACGTAATCGGTGCAGACCTCATGCCCGAAACCTCTGGAGCCGGTGTGAATCAAGACAAGTACCTGCCCGGTATCGTGAATACCCATTACTTTGGCGGCGTCCTTATCATATATTTCGTCTACGGCTTGCACTTCCAGGAAATGATTACCCGAACCCAGCGTGCCCAGCTGCGGTATTCCCCTTTTTTTGGCCTTGCTGCTTACCTTATCGGGGTTGGCATCTTTCATACAGCCCGATTCTTCGGTCACGGTAACGTCCCGCGGCTCGCCGTAACCGTGCTCTATTGCCCAGCGGCTGCCGTTAATAAGCACTTTATCCAGCTCTTTTTCACGCAGCTTTATGTTTCCCGTGGAGCCGACACCTGACGGGACAGCCGAGAAAAGCGCCGCTACCAGCGCTTCTATTTTCGGTCTTACCTCGGCGGCGGTAAGGCTGGTTCTGAGAAGTCTGACGCCACAGTTTATATCAAAACCCACACCGCCGGGTGATATTACGCCGTCCTTTACCCTGGTGGCGGCGACGCCCCCGATGGGAAAACCGTATCCCCAGTGTATATCCGGCATAGCCAGTGAATACTTTACGATGCCCGGTAAGAAGGCAACATTAGCCACCTGTTGAAAAACATGCTCTTCCCAGATATGATCAAGCATGGATTCACTGGCAAAGATAAGTCCGGGCACAGACATGCCTTCTTTATAGCTTACCGGTATTTCCCAGCGGCACTCGCCAGCTTGCTTGAATACACTACGCCACGGAGCAGACATTCGTTCTCCTCTAGATATCAAATAGTACCTGGGCTATATAGCCATTACTCTTTTCAATCTTTAACATGTGATAGGTAGCCGCCTTGACGCCTCTTATTAACTCGTGTTTTGCTTTGTTTACTCTCTCGCCGTAAATCCGGGCCTTAATCCCGGTACCGTCAAGACGGCTGATATCAAATCTCCGGAACAGGATTTGCTCGGCATCAAAGAGGTAAATAAGCTCGTTTAACCACGCCACCAGCAGACTTTCCCGGTCGGGGGCAGCCAGTTCTATATCACGGTAAAGGACTTCTGCCACTTTATCAAGGTCTGTTATCAGGCTGAACAGGGCTTTAGCGCTGCGTTGGAAGACCTGCTTGATATCAGCTCCGTAAGCCCTGATACCAATATCGGCGGTATGGTCTATAATTTCAAATTCTTTTTCTGTGTCCATATATAAAATTATATCATCGGATAGAAAAAACATAAATGTAACCAGGATGTGATAAGGGTGTGTCCGTCGCTGGTTTATCTTGAGCTTTTCTGGCTCTCTGGTATAATGGATTATAAGGATGGAATCCGGAGCGATGGATATGAGCGATATAAAGAGTGCTCGTGAAATAGCTATGGAGAAAATAGCCAGCATGGGTGAGGCTACTGAGGAAGAGCGTCTCAGTTGGCAATACGTGCCGGAGGGAGAGAAACTGGCCGCCCGTTATATAAATGAAGGCTGTAACCTGGTAGTTGAAATGAGTCATTATTCGGAGCCGGCAAAAAAATATGTTGCACAAGGCGCTCTGGATATACTGGTTAGAAATATCAAGCTGCCCGCAGATGATGCCGCCAGGAAGAACAATAAACAGGCCATGGATGGCATAAAAGCAATTAAGTCTGATAAAGTTGGCGTTGAGAACGTTTTCAGCAAGATAAAGCAGGTTTTTAATCACTTTACAGAACAAGGCGAACAGCAGAAGCAGCAGGCCTACCAGTCCTTGAAGGCTGAATATGAAACCAGGGTAAAGGCAGCTCTGGCCCAGCAGCTGGGCACAACATCGGTGAGCTATAATATGGATGTTGAAGGACAGCCCCAGTTCCAGGAGGAGTGGCGCAATCTGCAATCCCGTTTGAGTGCGCAATATACTAACCTTTTGGATGAATATAAACGCGAGTTAAAAGATATTTCATAGCTGCTTGGAGCCGTTATCTAGCGAGGGTTAACATGACTATTGATGATGAGAGGATCAGGTACGCTGTAGCCCACACCGAGATACTGAGAATCCCGAAGCAAAAACTGGCTACATTCGGTGCTACCAACATGTATTACTACGTAGTTACCAGGCCGGTTTATGCCGACCTGGAAAAGGATATTGCCGAGACAGTGGTTAGAGAAGGGCGGGTGATTGCCGAGAGACCGAAGATAGTAACGCCGTATTATCTTACCCGGCTGGACGGGTTCAGCCTGGATGCGCGCCGCTATTTTGATATACTGATGGACGTTCATGGTGCCCATGCTCCCGGTCTCTTTTATACCTACCGGAAAGAGTCTCAAGAGACAAATATCGTATCGGAGGACTTGCCGTCCGTAGTAGACAAGATAAATGCCCGGATTGACGAGCGAGGTGACCAGCTTGCCTCTATCATAAAAGGTGACGACGAGTTCTGGGACGTGAGCCTCCTAAAGTTTATTTACGAAATGACCAGGAGTTCGCTTCAGGAAAACCTGTTACAGTTACAGGGTAGCGGGCTTCTGGATATTGACGGTGGTGGTATTCCGGTTGATGCCAGAGTGAGAATTGAAGAGCTTTTCCGGCAGGTATCACGCGGTGAGCGCGAGACTGGTGAGCTGAAGACGGAGCTTGACCGGTGGGACGTTTTCCCGCAGTACGAGGACAGATTTTTTAGATTATTCCGTCATAAACTTTAGCGTTTTTTACCAGGGGCTGATTCTGGCTGTTAAGCATATCGGCGTAAAAAAGGATTATATAAATTGAATATTTCAACGATTACCGCTAGAGACCTTTCCGAGGCGTGGTTTCTGTGTTTGCGTGAAGTGCTGAGTAAAGGCTATCAGTATAAGATTGACCGTGGCAGTTATACCGGACAGAACCGTAAGGGACTTGATTTTGCCGTTATACACATCAAGAATCCTCAAACAAGACCGCTGATACCGGGCACGCCACCGGGCGTGCCGCCGCCGACATCCATGGACTATATAGAGAGCTATCTGCCTTATCTCATGACAGCACATAAAGCCGAGGGGGAGCAGTATACCTACGGTCAGTATCTGGAGACGGCAATAAACGAAGTAATAAAAATATATAAAGAGGACGGCTATAATACCAATCAGGCCTTTATGGCAGTGGGTGATAGCCAGTCTATTTTCTTGAGCGATCCGCCCTGCCTCAGGTGCATAGATACCAGGATCCGCGATAAAAAACTGCACTTCTTCGTATACTTCCGCTCCTGGGATTTATGGGCCGGCTTTCCATCAAACCTGGCGGCTATTCAGCTATTAAAGGAGTACATGGCCAGTGAGATAGGGGTTGGTGACGGCGAAATAATAGCCATGAGCAAGGGTCTCCATCTCTATGAATACTCCTGGGAACTGGCGCGGGCTACCGCTGGTTTGAGCTAGCTATTTAGCCCTTCACTTTAACGTGTAGATACAGGTCACCATTTCTGTTTCCGGCTACCTGCCCCATACCTTTGAGCCGTATTTTGGTGCCCCGTTTTATTCCCGGTGGTATTTTGACCATCAGCGTCTTCGTTTCATCATCGCGTCTGTACGTTACCGGCTTTTCCAGGCCGGTCCTCGCTTCATCTGCTGTGATTTCAAGCTCCAGGTGTTTATCCAGCTCCTGTTTTGACGCTGTCTGGAACTGGAAACCGAAGAGGTGTTTGAGGACGAATTTGCCTGTCCTGGTCAGCAGGCCGATGAAAAAACGCTCAATGCGGCCCGGCTGATAGGTATAAACTGCGTTCTCCTGACGACTGGTGCCGTAGCCACTGCTACCTGCGTACCGGTATCCCTGACTGAAGGCTCCCTGTCTGAAAAACACCTGGTTTAGAAAGTCACGGTCAAATCTCAATCCGGACTGGGCAAACATCCGGCTCAGCTCATCAAACATGGCCTGGCTGGAAAATGCCTCACGGAATATGTCCTGCTGTGAATATTGAAAGCCGCGGGAGGGGTAACCGGCGTCGGCAAACTGCCCCTTGCGTGCCAAGTCATATTGGGCTCTGCGGCTTGTATCCCCCAGCACACCGTAGGCCTCGTTTATTGCCTTGAAATTATCTTCCGCCTGCTTTTCCTGCCCGGGATTTTTATCCGGGTGATACTTAAAGGCCAGTTTTCTGAAGGCTTTTTTTACCTGTTCCTGGCTCGCATTCTCGGGGATGCCCAAGATTTTATAGTAGTCTTTCATGGTTCTCCTTCCTAATTATAGCATCGGTCTTGGTGATACCAAAGCCCTGTGGTAGAATCTCATGAGAGAGATTACGGTTTACGCTAATAAATAATGCACAAGAGATTTGTATCAGTAATTTACCTGCTACTGGTATTTTTGTTAATTACGGGTTGTACCTCCACCATGGGCTTTGACGCTAGCCTGGACGCTATTGTTGAGCCGTACCATTTCAGTATTGCCCGGTGGGAACTAAAGAACCTGCCTCGCGAGCTGGGCGAGTGGCTTTTTCACCATGATGAAGAGACTGGTAGTGAGATAGAGCTGGTTAGAGGCTACTTTTCCCTGGTTGATGAATTGTCCCGTCTGGAGAAGGAGATAGCGGCTGCCAAAGCCGGGGTGACGCCGGGTGACTTGCCGTTGCTTGAATCTGAAATGGGTGAAGTTGAGGAGGAACGGGATTCGCTGGAAGGTGAGGTGGAGAGAATAATTGAGCGCCAGATAACGGAGACCCTGATAGAGATGGGTATATTCCGGGCCGGGGGTGACGCACGCTGGTATAAGCCGAATTCCCCGCCGGTGAATATTGAGCTGGCGGCAACCCCGTACCTGCTGGTGGTATCGCCGCGGGACAGAATAGAGAGCATACGGGAGATTACCCTCAAGCAGGATATCAGCCTCACCGAAGTGCAGGGTATAGAGAGCAATGTTGACGGGCTTGGCGTATCTTCACTGGTGATAGCGCTGGGAGGCATCGGTACTTACCCCGGCTTCGTTACCAACAAAGCAAGCCTGGAGTTTACCGTTGATACCGCGGTTGAGGAGTGGTTGCACCAGTATTTGTCTTTCCGTCCGCTCGGTTTCTCTTATGTGTTGCACATCGCCGGCGTGTCACCGGACTATGAAATCGCCACGATGAATGAGACGGTGGCCGGTATAGTTAGCAAGGAGATTGGCGCCAAGTTACGTGAGAAATACTACCCACATTACCGGGCTGGCGAGGCTGAAAACGAGGAAGAGGTAGCGGGTATAGATTTTGACCAGGAGATGAGGGATATAAGGAGAGCGGTAGATACCTATCTGGCAGAGGGTGATATCGAGCAGGCTGAAGAGTTTATGGAGAAAAGACGTATATATCTGGTTGAAGCCGGCTATAACGTCAGAAAAATAAATCAGGCCTATTTTGCTTTCCACGGTAAGTACGCGGATAGACCTGCCTCCATTAGCCCTATCGGGGTTGAGCTGAGGGAGATGAGAAAAAGGTATGCGGCTCTAAAGGATTTCCTGAGTGAAGTGGCGGCGATGAATAGCCGGGAAGACCTGACCCTGGCTCTGGAGAAGATACAAGCTGAATAACCGGTCTTCCGTTAATAGCACTGATTATTCTATTCCACCACGTCAAGTTGAAGAAAAACAGAACGGTAAGGCTCATCCTGACCCTGGCGGTATAAAATAAACTCCAGCTTCTGGTTTGTACCGGTCCCGATCGGGGTAAAAGTGACCTCTTCTTCCCATGTTTCCCGGTCATCAAGCTTGATAGGCCCGATGTCAGCCAGTTTTTCATTACCTGTTTTTATCTCTACCATGTAGACCGTGGTACTGTGCTCGCGGTTTATTATACCGAGCACCACACTGGTCTCCGCTCCGGATGCTATTTCATCCATGTAATTATAGGTGCTGCCTTCGGCATCCAGTATGTAGAAATCGGTATCTTTCTCTGCGGTAGGTACGGCTACCGCCATATATACTACCAGTATAATGGCTGCTACTGATGCCAGAACTATTACCGTAGAGACGGCTCTGTCCCACCTGCCGTGCCCGTATTTAAAAAAATTCAACATGCCTTAACTGTGAAACCCGCAAGCCGCCTTCGTCAAGCCGTAGCAAGATATTGCTGTAATGATAGCCTATAACCTGGGTGAGAGCAACAGATTGGGGAGTTGGAACACAGATTTAGATTGATCATCTATCCGTTATCGTCCTTGATTGTGATACTTTAGTACTAAATCATTGCTACGGGTAAGAAATGTGGAGTAGAATTAGAAAATTCGATAGTTGTTCGGGGGGACGGAGGTGTAGATTGCAGAAAGTGCTCGTAACCGGTGGGGCCGGGTTCATCGGCTCACATTTAGCGGAGGAGCTGGCGGCGCGGGGTTATCATGTTCTCATACTGGATAACCTTTCCACGGGTAAGCTGGAGAATATCTCAGGGTTACTGGGGAAGGATAACGTTGAGCTTTGCCGGGGCAGCGTAACCAATCTGTCGCTGCTTAAGAAGCTGACCGATGGCGTTACCTATGTTTTCCACGAAGCCGCTGTTGTTAGCGTCCCCTATACCATAGAGGATCCCCAGTCAACCAACGATGTGAATGTGACCGGCACCCTTAATGTATTAATAGCTGCCAGAGATAACAACGTTAAAAAAGTAGTATTTGCCTCCTCCTGCGCTGTTTATGGTGACAGATACGTTCTGCCGCAAAGTGAAGCTGCACCGCTGAATCCGCTGTCTCCCTATGCAGTGACCAAGGTGGCCGGTGAGTGCTACTGCCATGCTTTTAGTAAGGTCTATAACCTGCCCACGGTCAGCCTGAGATACTTTAATGTATATGGCTTAAGGCAGGATGCTAAGTCCCGATATGCCGCCGTGATTCCTATCTTTGCGGAAATGATTGCCCGCGGTTTGTCACCGGTAATATTTGGTGATGGGGAGCAAAGCCGTGACTTTACCTTCGTAAAAGACGTCGTCAGCGCTAATATTCTCGCCGCTGAGAGTAATGCAGAAGGCGGGTATAATATCGGCAGCAGTACCAATATAACTATAAATAAGCTCGCCGGCACTATTTGCCGGCTCATGGGTAAAAATTTAACCCCGGTCTACGATAAACCCAGGGCGGGAGACCTGGAACATAGCCTGGCGGATATCACCAGGGCTGCGAGCTTCGGTTATAAACCGGAATGGGACATGGAGGCTGGACTAGAGAAAATTATTGCTGGATATTGAGAAACTAAATTCGCTGAGAGATTACTATTGCCGGACAGCACAAAAGGAGAGACCAATATTATAAGTGGTTACGGGGAAATGCCGGGAGACTATTATTTCTTTTGCCTTTCTTACAGCAATGTTCCTGCTATCCTGTCAGTAGTTGACGGGTTGGACGCTGGCGGTGTTAGTATCCACATAATAGTACATATGGAATCTCACCGGCTGTTCTGGGAAGAACTGGTTAAATCCAAAAACTTGAACTGGGAGGTAATCTCTATTGACACCGGGGCGCCGGAGCGTCTCTATAATCCTGTCTCCTGGTTCAGGGTCAGGCGTTCTATCCGGCAGACTTACCGCGGTTATTTTCAGGCTCTACATGGCGCGCAAATTTATTTCTTCTCCCTTATACCACCACTGCCGGTTTTAACTCTAATCAAGCGGCTCGCGGGTAAGAGCAGTATTTATTTCCTTGACTGTGATAAAAGAGTATTTCCCGAGTGGCACAGTGTAAAGAATGAGGTATACCGCATTCTGGTACGTTTACTGTATGCCGTCAAAGTAAACATGGTCAGAGTTGCTGATGGCGCTGCTCCCATGCTGAGCCGGGATTTTCTAAATAGCGCCGGGGTGAGCGAGCTTAACGGACAGCACTTTTACAACCCTGAGGTTCTCAGGAGGTATGATTTCATCACTGGCGAGCGTGATGAAATCATACGCCTCGTTTTACTGGATGACGATTGCTTTATCTATGAGATACCGGCGAGTGGGGTGGCTTATGGGGTGGTAAGTAATACTAAAAAGATAATAGATGCGAACTTCCAGAAGAGTGAGGTTATCTTCAAGCGTCACCCCAACCCCGCTTTTCATACGCGGCAGTTCGGCGCTATTTATGAAGGTTACAGCGAATATCCATATTACGTTCCCGCCGATTTCATGTTCTTAAATACGGACATCAAGTTTGTCGTTGGTGGCTTTTCTACCACTCTCGCTATTGCCTCCAAAAGATTTGGTGTCCGGGCTGTTTCCTATTTGAAGCTGGTAACTTTGCGGGACGAGGCTTTTAAGGAGCAGATGGTTGATATCTTAAAGACTGAGTCCGATGATAAGATAGCTTTTCCCGAGTCATGGGAAGAGCTTGGCTTGTTGCTGTCACCTTCGCCAGAGAAAACTTTACCGGTGGCGGCGTCAACTGATATGGGAGAGTGATAAAGTGTCAATACAGCAATAATGACAGATGACAATTATATAGACTTATGGCAACACCTGATGTACAATAGTAAAGTAGTATATAAGGTAGTGTATGATCAGGTTAAGTTCTGGGAGGATATCAGGGTTAAATTTGTTATAGCCTGTAATTATATAGATATGGGAGTAGAGAGAGGCCGGTTAACGGGTTAGTAAAAGTAAGCGGTAGAATATTATGGAATTATTCAATACTCATGTATCGCCTGTTTCAGTTGATCTCATGAAAAAAGTGCTGGAGTCCAGGAGGCTCAGTGAAGGTGATACCGTAAGGCAGTTTGAAGAGGCGCTTACGCAAAAGCTGGGTATAGTTAATCCGGTGGCCGTTAACAGCGGTACTTCGGCTCTGCATCTGGCTTTGGCCATCGCCGGAGTGAAGCCTGGAGACGAGGTGATTCTACCGGCACAAACATTCGTTGCCTCGGGTCTATCAATCATGATGCAGTTTGCCAGACCGGTTTTTGCTGATATCAAGCTAAAAACAGGCAATATTGATGCGGATTCCATACGTAGAAAAATTAACCAATATACACGGGCAATAATGCCGGTGCACTGGGGCGGCTATCCCTGTGACATGGATGAGATAAATGCTATAGCCGACGAGTATAATCTCGCGGTAATAGAAGATGCCGCTCACGCTATAGGTGCTGAATATAGAGGAAAATCGGTGGGTTCTCTTTCCCCCGGTTTACCGCCTTTTCCTTCCAGGCTATCAAGCACCTGACAACCGGCGACGGCGGCTTGCTGAGCTGCCTCCGGGCTGAAGACTATAACGAAGCCCGAAAGCGCCGCTGGTTCGGCATAGACCGTGCGCAGTCCGAACTATCCCTGCTAGGAGAGCGCCAGTACGATATTACCGAGGTTGGCTACAAGTACCATATGAATAATATTGCCGCCGCTATTGGTTTAGGTAACCTGAGTGATTTTCACCAGCGGCTGAAACGCCGGCAGCAAATAGGAAACAGGTATCAACGCGAACTACGCGGCGTTCCCGGTTTGGAGCTACTGGATATCGGGGATGACCGTACACATGCCTACTGGCTTTTTACCATGCTCGTGGAGGGCCGTATTGATTTTATTAATAAGCTTGGGGAATACGCTATTCCGGCCTCCGTAGTCCACCAGCGTATTGATCGCTACTCGGTCTTCGGTGGCGTCCGCGAGGAGCTTGAAAATCAGGCTGTATTTGACCAGCGGCAGATTTCCATACCGGTTCACGAGGCTCTAACCGATGAAGAAGTAGATAAAATTATAAGGGTAATCAGGTCGGGGTGGTAGATAGACGAAAATGGTTAGCTCTGAAATAAGAAGATTAAAGGTATGACTAGAATAATCAAATTCACTTCCAAGTATATTTACTCTTTAGCATATTGCATATATATATTTACGATTGGGATTTTTTTTACCGAAAATCGTTCCTTTATATATACTATCTACCGCCTTTTTTATCCCCGTAAGAAATCAAATGAGGCCATCATTCCTAAAATTGAACTATCTGAAGTAATCAAGGGTAGTACTGCCGTTCAAATACGTGAACCAGTAGCGGTACATGGCAATGTATCTCTTCTTGAACTTGTTGCTATTGCTGAACTAATAAAACTCTATAATCCAGGTAAGCTCTTTGAAATAGGAACTTTTAATGGTAGAACCACCTTGAATATGGCTTTAAATTGCTCGCCAGAAGCAATAGTTTATACATTAGACTTACCGAAGGATAAAGTAGATTCTACAAAATTGTCAATGGACTTTGCTGATAAAGTGTTTGTTGATAAAGAGGTATCCGGTTCAAGATATTTGGGGACAGATTGCGAACAAAAGATTGTCTCGCTATATGGAGACTCAGCGACTTTTAATTTTTGTCACTTCTTTAATAAGATAGATTTTATATTTATTGATGGCTCTCATTCCTATGAATATGTAATTAACGATTCAAAGCAAGCCCTGAATTTGCTCAAGAATGGGCAAGGGGTAGTTCTATGGCATGATTATGGTGAGTGGGAAGGGGTTACCAGAGCACTGAATGAATTATATTTAGGGTCTAATGAATTTGAAGGTCTCAAGCATATCAAGGAGACATCCCTAGTATATTTGGTAAGTGTATAAAATATTTTAAAAGTATGGTAATTTGACTTAGTTTACGTATTATAAAAGGCATTGAGACAACCATGAGCTGTAACGTTCTTCTTACGGGAATAAATTCCAGCCCTGCCTTAAACGTTATCCGGTATCTTAAAAGGCAGGACAGATATGAGGTAAAAATAATCGGCTGTGATATTACGGAATATACCGCCGGTAGAATGTTGACCGACCAGTTCTATAAAATCCCGAAGCACGATGCTCAGAATCTGCTGCCGGCATTGCTTGATATTTGTCACCGGGAAAAAGTTGACATAATAATACCCATATTTGAACCGGAAATGCTTATTATTTCGGAAAACAGGGAGCTTTTCGCGGGTATTAAAATTGTGCTGCCGGCTAAAGAGACAGTCCGGTTATGCCTGGACAAGGATAAAACGCTACGCTTTTTTGCGGATAACTACATTCCAACGTGTAAAGTGTATGAAAAGGACGAGGTAGGCACGGGTGCCTTCCCATTATTTATCAAGCCCAGGGTGGGTGATTCTTCCCGCGGGACTATGGTGATACGTGATCGAGAGGCACTGAGCACTCACTATTCTCCCGAGGAACATGTACTGTGCGAGTTTTTGGAAGGAGACGAGTACACTATAGATATATACTGTCAGCGTGCGGGCGAAGTCACCTGTCTTCTGGCACGGAAGAGACTGGAAATAGTTGACGGCATGGCAACGAGGGCCGAAACGTATCAGGACCCTCGGCTTTTTAAATATTGCCGGGAAATAATGAATTTGCTGAAGTATGAAGGGGTGTGTTGCCTCCAGTGTATTTATGATAGCGATTACCGGTTTCTAGAAATTAACACCAGGTTTGGCGGCTCTACCAATCTTACTCTGGAGGCCGGTTATAATATCCCGCTGTATATATTGAATGATTATCAAGGTGATGAGATAGAACTGCCTACTAGTCTGAGGAAGCTGTATATGGTTAAGTATTATGAAAATGCTTACTGGGAAATATAGTATATCAAAGTCAATTTATATACCCGGTGAGAATTAGAGGTAAATACTTACGGTCTGGAGATTAATATGAGAAAGTACATCTGTTTTGACTTGGACGGGACAATTTGTAGTGAAGAAAGAACATTCTGCAAACAGTACGCTGCGCCTTATCAGGAGATGATAGCATTTATCAATGAGATGTATAACCGGGGGCATCACATCATCATATATACCGGGAGGAATTCTCTGGA
Source organism: uncultured Dehalococcoidales bacterium (assembly GCA_964473905.1). Lineage (GTDB taxonomy): Bacteria > Chloroflexota > Dehalococcoidia > Dehalococcoidales > CAYYQY01 > CAYYQY01. The sequence continues at coordinate 1,886 of CAYYQY010000025.1, read as the reverse complement.
GTGGCAGGCAACCAGCGATTGGCTGGAACAGAACAACGTTAAGTATCACCAGTTGATTATGAATAAACCTTTCTTTGACTATTACATCTGTGATAAAGCGATATGTTATGACCCGGAAGAAGGGGCTTCGGCCTTGCGTCAGAAAATTGACCCAGGGGAGTAATAGTATAATCCCGGCTTATTTTTGAATTATAGAGCAACCGAAGGGGCAGATATGCAAATAGTAGTTATTGGTGGCCAGGGCTTTGTGGGCAGCAATGTCATGGTGGAGTTACAAAGCAGAGGCTATCGTCCGGTAACACTCTCAAGGAAAAGCGGCTGTGATTTACGGGACTATTTAGATACAAAGAACAGCTTACGGGGGCTGAAACCGGATGTAATTATCAATTGTGCAGCGCATGTTGGCAGTTTACACTATGTTACCCAGTTCGCCGCCGATATAGTGCATGACAATATGCAGATGATTGTCAACCTGTATAGAGCGGTTTCAGAAGTATGTCCTGAGGTAGTTGTAATTAATCCCATTGCCAACTGTTCTTATCCCGGGGAGGCCGACATCTATAGAGAGTCGGCGTGGTGGGACGGGCCGGTGCATGAGTCGGTCCTGGCTTACGGCAATACCAGGAGACTTCTTTATGTATTTTCCAGGTGTTACCACATGCAGTACCATATCAAGACAGTTAACTTTCTGGTGCCCAACTGCTTTGGGCCCGGTGACTCGGTAGACCCTAACAAAACGCATGCCCTGAATGGTATTATTATTAGAATGCTGAAGGCAAAACGAGCCGGTTACGGGGAGTTTGAAATCTGGGGTACCGGGAAACCGGCTCGCGAGTGGGTCTATGTGAAAGACCTGGCGCGGATGCTGGGTGATGCCGTGAACATAGAGGGAGATTTGCTTTACCCTGTAAACATAGCCCAGAATAAGGCGTACTCTATCAAAGAAACGGCGGAAATGATTAAAGAGCTGATAGATTACCGGGGAGAGATTATTTTCAATACAAACTATCAGGATGGGGCTCCGGTGAAGGTTATGGATGACCGGTTTTTCCGAGAGAGGTTTCCGGATTTCAGGTTTACGGATATAAGGGAAGCCATCAAGGAGACCATTGCCTATTACCGGGCGGCGCTGGATGAATAAATAATGAAGGTCACTGGCTAAAGTATTGTGGTTTGGTTACGGAATATTCCAGATAAACCCGGGGGAAAAGACAAAAATACAAAGAGGGATATCCCATGAAAAAAGCATTTATTACGGGTATCACAGGGCAGGACGGTTCGTATCTGGCCGAGTTACTGCTGGCTAAAGGATATGAAGTACATGGGGTTATCAGAAGGGCCAGTACCTTTAATACTTCTCGTATAGATAATCTTCTAGTCGAGTTACATGACCCCAGCATCAACTTTTTCCTGAATTATGGTGATTTGTCGGATGGTGGACGCCTGACCGCTCTTGTTTACGATATTCAGCCGGACGAGATTTATCACCTCGGTGCGCAGAGCCATGTTAGAGTCAGCTTTGATATGCCGGAGTATACGGGGGACATTGTCGGTCTGGGGACTACCAGAATCTTGGAAGCTATCAGGAGAAGCGGGGTAAAGGCGCGGTTTTACCAGGCATCCAGCAGTGAGATGTTCGGGGCTTCGTCTCCCCCTCAGAATGAAAATACCCCCTTCCGTCCGCGAAGCCCCTATGCTGTAGCCAAGACCTATGGTTACTGGATGGCGGTAAATTACCGGGACGGTCACGGGATTTTTGCCGCTAACGGCATCCTCTTTAATCATGAATCGCCGCGTCGCGGGGGGACATTTGTGACCCGAAAGATAGTCCGTGCCATTGCCCATATTCTGGCTGGCAAGCAACAATATATTTACTTGGGCAATCT
>CAYYQY010000024.1:0-25519 GCA_964473905.1 uncultured Dehalococcoidales bacterium | reverse complement strand
TGGCAGCGCGCATGGTTTGGGACCATGAGGTCGGAGGTTCAAATCCTCTCACCCCGACCATATTATAGGTTTGAGCACCGCTTTGGTGCCTGGCTAAAACATCCTCAGCGTATCACGGTAAGCTTCCGCTATGACACGGGGTAGTGAACCTGCATTATCTCTTCGCGTAGTCTCAATCGTCCCGAGCCGGGGTATAAGTTTTTCAAACTCCGGGAAAATGCTGTCAAATATCCGGTTATAAATTATATCGGAGGCAGTGCCGGTAGCCAGTGACTCCTTTATCGCATTTGCGGCAAAGGCGCCGCTTTGAATGGCGGTACCTATCCCTTCTCCGGTAACCGGCAGAACATAGCCGGCGGCTTCACCCGCGAGCAGGGCATTACCCCGTGACGGTGAGCAATTACGCTTTATCAGGCTCCTCGGCAGCACCGGGCCGAGACAGCCGTTATACGAGACCGGTTTTTGACTGAAATCAAAATTTAAGGTTTGAGCCATAAAACTCTTAACCCAGGGAATGAAAGGCTTCAGTAGACCGGTCATGCTGCCATAGACCACTACCGTTAATCCGTCTTTTTGATGAATGGAAAAACTGGCGGGGCTATGTTCCAGAGGGTAGAACCAGTGGTAATATTCCCTGTCAATATCCATTTCTTGCCGGTAGCATTCCTCATATATATGCATACAGCCCACTTCAAACTCGGGGAAAAGAGACCGTCTGGTGATGGAGTTTGCCCCGTCAGCGCCAATAATAAATCTGGCTTCAGCCGCGAGTTTTTCACCCTGTTTTTCCATTTCTACTAAAAAAGTCTGCTCGGTACGCCGGACGCCGGTAACCCTGGCGCCTGCCCATAGCTCGGTGCCTTGCTCCCGTGCCGCCTGTACCATCCAGTAATCCAGGTGCCGCCTCCAGCTGAGGGGTGTGAAATTATCAATCTTATGGCTGCCGATACCGGGCACGTGGAAAAAGAAGCCTTGCAGATGGTCGGGCTGAGTCAGAATAGACCCGGGTATTTCGCCAAACTCCTGCTTGATCATGGTGTGAGCCAGCGGACCCATCACCATGCCGGAGCAAACCTTGTCTCTGGGCAGGCTATATTTTTCTAAAAGCAGCGTTTTCAGGCCGTACTCGGCGCATTTTTTAGCGGCAGTTGCCCCGGCGGGGCCGGCCCCAACAACGATAACATCCCACATTGTTTACTCCATATGTTAGCTTGTTATAGACGGCGGCGCCTTAAGAAAAGCGTTTATGAATGATAGCAGAGAATTCGCTACCTGACAATTCAGAACGACGGTGTATCGCCCCCAGGCTGGTTTTTAAGCAATATTTCCATCTGTTTAACTAGGTATTTATTTTCTGAGTCGGAAAGGGTAAGATTACTTTCCAGCCTGCTTATATGCTCGTCAATGTCGGGGTTGGAAGTTCTGGCACGGGCTATGATTTCGTTATGCCGGGATACTGATTTATCAATATCGGTAAAATCCATTTTAAGATTAAATCTGTAGTTAAAAAAATCCAGCATCTTACTTTGAGCCCCGGGGTCTTTTACGTTAACCAGGTAGAAGGGGACCGGTATCCACAGGCAGGCCCCGGGGATATCTCTTTCCCGCGCTGCCCAGAGAAAGAAGGAGTTGATGGTGGGTCGGTGCCCCAGCGGAGTCTGATAGTCAAGATTGCTTACCGTGCCGTAAGGTTCAATGGCCTGCTTCAGTTCCGGTGTGTTAAAGCTGGCAATGAGCTGGCGGGGAGTAGTGTGGGCGCCGGAGTAAATCATGCTGCCGACAGTGTAAAGTTCCTTGATGGGGCTGTATTTACCGGCCATATCAATAACAAGGTTAATATATCTAAACCACTCGCAGCTGGGTGGGTAGCCTTTAAAAATCAACAGGTTATTCTCCGGAGAGACGTACAGCTTGTTCTCCGGGAACTGGATAAGGTTATCTTCAATGGTAACTCCGCCGAGCGGGGAAAAATCTGCCGGCTCTATATCGCCCAGGTAGCAGCTTTTAAGCTTACTGTTGAGGTAATCGGCTACTTCTGAGCCCAGCTTCCCGGCATCCGTATTCCAGGCGATAATAAGTGACGGATTTCTTAACCCGGGCTGCCCTTCATATCTTAACTGGTCTTGCATCACGGTAAGTCCCCTCTTTTAAAGAACTCGTCAATGTGCTCCTTAATCCATTTCTGGTCTTCCTCGGTTATGCCGCCCGGTTCTGCCCGGGCTATAGCCTGTCTCTGTTCCAGCCTGCTTTTTATGTCCGGGGGGAAGTGTCCATATATGTTATCTATTAGCTCTTCCACCCTGGTTGCCATGATGTCCAGATTACCGTAATCAATGGTAATACCGAGCAGACTGGTCATAGCTTCAAGCACAGATTTAGCTGCCCTGGGGTAGGGGAACGGCGCCCCGGACAGGTAGTCCGGCACTTCACCCATCAGGCAGATACCTTCAATTTTTCTCTTTTTGGCTACTCCCAGCAGCAGTCCGTTCAAACCGGTTATGCTGCCCTGTCCGCCGATACCGGCTACATCGCTCATGAGGAGAATGTTTTCCAGTTTACTCGCGTCGGCGAGTAGTTTCTCTTCATTAGGCACGAACCAGACCCTGGGTCTCATGGCATGATGGATGAGAGATACCGCCGCACCCGAAGTGTAGACTCGCTGGCAGTTAAACCTCTCGGCTACGTCCAAAACCAGGTTTGCCATTTCGTAGGCCTTTTTGCCCTCGGCATACCCGCCTCTGGCGTCGGTGGGTTGCTCCTCTCCGGTGAAGATTATCAGGTCCTTGCCCTTAAGACGCTTGAAGTAAAACTTACTGCGCGGGAAGTGGAGGTCATCCAGGAGACCCGCCTTGATGACAACGCTGGTGGGATAGAAAAAGTCGTAGGGTTCTATCTCGCCGAACTCTTCGGCCTGCAACTCGGTCTTTAAGGTGTCCACGGCGACCAGGCCGGCGTTACCAATACCCGGCCAGCCGACGATAAGGTCCGGCCTCACAAGTCCCGGCTCTTTATACAGTTTAATACCCATTATGTTTACCCTGAATTCTAAAACTTAACTAGAAGTATAGCACAGGGTAAATTTTGTTTCTAACCGGATAAAGAACTGGTAAATAAAATATTAAGCCCTCTGAAAGCTACCAATGAGCGGGGTTTTTGGGTTAAAATAGCGGGTAACAAATACCTGCTTGGGCAAAAGAAACTCCGGCGAACTACGGGCTTACGCAAAGGAATTATTCGTAATGGTATTAAAAAGCCTCGCCAGGCTGGCAGCAAGCGACTATCTTAAGCTGTTGCCCATATTGGGGCTTGCCTTCTATGTAGCTTTTATTCCCCATCAAAATTACCCGTATCCGTTGCACGTAGACGAGTGGGTACACATGGTCTATGCCAAAGCAATGATATTAGAAGGCAGCACCAGCTTCACGGTTCCTTTTACTGATGCGGGAGTTAGGGACCTGGCTACGAATTTGGAAGCCGGTTTTCACCTGTTCTGGGGCGTTTTCCAGAGTATAAGTGGTATTTCCTGGCTTTCAATCTTCAGGTTTTTCCCTGGCGTTATCTCCATAATTACCGTATTATCCATCTATATTTTTGCTAAAAAGTCCGGTTTTGGCTGGCAGGCGGCTTTCTTTGCCAGCCTGCTGCCCACAACAGTAGGCATCCTGGGGCCGGCGTTCATGGTACCTCTATCCATGGCGCTGGCGTTCGTTCCTTTATGTATGTACCTGGTTTTCAACTTCAGGACGGGCTGGTCGTATCTGGCTATATTCATTTTTACCTGTTTCCTGCTTGCCGTACACGCGGCTACGGCGGTGGGACTGGCTATCATAGTAGCTCCTTACATTCTACTTAACATAAAAGGCGACTTTAAACACAGCCTAGCGGTACTCCTGGCGGTAGCTATCCCGTTTTTGGCCCCTTTCCCGTGGATATTTGATATGCTCTTGCCCACGGCAAAGTCATTGCTCGTTCAACAGCCCCTGCCGGATTATGTGGATTTGCCGCAGGTTATCCAGACCTACGGGTATCTGCCTGTGGCCTTCGGGCTGCTGGGTGCTTTCATGCTCACGCTCCGGGGTGGCAGGAAAAACTACGCTGTGGTACTGGCTTTGCTGGCTATGCTGGTGATGCTGGTTAGCTTCTATAGCTTCCATTACGGGATATCAATAATGTACGAGCGTGGGCTGATGTACATGATGCTGGTGTTGAGTATCGTTGCCGGGGCGGGACTGGCTGAAATAGGGGCGCTCCGGATGCCCGATAGGTGGCCCGGCGTGGCCCGAACCTGGGCGGGCAGAAACCTGGGCAATATAATTTGCGTGGTGCTTATAGTGGTGACGCTGGCTATGACCATTCCCCAGCGCCAGCAGGTACCGTATTATCAGATGATAGATGATTCCGATTATGATGCATTTGTATGGATTAAAGACCATGTTGAGGCGGGATATGATAAGGCTGTAATTGACCCATGGAAGGCAACAGCGTTTACGGCTATCACGCAGCGGAGCATTTATACCCGGATTCATGCCTACCCCACGTCAAGCGATATCGCCGTCTACGAGTTTTTAGATAGTGGATGTACCGATACCGATTTCCTGCGGGAAAATGATATATCTATCGTCTATAGCCGAGGGGAATGCTTAAACCCTGACCTTAAGCAGGTGAGGAATAATATTTACCTGTTAGAAGAGACAGCAAGTTGAGACTGTTTTATAGTATAATGGCGGTGGCGGCCGTGCCGTGTCCAGCTAACTAAAAAGCAGCGAGACCACCAGCATTACTGACATAATATTAAGCTGGTTAATTCAGGCAGGAGGTATTCAAAGTGCCACTAGGAGACGAAAAGCACAGGCGAATTTACGAAGAGCTGGTTAACATACTGGGGGGCGATTATGTCTCCGATGACAGGGCAGTGATGGAAGCATGCAGCCGGGAATCGCAGACACCCACCTTTATTACCAGGGGCAGGCCGGAGTTTATCGTTATGCCGGGAAGCACGGAAGACGTGCAGCAAATACTGAAGCTTGCCAGCCGCTACCGTTTCCCGTACTCGGTACTGGGCTCAGGGCTTTATTTCACCACTACTGCTGCCGTCAAACCATACTGGTGCATGATTGATACCAAGAGGCTCTGCGGTTTGGCGATAGACGAAAAGAACATGTACGCCGTAATTGAGCCCTATGTTACGCATGCGCAGCTGCATGCCGAAGCCATGAAGCGAGGTCTGCATATGGGCACACCCGAGGCCGGCTCGCAGTCTTCCAGCCTAGCCAACCACGTTGCTTTTGGTCTTCAGAGTACCGCCTACCGGACAGGATTTGTTACACATAACATACAGGGCATGGAGTGGGTGCTACCCAGCGGCGAGATATTAAGGACCGGCTCGCTGGCAGTGCCCGGTACCGGCTATCACTGGGGCGAAGGCCCGGGGCCGGACGCGAGAGGCGTGTTACGTGGCTTAATAGGTCACTCCGGTTCGCTGGGCGTGGTAACCAGGATGGCAATCAAGCTTTATCCCTGGCCAGGGCCTGATGTTTTGCCCACCGCAGGCGTATCACCCGTTAAGAAATGTGAGCTGCCGCGGGAGTCATTCCGGTGGTATCTTTTCACCTATCCCACCCTGCACGATGCGATTGAAGCCATGTACGAGATAGGCAAGGCCGAGATTGGCGGCATAATGCACCTGTGGCCGCCGACCTACTTCGTCTGGTGGTGGTCAAAGTCCCGCGAAGAGTACTGGAGCACATGGATGGAGGAATACTGGCAGAAAAACGTTCAGAATTGTGTTGGCGTATGCCTCTGGGGTTTTGCCTCGGCAAAACAGGTGGATTACGAGGAGAAGGTGCTGAGGCAGATTATAGACGAAACCGGAGGCAGGATGATACCGGAAGACGTTTACCAGCGTTGGGTACCCTACGCTGCCAATAACTGGGTAAGGGATACCAACGGCTGCCGCATGATGCGAGTCGGCGGCGGTTACTCGGTAACTAACATGACGTTTGACTCCCTTGACGATGCGGAAAGAAGCTTCCCGCCTTCATGGGAGATTCTGGATAAATATACCCCGCCTTTCCTGGACAGTGACCACCCGGCCTGGGTAGCCCCCTATGACTTCGGGCACCACGCCCTGACGGAGACTGATTTTCCCAGAGTAAAGTCCGATGAAGATGACCAGAAGCTGGGTCAGGCCATGGTGGAAGCGGCGTCGCGCACTATAAGTGAAAATTCAGTCGGTGCCATGGTTAACTTGGGGCCGAGCCGTGTGGTGGTGTCGGCCTTCCCGGACTACTATCTGATAGCCGCCAAAATAAAAGAAGCCTTGGACCCGAATAACGTGGCGAACCCCGGTCGCGTCATAGATTTAGATATGGTAAGAAAGCTTAAGGCAGTGGCAAAAGGGTAAGGGTTACAGGCTGGAAAAACCTGCCGGGTAAATTCGGCGGGTAATAAGATGAGCTAGTCCTGATTACTGAATGACCACATAGCCAGTGAAAGAGTAATTAAACCGAATGCTGTCATTATGGCAACATCGTGCCATATGGAAAGCGTGTAGCCGAACAGGGTAATGCCTATGCCCGAATCCGCCGCCCTGCCCAGTATCACCTGGCGGATAGGGTCTATGCCATAGGTAGCCGGGTTAATCTTTACCAGGATGTTCATCCATACCGGTAGTCCGGCAACGGGAAAGAAGACTCCTGAGAGGAAAACCATAGGGAATATCAGCATCTGTGTTACCGCCTGGAAAGCCTCCATGGATTTAATACGCGTGGCGAGAAGAATACCCAAAGAGCCTATAGAGGCGGCGAGCAGGAACATCAGCGGTATCAGTTTAAGAATGTCCCATCCGGAGATGGAGATGCCCACCGCCGGGGCAATTACCAGAATAATGATACCTTGAAATAGTGACACGGTAGCCGCACCCAGTGTCTTGCCGAGCGCTACCGAAGCGCGGCTGATCGGAGCTACCAGCACTTCTTTCAGGAAACCAAACTCCCTGTCCCAGACCACAGATATGCCGGCCATAAACGAGCTCATCAGTACCGACATGCCAATAATACCCGGGAACATGAACTGGGTGAAGTCTATACCCGGTCCCAGTGCCCCCATTCTGGAGCTCAGCCCGCTGCCGAAAACAAAAAGAAACAGCAGCGGGAAAATGATGGAGCTGACCATCCGCATCTTGTCTCGCCAGAAGCGCAGTATGTCACGGTACCATATGGTGTATATGCCACGTAAGTTGTTCATCTTTTAATACTGCCTAGTGCCGCATACGGCGGCCATGCTGGCGCACAATAGCCTTGAAGGTATCTTTAACATCGTCTTCACGTAATTCACGCCCGGTGAGCTTAAGAAAAACATCGTCAAGGGTGGGGCGGCGCAGGCTGATAGCCAATATTTTAGTGCTGAACTCTTTAATAAAGCCGGGTATAAACTCGTCGCCGCTGGTTACTTTAAAAGTAAGGCTGTCATTATCCTGCCGGGCTTCAATATTATAGCGCTGCTTGATTTCGGTAAGTGCCATTCTGTCATCAACGGTCTTTAATGAAATAATATCTCTGCCCACAATCTCCTTGAGCCTTTCCGGAGAGTCAAGGGCAACGATATCACCGTGGTCAATAATGGCAATACGGTCTGCCTTGGCGGCTTCATCCATGTAGTGCGTCGTCAGAAAAATAGTGGTACCTTCGCGCTGTCGCATCTCGAGGATATATTCCCACAGGCGGTTACGCGTCTGAGGGTCCAGCCCCAGCGTCGGCTCGTCCAGAAACAGTACTTTAGGGTGGTGAAGCAGACCCCGTGCCAGCTCCAAACGCCGTTTCATACCGCCGGAATACGTCTGCACCTCGTTATTACGCTTGTCCCACAGCTCCACCATGTCCAGTATCTGCCGTATCCTCTGTTCCCTGACATCGGAGGGCATATTGTAAACCATGGCGTGGAAGCGCAGGTTCTGGAGGCCGCTTAACCGTTCATCAAGGCTGGGGTCCTGGAAAACAAGGCCGATTAGCTGGCGCACCTGTTTTTGCTGGTGCACGACGTCAAAACCGGCGATGCTGGCGTGTCCGGAAGTCGGTTTAAGCAGGGTGCACAGGATGTTTATTGTTGTAGTTTTGCCGGCACCGTTTGGCCCCAGGAAGCCGAAGACCTCACCGGGTTCTATGCTGAAACTGATATTGTTTACCGCAACCAGGTCTTTAAATTTCTTTACCAGCTTATCTACCTTAATGATGCTGTCATTCATATACAAAATAACACTTTCTATATCCAGGTACCGGAGCCGGGTATTGTTGACTTTTTACTGCCGGTAGCAAACCGGGAACGATGATAGATAGAAGCTATGGTACAGGTTACGAGGTTTAAAAGCTGTCCCTTTTCGCCCTGAGGTAATCTTCGATTACTAACTGTCCCAGTTGCTGCGGAGAAACGAAGAAGACTCTGCCCAGGTTCTTTATGGCCAGTGTTGAAGCCAGTTGCTTGAGGCGGGGGCTATCGTCCAGCATGATGATATTCAGCCCGATTCCCTCCAGACGGTAGCGCAATGCCTCCTCTATTAAACTGGCAGAGGCTTTATCAAAGCCCAAATATTTGCCGTCCTCGGTGTTCGGATCGGTATCCGTAATCAGGTAAGCCTGTTTGTCTCCCCGGTCACTTCTTACCGACTCGCGAAAAGTTCGTAGTGCTGACTTGATATCTGTTGTATCGCCCTCCATTACCTCGTTCACTAGCTCCCATGGCCTGATTTCCTTAACCCTGTCAGCGAACAGGAAGATTCTAAGGGAATCCTTGGGTTCCCTCCTGATTAGCTCGGAAAGAGCGAGGGCGCTATCTATAGCTGCTTCCAACTTGTCACTGCTTTTCATGGAACCGCTCTCATCAATGAGAAGACCGGCACAGAGTCTTGACTGATGCACCTCCTCATGGACTTCAAAGTCACCGAGCTCAAATTCCAAGCGGCCGCTTCTTTCCAGGGCATTGAGGGATGTCCGTTCAATATCAACCAGTGAGTAATCGTCTCCAGCCTCATAATGCCTGGTGTAAGCGGTCATATCCGAGCCAAAGCCGGCTTTATCAATGGAATGAACTCCCAGTTCCTTGCTGGCCAGGTTTTTAAGTATTTTTTCCAGAGCATTACTGGCGAGTCTCTTAGCCCCTACGGAGGTTATCCTGATGTTACCTTCGCTGATTTGTATAAGACCCTGCCGTTCAAACTCATCCAGGGCTTTTCTGGTATCCTCTTCCGTCATGCCTTCCGGGTTCCATTTAAGGACATTTATCTTGTCTCGCAGCTCTTTCCTTTTCTCATCTTCAAGTATATCTGCGGCGATATCCTCTATGTCCTTGCCCTGCGTGATGTTATCCAGTGCGTCGTAAGAAGCATTCTCATCTAGCTGGCTCAGCTCTATCTCGTACTGTTCCAGCGCGGCTTGAATCTCCTGCTCCCTCTTCTTCGTATGTTTACGTGATTCTTCGTTAAGGTAGCTGTCATCATCCTGCTGGGCCTGTTTCAGTATATCCTTCAGGGAATGCTTCTGAGAATGCGCAATTTCCCTGAGAAATTCGTCTGGTGTTTTTAACTGGCATCGGGTACAGATTTTTAGTTCCATAGCTAGTTCTTGAACTTACGGGCCAGAAAGACTGCCCCGTCTCTCACCTCGTTCAGTGTCCCCTCGTGAAGGCAAAGATTGGCTAGCACCTCCAGAGCGGAATAGTTACGTTCCGCCACGGTTTCAGGCTCCTCGTTCTCATAGAGCTTGCGCTCCGGTTCGCTGATTAAGTCCTGGTTTATCATATTGACGGCTACCTGGCTCATATTACTTATGGCTTTACTCAGCTCATCATTTTGAGAAACAATCAGCGAGGGTAATCGCCCTGAGGACAGGCCGGCTACTGGGGTATTGAGCAGCCAGCTGAGCTCCGCACCCAGTTTATTACGGTTGAAAATGCCCGTCCAGCTTGGCTGATGGCGTAAGTCTTCAAACACATTCCACATGAAGTCTTCCGTCAACTGGTCTCCCATGACAAAGGTCTGACGTGGGTTATCAAAGTCAATAAGGTCGGCTCTCAGCCCGGCCCTGGCTCTCAAGGCAAGTCTCAGTCCATAGTAGGCATGACGCAGGCTGGCGACCTGACGGTTATCCATCTCCACGCTGGCATAGGTATGGTCCAGTGCCCGGTTGGTAGCCCTGATGCTCGCCTTTTTATCCACGTAGGGACATGTTCGGCTGTATCTTACCGTTTTATTAACAATGTCTATAATCCACCATGGCGCTGCCACTTTTCTGGCTACATCGTCCATAGTGTAATTGAGCTGTTCCAATGGGTCGGCATCCCTATCACCGTTTTGTCTCAGCCGGAAGGTCTCTTTGAGCATTATCTCTTTTTCAATATCCTCTTCGGGTAATTCCATATAGACCGGCTCCAGCCTGTCCAGCAGTGGCCTGGGTATTTCGTTAACATGGGCAAAGCCTGTCGGGTTACCGGTGGCTATTAAAATCAGGTCCAGTTGATGCTCCCAGTTATATTCTTCCAGAATAGCCTTTTTCTCTTCCAGGATGGGATGCAGCAGTACTTGCACCTTGGTTCTGATGGCGGGTAGCTCGTCTATAAATAGTATGCCCCTGTTCGCCCGGAAGACACCCGTGCCGGTGAATACTGCCGGGTCGTCGGGACTCTTCCCCTGGGCTATAGCCTGAATGTCCTTTAAGCCGAGCAGCTTGGCCTCGTTGGTGTATTCATTACCCTGAATACGCGAAAACCTGGATGTCCCCTTGACAAAATCAATGCCGAAATCCCGGGCGGGGTTACTGCTGGTTCGGCAGCGTGGGCACAGCCGCTCCCGTGGCCACTTGGGATCATCGTGATAGAGGCAGCCTTTGATGACCGGTATCGGCGGCAGGAGAGTGGTCAGGGCTCGTGCCAGGCGGGTCTTGCCGGTACCTTCTTCCGAAACCAGATAGGGGTGCGCGCCGGAAAGAAGCGCCCGGATTACATCGGCCTTGGCTTCCTGCCTGCCGTCTATTTGCGGCAGCAGTGGTTTGCCGGTTTTGATATGGTGTAAGACCGAGCCGCGCAGTTGATAGACTACGGGCATTGGCTGGTAGCTATCAAGGTCAAAATTTGAAACATGTATGTGGTTATTGTAAGATTCTGTAGCCGGAGATTCGGACAAGATAACACCTCCCGGTTCAGGGTAGAATGGCAGATTTACCGATTATAGTAAAAGTACTGAAATACCTGGAGGATAACGGCGTGCCTGCCGATTATCAAGATATTATCAGAGCGGCAGGAGGGTGTCAAGCGCACGCAGACCGGGCACTTCGGGAGCTTAAAGAACGAGGCCTCATTGAAGAATGCGGGGTAGGCTGCTACCGTTATACCGCTACGAAAGATGCTCACGAGTTCAGCCATAAGCTCTATGCGCTCTATGATAAAATAAGCTCACGCGTTAAAAAAGAGCTGCTTATACGCGGGCTCCTCTCTCAACCCAGGCCGCAGTACCTGTGGAAAATGGAGAAGCTGCTTGAGGTGTTGCTCAGCGAAGGGTTTGAACGGGAAGACGTTATCACTTTTATTGAAGAAGAATTGCACAAGGACTACCTGAAAAGGATAAAGATGATATTTGCGGGTAAGATTCCTTTTAATGCGCCTGATTTTATTCCCTACTATAATATATCGGGTATCCGTAACGTGGATGGTGATGACTACAAGCAGTTAAAAGAGCACTGTCGTAATCTGGGGCTGGCCATAAATGAAGAATACTATCTGGCGGCTAACTATCCTGAAGACGTATCTGCCCCGGCCCTGCACTACGTAGACGAAGAAAAGAAGAAAGAGCGGGATACCCTGATGGAAGAGGCCTTCAGAAACTGGCAGGGGCTTTCCTATAGCTGGGAAGGCTGGAAGGGTAAGTTTTAATTATACTATAACTGTGCCCGCTTCGGCTCAATATCCTGATTTACGTCTTCCAGACCGAGCGCTGTCAGTGTAGCCGCAGTCGGGATGCCGTTTTTATCCCAGCCTCGCAGCTCGTAATACTCGTCCAGCAGCTTATCAAACTTATCCGGGTGGATGCGCTCACCGTCGCACGGCCCGCCGGATATTGGCTCATGCTCCCACTTACCGTGAATTTTATCATCTTCACGAGTAATACCGTGTCGTACCAGGTAGGCTTTCTCCACCGTGTAAATCCGCTCGGCGGCCGCAGTTATTGCCTTCTCGTCCATCTCAATACCGGTGGCTGTAGAAAATAGATTGGCCACGTCTTCAATGTTTATGGGCGCTCCCTGGAACTCGGTATTGTACTTGCATATCTCAAGGCAGTCAGCCAGGGTACACAGGTTCTGCGTATAGACCACGAGAGGCGCTTTTTTATAGGAACTGGCTATACCCGCCTCGGCACTGCCGAACCTTTTCTCAAGAATCTCTGGTGTTGATGCCTTGCTTATCATCTCTAGCCCCGGCATGCCGCGCAGGTGGTCGGCTCCCCTGGTAGAGGTAGCGGCGCTCAGCGCGTATCCTTTACAGGCTCTGATGTCATCCATGCCGTAGGTCATACCTTTGGAATGTACGGCGATGTATTTCTCACTGCCCCTGCCGATTTGCTGCATAGCCCGTACCGGTCCCTCCGCCAGCACATTTCCTATGCCTTCTCTTTTCACCACCTTATGGATGATTTCAATAGCCCCCTCGGCATTCCCCCAGCTCAGGTCAATACCGTCCGTATCATCTTGGGTAATGATACCCTTATCATAGCATTCCATGAGGGTATTTAAGGTAAACCCCATCTCCAGTACGTCCAGACCGTACTCGTCGCAGAGGACATTCATCTTGGCGACGGCGGCAAAGTCGAAAATGAGGCAGCCGTGCCCGAAACCGCCAATCGCCCCGTACTCAATTTTAGCGCCTTTTAGACCGGCGTAGGGGCCGTCCTTTACCATCCATCCCATGTTGCAGTGACGCGGGCAGGCAGTGCAGGCCAGTTCTTTAACGAAATAGTCCTTCTTCAGTATCCTGTGTCCCAGCTTTAACGCATCCGGCCACTCGTTGGTTATCGCGTTCTTGATGGCAAGCCAGCCCATGGCGTACTGTCCCACGGTGAAGTATGGAGTCCCGTAATGTGCCAGACCATTATATACCGGACTGTTGAGAATCCGCTGTGAAATATCATGGGCCAGTCGCATGAAAGGACCGGGGTGGGCTACTTTAACGCCCAACTCGCCCCTCACGGCTACCGCCTTCAGGTTCTTGGAACCCATTACAGCGCCCATGCCGGTCCTGCCGACAGCGTGGCAGGTTTCAAACATGATGGATGCATATTTTACCAGTTTCTCCCCCGCCGGGCCGATACAGGCAATTTTGAGCAGGGGGTTATCCAGTTCGCGGTAAATCTGGGCTTCGGTCTCCACAGTGTTGCTGCCCCACAGGTGTTCGGCTGGCCTGAGCTCAACATGGTCATTATTAATCCACAGGTATACGGGTTTTTCGGACCGGCCGGTAAAGATGATGTGGTCGTAGCCGGCACGCTTGAGTTCTACTGAGAAATGACCGCCGGCGTTGCCGTCACCGAGTATACCGGTAAGAGGTGACTTGGCGGAAACAGTGATCCTGCCGGCTGAAGGAGCGACGGTACCCACCACGACACCGGTGCCGAAGATGAGCACGTTCTCCGGACCAAGAGGGTCAACATCCGTACCCACACTATCGTAGAGGATTCTGGAATTGATGCCTCTGCCGCCGATATAGTTCAGCCGCAGGTAATCACTCAGGGGTTCCTTCTCTATTTTCCCCGAGGAGAGGTCAACTCTTAGAATTGTGCCCATCCATCCGTACATGGCTACTACCTCTCATTTACAGAAGTCTGGATAATATTAATATTTATACCGGCTATGCTGCTTATTATTTTTCTTTAGCGTGGTTCGGTCTTACCAGCACCTGTCTCCACTTGATAGAAGATCGCCCCGAGTTTATATACTTCCTGTAATTTCTCTGCCAGCGCTCTTTTTTTGTCAAACGCTCTGGATCCAGGTTCTTTGAATTCAAGCGCCTGGGTCGGGCAGAACAGCACGCATTGCGGGTCACCGTCGCAGAGTTCGCATTTTACCGCCTTCTGCTCAAGTTCAGAATAGATGATTACCCCGAAGGGGCAAGCGTCCTCACACATTCTGCAGCCGGTGCACTTTGCTTTATCTACCTTTACGGTACCGGTATTATCGTCTCTGGAGATGGCTGACTCCGGGCATATTTCGGCACACGGGGCTTTATGGCACTGCACGCATACCACAGGACAGCGGAATAAGTCCGGTTCCATGGAGATAACCTGTATTCTGGAGCGAGAAGGGTTGAACTCCCCGGTGTTTCTCATGGAACATGCCATTTCACAGAGGCCGCAACCGGTGCACCTGTCAGGATTTACTATCAATGCTTTAGCCACGATAATATACCTCGCCAACATGTTGCTTAAAGTCGGTCCAATGGAAGTGTACCGCCCTGAGTAGCATGCTGTCAAGCTTAAGGACAGGCGGGTGAGCTATTTTCTGGCAGCATAACAGGCATTACTTCAGGTGCAATATTATATCAGGAAATACCGGCGTATTCCATTAGATGAAATGGCAAGCCGCTATGGTTAATATAGGCTACTGCGTTCAGAAGCCGCACTATTTACTAGTGCGGCTTCTTTATATATTTTAACTGTACGGAGATAAGATTGTTCGTTGACCTTTACTGGAACAGTGTATACAATATGTGACAACGATGAGGAAGGAGGCAATTTTAGCGGTATGGGTAAAGATATGAGGACCTGGATGGCAAAGCTGGAGGCGGAGGGAGAGCTTAAAAGGATTAAAGCCAAGGTAGACTGGAATGGCGAGATTGCCGAGATTCAACGTAAGGCTTTGGCCGAAAGAGCGCCGGCTCTGTTATTTGAGAATATAAAAGGTTATGAAAATACGTGGTGCCGCAAGCTGTTCGCGGGTGGATTGATTAAAAACAGCTATATGTCATTAATGCTGGGTTTAGGCAAAGACGCTCCACGCGGTGAGATAAGAAAGCTGCTTAGAAAGAGGTTTATGGAGCCGGTAGAGCCGGTGCGGGTGACTACCGGGCCGGTAAAAGAGAACATACTGCGGGGAGATGATATAGACCTGTATCAATTGCCGGTACCCAAGTGGCATCCTCTTGACGGTGGGCGATATATTAACACCTGGCTCGGTGTGGTTACCCGTGACCCGGATACCGGCAATTATAACGTGGGGCAGTACCGGGGTATGATAATTGACAGAGATAAGATCAGCGTATTCCTGGTGCCGGCACAGGGTTGGGGCGCGCATTTCAGCAAGTACCGGAATATGGGTAAGCCAATGCCGGTAGCGCTGGTTTACGGCTGGGACCCGGCCTTTGGGTTTACTGCCGGACTGCCGCTGAGCACCATGGATGAGTACCGGGCGATGGGGTCAATTATGCAGGAACCGGTACCGCTCTTGAAATGCGAGACCTCGGACCTGGAGGTACCGGCATCGGCGGAGATAGTAATAGAGGGCACCATTTCGCCGGACCCGGATACCTATGAGATGGAAGGGCCTTTCGGCGAGGCCAACGGCTACTACAGCCGGCCGGAGAAGCGGCCGGTAATAAAGGTTGACTGTATCACCTACCGGAATGAGCCTATCTACCGTGCCAGCCTGGCCGGTGTGGGTGCGGTCACCGAAGACATGGTAATCTTCTTTAGCGGTATGCCGGCTATTATGATGAACACCCTGGAGCTTCAGGGAATTCCGGGAGTGCTGGATGTTGTGCCCATGCCGATAGTTGTGGTAAAGATACAAAAGACATATCAGGGACAACCGAGGCAGATAGCCGCCTCTCTCTGGGGCTCTAAAATATCAGTAAACATGGCCAAAATTATCATGGTCGTTGAAGAGGACGTGGATATCAATAATCCCAGGGCGCTGTTTGGGGCGTTCCTCTCCCGTGTTGACCCGGAGAAAGACCTGATTGTATATCCCATTAATATGGGCAGCAGCGGAGACCCGGCACTTGAGTTGGAGGACGGGGCCGATATGCGGTACGGCTCCGGTATAGGTAGCAAGCTGCTTATAGATGCCACCCTGGACTGGACAACCCATTCGCCGCGCCGTGAGTGGGACGGGCGTCGATTGCCGCCCACGGTTACCCATCACTTCCCGGAAATAGCTGAGCTGGTGAATAATAGATGGGCTGAATACGGGTTCTAAAATTAGACAGTATAGCGCCAGTCTTGGCTGACATATTAATAATATAAATAGACAAAGAGAACGGATGAAGGCCATGGATCTGATAATCGGTATAACGGGAGCCACGGGAGCTATCTATGGCATCAGGTTACTGGAGACTCTGACGGAAATGGCAGATGTAAAGACACACCTTGTCATTTCCAGTGCCGGAGAGGAAATTATAAAGCATGAGACGGATTATAAGCCGGACGCCGTAAAGGCGCTGGCTGATGTGGCCTATGACATAGATGATGTAGGGGCAGCTATAGCCAGCGGCTCTTTCCGCAGGGAGGGCATGATTGTAGCCCCCTGTACGATGAAGACGATGTCTGCCCTGGCCAATTCCTATACCGATAACCTGATAGCCAGGACTGGTGACGTTACCATAAAGGAGAGAAAGCCGCTTATACTGGTCGTGCGGGAGACGCCTCTTCACCTGGGGCACCTGAGGAGCATGGTGCGCTTAACAGAGATGGGGGCCATTTTGCTGCCGCCGGTACCGAGCTTCTACAATAAACCTAAAACTGTAGATGACATAATCAACAGCACCGTAGGCCGCGTTCTTGACCTGATTAATATAGAGCATAACTTATATAAACGCTGGGGAGGTCTGAAAGGGATTACAGGCAAATAGCCACGGTGAAGACGGCTCAAAGGAATACAGCACTGCTAGTGACCGACTGAAAATCCCTGGTCCACCAGATTAAAAAAGATATCTGCGATTTCCTCGTAGTTATGAGTGTCGTCCGGCTTAAACCAAAATACAATTGAGTTACACAAGCCAACTATAGCTAGTGCACTAATTTTAACGTCTACTGGCCGATAGATTCCCATTTCAATGGCTTCACTGAGAGTACTGGCTACCAGCCTATTCCGGCGGTCAAATATTTCGGAGAGTTCAGCCATGACCGTGGAAGAGGATAGAACATGCCTTTCGGTTAAAAATAAGGTACCGGACTCCCTATATTTGGCGTTGTACTTAACATGTTCCCTGATTATCTGTCTCAGCCTTTCCTTGGGCTCCAGATTGGCGCTCTCAACTCTGAGCAGGTCTTCACTCAGCGCATGAACTGCGTCAAGCATAATATCAGCCAGTAGAGTCTCCTTGCTGGTGATATAATAATAGAGACTGCCCTTGAGCATACCAACGGCATCAGCAATATCCTGAAGGGTTGTCCCGTGATAGGTTTTTTCGCAAAATATATTGGTGGCGGTGTGTAATATCTGTTCTTTACGTGATTGCTTAATTTCAACGCTATCTGACATAGCCGGCCTCCATATAAGAAGCACTCGAGGTGCGTCTATATTTATACTACCATAATGCTCGTTAAATGGGCTAACATGTAACAAAAATTTTATAAGGCTGGATAGATATGAAGTTATTCAGAGGTGGTTTTACATACTTGACACAGGAGACAAGGTCTGATAAATTAGCAAACAAACGTTAGTTAGATTTTGATATCATTACAATGGATGGTTAGGTCAAAGTAAATTAAAATAAATATGTGAAAGGAGAGTGGACAGGAAATGATTCTAAAGGATAAGGTGGCCATAATTACTGGAGGCGGGCAGGGAATAGGCAGGGCTATTTCCCTCAGGTTCGCTAAGGAAGGCGCTGCGGTAATGCTGGCGCAGCGGACTCTAGCCAAGGTTGAGGGGACAGCGAAGGAGATTCGGGACGCCGGTGGGAAGGCTATAGCCATGGCGGTGGATATTCGTGATGAAGATCAGGTAAAGAAAATGGTGGAAAAGACAGCGGAAGAGTTCGGTGGTATTGATATTCTGGTTAACAATGCTGCGTTCTACGGTGGACACGGGCATAGCGCCTGGGATAGCTGGCCGTATGAACAGTGGAAAAACAGTTTTGATATCAATGTAGTCGGGGGCTGGCAGTGTGCCAAGACCGTGGCACCCTACATGAAGCAGAGAGGCAAGGGTAAGATTGTAAATATTAGCACAGCCACTGTACATCAGGGATACCAGGGCATGCTGCCATACACTACCACCAAGGCCGGTGTTTGTTCTATTACCAGGGGTGAAGCCAAAGCACTGGGCCGTTCTAATATTTGTGTAAATTGCCTCGCTGTCGGCTACGTATTGACCGATGCCAGTGTGGAGATGGACGGTATCAAGGGGCACGAGGACGAGGCCGATAAGGCAATGATAGCTCTGCGCTGCATCAGGCGTTCTCAATATGCGGAGGATATAGCCGGTCCGGCATTGTTCTTTGTTTCTGACGACGCTGACTTTGTAACGGGGCAGACGCTTGTGGTTGATGGCGGTACCGAGTTTGCCGGAATCTAACGATAGTAATCAGCGGTCAGCGGCTGGTGTTTATTGTAGCTGTAACTACCGTAGGGAAGGCTAGTTTTGTGTCCATTTGATAAGCAAGATTCGGAGGTGAAATATGGGTTTGAAGCAGGACTTAGCCGGGATAGTCGGTTCCGAATATGTATCTGATGATCCTGAAACGCTTGAGAAATATGCCGGGGATTATAGTTTTGTACAGCCGAGAAAACCGAGCTGCGTGGCTTATGTGGCTAATGCCGAAGAGGTACAGAACGTAGTTAAATATGCCAACGAGAAGATGATGCCGGTAACGCCACGTTCATCAAATGTAAGTTTTTACGGGGCGGGTATTCCCGGTGAAGGTGGCATTATTGTTGATCTCAGCCGGATGAATAAAATTCTGGAGATTGATGCCCGTAATAAGAGGGTAAAATTAGAACCAGGTGTCACGTGGCAACAGGTGCAGACAGAGCTGGAAAAGGAAGGGCTGATGGTCTGTAACCCCTTGCTGCCGCACCCGGCAAAATCTGTACTAACCAGCGCCATGGAGAGGGAACCGATACTTATCTGCAAGACCGAATACAGCGAGACCATGCTCACTTCGGAGCTGGTGCTGGGTAACGGGGAGATGTTCTGGACCGGTTCGGCATTGAGTAAGGGAATGAAAGTGCAGATTTGCCCCGATGCCATGATACCGGGTGCCAGGTTATGGCAGGGGGCCCAGGGCACGCTGGGTATTATGACGTGGGCTAATATAAAAGCTGAATATCTGCCAACCATGGATAAAGTATTTTTTATCCAGTTTGACCGGATTGAAGATGTCGCTGAGCCCATATATCGTATTCAGCGACGTATGCTGGGTAATGAGTGCTTCGTGCTGAATAATTTCGATCTGGCTGCTATTTTAGCCGATAGCTGGCCGGAAGAATTTGAAGAGTTGCGGCGGAGACTGCCTGCTTGGACTGTTATCCTGTGTCTATCGGCGCTGCACCGGCTACCCGAAGAGAAGATAGCCTACGAAGAGGAAGCCCTGATGGAGGTTGCCTCCGCTCTGCAGTTTGAAGTGCAGCCTACCGTTGGCGGTATTCCCGGCCTGGCGGGTACCGTGCAGAAACTACTGAGGAAACCGTGGCCGAAGGATGACTACTGGAAATTGCGCTATAAAAACTCATGCCATGACGTTTTCTTCCACACCACGCTGGACAGAGTGCATGAGTTCACGGAGATAATGACCCATATTGCGGCTAAATACGGCTATCCGACAAAAGATATAGGCGTGTATTTGCAGCCGCTGGATAGAGCACGGGCCGTCTTCTGCCAGTTTGGCTTCCACAATAATCCGGAGGATGCCAGAGAAACAGAGATGGTAAAAAATCTTTTCCTGGAAGCTAGTGAAGAAGCGATAGACCGGGGCGGCTTTTTCACTACCCCTTATGGTCAGTGGGCGGATATGGTTTACAGCCGTACTGCTTCATACACCAGGGTTTTAAAGATAGTAAAGAATGCGTATGATCCTAACAATATCTTGAACCCGGGTAAATTGTGTTTCTAGAGAAAACGGAGGTGTAGAAGATGACTATGGAGAAAGAAAAGAGACCCCCGTCACTACCTAATATGGATTGGAACAGTAAATACTACTGGGACATGAGAAAAGTTGCCTGGAATTGTGCCCGGTGTTCAACCTGTAAGTGGGTAGACTCATGGGAGGTAAAAAGTGCCCGGTTTGCCAAGATTTGTCCGTCGAGCCTGTACTATCTCTTTGACTCTTATTCAAATCAGGGCAGGATGGATTTGGCACTATCGCTTATAGATGAAGAGTTAAGCTATGATGATGACCCTGAGATACTGGATTTAATATATGCCTGTAACACCTGCGGCGGCTGCGACTCCATGTGCAAGGGTGTTCAGGACATGGAACCACTGCGGGTCATGCTGGAGATAAGGGCCAAGTGTGTTGAGGATGGTCAGCTGCTGCCCCAGTTTATGCCTATTATTGATAACCTGAGAAAAGAAGATAACACCATGATGGGCAAGAAAGCCGACAGGGGCAGGTGGTGCGAGGGTCTGGATGTAAAGAATCTCGCTACCGAACAGGCCGAGGTAGTTTACCATGCCGGCTGTCGTTTCTGCTATGACGAGGAACTGTGGCCGGTGGCGCGAAATGCCGTCACTCTGCTTAAAAATGCCGGAGTGGACGTAGGTATAATGGGCAGTGACGAAACGTGCTGTGGCGGCAGGCCCTATCAAATGGGATACCAGGGTGAATTTACCAAATATGCGGAAAATAACATTGAAGCCTGGCGAAACGCCGGCGTCAAGACTGTGGTCACCGGATGTTCCGATGGTTACTACGCTATCAAACGCCTCTATACGCAACCGGGCGCTGATTTTGAGGTTATGCATGTTGTCGAGTATATCGATAAGCTGATAAAAGAAGGCAAGATAAAATTCACCAAAAACGTACCGATGCGGGTGACCTATCACGATCCCTGTCACCTGGGCCGGCGTCTGTCACAGGCACCGGGGTTCTACGTTCCAGGTGAGCCGATGCTGGGGGTCTATGAGCCGCCCCGCGATGTTATCAAGAGTATTCCTGGTGTGGAACTGGTGGAGATGTACCGGATAAAAGAGTATTCCTGGTGCTGCGGTGCCGGTGGCGGCGTTATTGACGCCTACCCGGAATTCAATAACTTCACTGCCACGGAGAGAATTAAAGAAGCCCAGACAACTGGTGCTGAGGCTGTCATTACCGCCTGCTCGTGGTGTCAAAGGAGCCTTACTGATGCCGTTACCGAGATGGGCGATAAAATGAAGGTTATCGATATCGTAGACCTGGTCAAGCAAGCAATGTAAATGGAGGTGACCCAAGATGCCATTAGGTGATGAAAAACACAAGTTAATATATAACGAACTGGTAAATATTCTGGGTTCTCAATATGTTTCTGATGGTGCGGCAACGCTGAAGGCATACAGCCGGGACATGTTTGCCGTAAGCCTGTTTCGCCGTAAAAGGCCGCCCGAGTTTGTCGCTTTGCCCGGTAGCACCGAGGATTTACAGCGAATATTGCAGCTGGCCAACAGGTATAAATTTCCTTTCTCCGTAATATCCGGAGGCTGGATGTTCGCTCTTATGGGTGCGGCAAGGCCTTACTGGTGCATCATAGATTTTAAGAGAATGACCAGTATCGAGATAGACGAAAAGAATATGTGTGCCATAATTGAGCCCAATGTCACTCATGCTCAGGTACAGGCCGAAGCCATGAAAGTGGGGCTGTATAACGGTATACCGCTGGTTGGTGGGCACATGAGTGCCCTGGCCAATCATGCCTGGCACGGATGGCACGGCAGTGCTTACCGCACCGGATTTTCCACGCGGAATGTACTGGGTACGGAGATTGTCTTACCCGATGGGGAGCGATTGACCACGGGTTCCCTGTCTACGCCTAATGCAGGAAATTTCTGGGGCGAAGGTCCCGGGCCAGACCTGCGCAATTTGCGTAAGGCGATAGTGGGGGATAACGGCTCTATGGGAATAATAACCAAGATGGCCATTAAACTCCATGTGTGGCCGGGGCCGAGTTTCTTGCCTACGGAGGGGATAAGACCGCAGAAGAGGTGTGACCTGCCTGCAGACCGTTTTCAGTGGTATTTCATCAACTACAAGACAGAAAAAGCGATGATAGATGCCATGTACGAGATTGGTAAGGCGGAAATCGGGGGTAGCATGGAGAGATTTGACCCCCAGCGTATGGCGTACGAATACTCCAAATCACGCGAGGAGTACTGGCGGTTGTGGGAGGAACGATACTGGCAGCAGTTCCCGAATACTATCGGCCTGTGTCTATGGGGCTTTGCCTCGGCACGCCAGCTTGAGTATGAGAAAAAGGTGCTGGAGCAAATTATAAAGGAGACCGGGGGTGAACCCTGGCCTGATGAGGTCTACCAGAAGTTCGTTCCCTACGTGGCTAACTCCAGGACACGCCCGTTGTGGGGAGGCAGATGGTGCCGTATCGGCGGCTCCATGCAGACCGGGTGGCTGATGATGGATACCCTGGATAGCTGTCTGGACTACTTTTCCACTGTCTGGGAACACGTGGGTGAGTATACGCCACCGTATCTGGAAGGGCACGGTGACTCAGCCTGGGTACTGACATTTGATTTCTGTCATTTTGCCGGTGCGGATAATGCCATCCCGTTTGAGAAACAGGATGAAGTGGCCAAGGGAGTACTGGGAGAAGCCATGCGACAGATGGACATTGACGCCGAGCGTGGTATGACTACGTTTGAACTGGCTACCGCGGCAGCCAATGTTATGGGGCCCAAATTTGCTAATTTCCATATACCGCTGGCGAAGATAAAGAAGGCGCTTGACCCGAATAATGTGTCTAACCCCACGCGCTTTATAGATATGGATGCCATAGAGCGCGAGGAAAAAAAGAAAGCCGAGTCGGAATAGTCACCACGGTTAATATATTTGTGGAGGGACGAAAGGCATAATGGATAGAATACTGAGGGTCAACATGGCAGCGAAAACGGCCATATTTACCGAAGTCCCGGCGCAGTACATGGGTTTGGGTGGACGGGGTTTAACCACGGCGGTTGTGGCTAACGAGGTGGACCCGCTGTGTCATGCGCTGGCTGAGGAAAATAAGCTCGTAATTGCGCCCGGTTTACTTACCGGTACTCCGGCATCTTCCAGCGGCAGGCTTTCGCTGGGGGCCAAGAGTCCGCTTACCGGCGGCATCAAGGAAAGCTCTACGGGAGGTATGGCAGGCTATAAGCTGTCCAGACTGAATATCACCGGTATTATCATTGAAGGTTTGCCCGCGGATGATAAACTGAGTGTTATCTACATAAATAAAGATGGTGCTACGATATTACCCGGCGATGAATTGAGAGGGTTGGGTAATAATGATACCGTGGCCAAATTAACTGAAAAGTACGGCAGTAAAGTAGCCTATATATCAATTGGTCAGGGTGGGGAGATGAAGCTGGCAGCCAGTAGCGTGGCTACTTCAGATATGGATAATTTACCAACTCGACATGCGGGTCGAGGGGGTCTCGGTGCCGTGATGGGCAGTAAAGGTGTCAAGGCTATAGTAGTGGACGACAGCGGAGCCGGTTCAGTCCCGCTGGGGGATTCCACTGAGTTCGTTCGTTACAACAAGATGTGGGTGAAGTGTGTTCTGGACGATGCCAACACAGGTAAGGCTATGGCGGCGTTCGGTAGTGCTGCCGCCGTGCCTATCATAAGTGATGCTGGCGCCCTGCCGACCAAGAATTACCGGTTCGGCCAGTTTGAGGGCGCTTCCAAGATTTCGGGAAGGGCAATGCGCAAGATAATAAAGGAGCGTGGTGGGAAGCTTGCGGCGCCCTGCTCTCCCGGGTGTGTGACGCGTTGCCACCGGACATATAACGATGCCAACGGGAATTATATGGGTAAAGGGCCGGAATACGAGACGGTATGGTCGTTCGGTTCCAATCTGGAAATTGATGACCTGGATGCCATTGTGGAACTGGGCGCTATATGCGACGATTGTGGGGTTGATACCATGGATACCGGTGTCGCCGTGGCCATGGCCATGGAAGCCGGCATCAAGCAGTACGGCGATGCTCAGGGAGCTATTGAGCTGGTTAAGGAGATAGAAAAAGGCAGCTACATGGGTAGAATTCTGGGCAGCGGGGCACGAACTGCGGCCATGGTATTTGGTGTTAACCGGGTACCGGTAGTAAAAGGACAGGCAATGGTAGCTTACGACCCGCGTGTTATCAAGGGTATGGGCGTTACTCTGGCTACTTCAACGATGGGTGCTGACCACAGTGCCGGCTACATGGTGGCTGTGAACCTGGGCTGGACAAAGAACTGGCGCTATGTGCCCAAGACACAGGTGTGGGGACAGGTTGACGCGTCACGGGAGATACAGATAAGGCAGGCGGCCATGGACTGCATCGGCCTCTGCCAGTTTCTCCACACGCCTCTGCTGAACGCACCTGAGGCGCTGCCAGGCGTGCTGGGCATGTTGAATACGAAATACGGGTGGCACATGGGAAGTGAAGACTACATAACCTTGGGTAAGTCGGTAATGCGAATGGAGCATGAGTTTAACCTGAAGGCAGGCTTATCGCCGTATATGGATAGATTGCCCCTGTTTTTCAGAAAAGAGACTGTGCCGCCGTTGAATACGGTATTTGATGTGCCGGACAGCGAGATTGACCGCTTCTGGGACTTCTAACAGAGATTATTAAAATCTAGAGAATAAATAACGGGCCATGCTAAATTATAGAAGCATGGCCCGTTATTATATGTTTAATATACTAGTCCTGGTTACCCAGCCAAGGCCCCCGCTCTGCTTGTTGCACTGCCTGTTGCATCTCTTCCGTTATTGCCTCGGGATGGCACATTTCGTAAGCCTTGTCCGGAGCGTAGGGCTGCCCCGGAGCGGATAATCCTTTCGGGTCGAACTCGTTCTTGATGCGCTCAACCCACATGCCGAAGTGCTGGTTGGCTGGCTCCTGGAGACGGGCTGGCTGCACCTGACCAAAGAAGAAGCTCTTCATACCGGTTTCCAGTGATATTCTGTGGGTATTGCTGGTTCTCCAGCGAAGAATCCTGTCTATCATCCCTGGTTGACATTCGGGATCTTCGGGGTCTATTTTAGCCGGGTCTCCCCAGCCGTGTAGCTCGGTATAGTAGATACGCCCGAAGGTAAACGGCATGTACCAGGGCGAGTCTCCCTTCTGGTCCAGAAAGTCATCTTTATGCTCGTAGTTTAAGAGCTTGTTGATGTATATCTCCCGTGTTCTGTCTATACACCGGGGAGATTCTATACCACCGTCACACTCGCCAAAGAAGCCGGTAGCTTTCCACATGCCTGGTGAGTTGACGGCGAAGAAGGTGGCTTCATCAACCTGCTTGGCCGGGCGGATGGTGCCGCCCACTTCGTTGACGATATCGGTCAGCACGTTGGCCTCGTACTCCAGTT
>CAYYQY010000023.1:0-26301 GCA_964473905.1 uncultured Dehalococcoidales bacterium | reverse complement strand
AGTGGTACCCCTGCCGGGACTCGAACCCGGGCACGCGGTTTAGGAAACCACTGCTCTATCCGCCTGAGCTACAGGGGCACGCTTACACCCGTATTATAACCGACGGGTGTGCCGGTTATCAATCGGCTCCGGTTAGATATAGCCCCATGAATTCGTGGGGCTATTCAAATATATACCTTTCGCCATATTAACAGCATCAAGGCACGTCGGTGCCGTGCTGTCTGGAGCCTGAGTATATATCTGGTTGGTGGTTTCCGGTATTGTAGGAACAGGCTCGTACTGCCAGATAGCTATACCGAGGCAGGCAAAGAGCAGCGCGAGTATGGCCAGGCTCACCAGCCACGGGTTGTAGCCTCTGAGAATAATGGTAAACCCGGCGATAATGATTAACACCGGCCAGAAACGCCACAATGTGCCCCAGAGTCCCCAGGGAATGACATGCAAGTTCTGGAGAAGAAAGACTGTGCCCAAGAACAGCAGGAAAGTGCCCCAGACGGGGATATTCTGCTCTCTGCGCGGCTTCGTTTCGGACATGGCTACTTTCTCCTCGCGCAGGCGATGATTATCAGTCCGATAATGATAATAATTGCCGGCCATAAATATTGCCAGCGGAACCACCAGAACAGGTTGAGGCTGCCCAGCAGTAGAAATATGCCGATAACGAGCAGGACAATACCCAGGATATTGAGCTGGCGGCGGTGAGTGTTGGAGGTCGTTTTATCCGCTGGCTGTCCGGTAAAGGTGGAGCGGATTTCACGTCCCAGTTCATTCGCCGTCCCCTTTATTTCCTCTACATTTTCCTTAATGGTATCCTGAGGAATCTTAGTTTTTGAATCCTCCAGTGGTACAACGATAGCCATGACAATATAAGCGAGGATACCGACCCCGTCGGCAAATATCAGTATTACGGCGATTATCCTGACCAGGGTAGGGTCCAGGCCGAAATATTTTGCTAGACCACCGCATACCCCCCATATCATACGGTCATCCCGGCTCCGGTAAAGTCTCTTCTCCATAACCTGCTCCAATACTCCAGAGTTATTGCTTGAGGAATTATATAGCAGGGTGGTGGCAGTGTCCATATAGCCCGGCAGGTAAAAAATATACGGCTAGCGGTTGGTTTTCTTCTCCGGCGGCTTTATACCCATGCGTTTGGATATGTGGTCACGCCCCAGGTAGTAGTTAAGCCAGGAAGAGGTCTGCCACAGTTCAAAGTCGCAGGGGGGGGCGATACCGGCTCCCATTTCTCCCTCTTTCCCTTTGGACTTTAATTTTTCATAGGTCTTTACCCAGACGCACTTCTTTTCACCGGGATAGACCTCACACCATCCTTCAAAGCTGCCGCCGCAGGGGCCGTTTCTCTGGTTTTTAGGGCACTGTGACATCGGGCACTGGTAAGCCATATCAAACAGAGCACAATCACCGCAGTCCAGGCAGCGGTACAGGGCTACCTTTGCCATATGTTCCAGGTAACCGAAGGCCCCTTTTAGCGCCGGAGACGAGTCCAGGCACCTGGCCACACGTTTTATAATTTTATATAGCGGGCTCCGGGGCTGAAACAGCAAAGCATGGGTGATGCTGGAGAGTTCATATAATAATGAAAATGAAGACTGTTTTGCTTTTGGTACGGGCTCTTTCTGGTTTAGGCCTGTCTTCGGGTCTTTTTGAAAGAGATAAAAACCGTTGGCTTGCGGATAGTCAAACTCGGCTATCAGGTCTTCCCAGTCTCCGGTCAGCTCTTCGCTGCTCTTTACGATGTTCTTAATCAGTGGGTAGTTCAGGTTGAGCCCGCCGATGTGTACACCGGCACATCCCATACCCCGGGCAATGGCGTACATCCTGGCTGCCCGTAGCATTCTTGCCGACCTGCCTTTATCTTTAGCCTGTGCCTCGTTCTCAATTTGAGCGAGAAGTTTATCCGTTACCAGACAGCCCGGAATCTGGTTGGCATGCATGAGTCTGGCCGCGCCGTAGGGCAGCACGTAAACGTTGGCGATTACCGGTATATTATAACCGTTCCGGTCCAACCACTGAAGGAGCTCGTGAAGTTTCCTGGCGTCGTATCCTACCTGTGTTACAATGAACCTGGCGCCCGCCTGTATTTTCTTGTCCAGCTTAAAGTATTGCCCCATGAGCTCGGCTTCAAGCTGCTTAAACGGTGATACCGAAACACCGGCAAAGAAATCGGTGGCGGGTAGTGTCTTCTTTTTATTTTGTAGTTCGTATTTGAGGCCGCTATTCATGGCTTCTATGAGTTGCAGGGCATGAATCGAATCCAGGTCAAATACCGGCCGGGCCATACCGCGGAAACCGGTGCTTGCCGGATAGTCCCCGGTCAGGACAAGGACGTTCCTTATCCCGGACGCTGCCAGGGTGTGGAGCATGCTCTCAATCCCGTTTCTATTTCTATCCCGGCAGGCAAGGTGCACCAGCGGCTCCATGCCTATCCTCTTAATTTCGGCTGAGAGTAATCCGTTAGTAATAGCTGGATTACCACCGGGGTTATCGGTTACGCTGAGCCCGTGTACCACCCCGTCTCCAGAGGACAGCAAAGCATTCTTTATGATGTCTTCCTGCTGTTTTACAAAGGCGCCTCTACCTGCGATTTGCTCCCAGGTAACGCAGAATGTGTCCGGGTCAAGTATAGCCTTCCGCAGCAGATTATGCTCTTTTATCAGGATTTCAGTGAGCTTCTCTTTCAGGTCGGAGGGCTTGAGCGGTTCGGCCAGGGATAAAGCATCCGTGCCGTTACCGGAGGCCAGCTCACCGCTCGCCAGGATGACCGGAATATTCCTTACTATCCAGCTTTCCTTGAGCTCCTGCAGAGCGGCTAAGGAAGAATCCGGTGCTTCTATATGACCCAGGATAATGGCGTCCGGCCTGTCCTGCCTGAGCTTTTCCAGTGCCTCATTGCTATTTAAAACGAAGGTGGTTTCAAAAGAAGGCTCAAGGGCTTTACGAATAATATCCTGACTTAAATTGCTGCCGATGATAAGAATTTTAGGCATTTTTATCCATTTACCTGAATATCCCGCTTGTTTCTATGATGTGCTTGACAGTCTCAGGTGCCTTTTTCAATATAGTCTAGATTATACAGGATTTCCGCTGCCATGGTAATACCGGAATAGCGACGTTGTAACCGGATTAGATTGCGGTATTATATGGCGTTATCGTTCAGACCCGTGGAGAGTTCTTCAGCATAATTTTGGTAAGTTCATGCCGGGAAATTGCCCTTTTGCCTCGTGCTCTGCTATAATAGTATACGTAGACAGTGGATTGTAGCTGGGGTAGATTACTATCATATAGACTTTTTGCTTTTACAGTGTTAATGTAGAAAAGAGATAGTTACGGCCTCTCGTCCTCAATCAGGGTGGGAGGTTGTTATTTACTGGAGGAAAGGAATATCGGGATGGCTCTTGAACTGGAACAGTCAGAGATTGACCGCAGGTTGGAGATAATACGTCATTCAGCTTCCCATGTTATGGCGGAAGCGGTGCTATCTCTGTTTCCCGATGCCAAATTCGGTATCGGCCCGGCCATTGATAACGGTTTTTATTATGACTTTGATTTGCCTCGCTCGTTGACCCCTGACGATTTATCAGTTTTAGAGGCTAAAATGCAGGAGATAATTACCGCCAACGAGCCCTTCACCAGGCAGGAAGTTACCGGGGATGAGGCGAAGCAGCTTTTTGCCGGGCAGCCCTACAAGCTGGAGTTGATTGGCGAGATTCCGGACGAGAAGCTCAGCGTATACCGGCAGGGTTCATTCGTGGATTTATGTCGCGGGCCTCACGTGATTACTACCGGTGAGATAAGTGCCTTCAAGCTGGTGAATATTGCCGGTGCCTACTGGCGCGGTGATGAAAGTCGCCCCATGCTGCAACGGATATACGGAGTGGCTTTTGAGACTGGCGAAGCACTGGCCGAGCATTTAAAGAGGATTGATGAAGCCGCCAGGAATGACCACCGGAAGCTGGGACGGGAGCTTGATTTATTCAGTATGCACGAGGAAGCCGGGCCGGGGCTTGTTTACTGGCATCCCAAAGGGGCCGCAGTCCGGCGTATTATAGAGGACTTCTGGAGGGATGAGCATATCAAGCGCGGTTATGATATCGTGTATACACCCCATATTGCCAAAGTAGATTTATGGAAGACAAGCGGGCACTGGGAGTTCTACCGCGATTACCTATACAGTCCCATGGACGTTGACGGGCAGGAGTATATTATTAAGCCCATGAACTGCCTGGGGCATATACTTATATATAAAACGAAGATGCGCAGCTACCGCGAGCTACCGCTGCGGTACGCGGAACTGGGTACCGTTTACCGTTATGAGCGTTCCGGGGTACTGCACGGGCTATCGAGGGTAAGAGGTTTTACTCAGGACGATGCCCATATCTTCTGCCGTTTTGACCAACTGGAGGATGAAGTGGCCGGCGTGCTGGATTTAGCCAGCTACATGATAGATACGTTTGGCTTTACCGATTATAAGATATTGCTTTCTACCCGGCCGGAGAAATATGCCGGTAGCCTGGAAGTCTGGGAGGAGGCGACGGAGATACTGAGGCTGGCTCTTGTCCGGCAGGAGCTTGCTTATAACATTGACCCTGGTGAGGGTGTATTCTACGGGCCCAAGATAGATATTAAGTTTGTTGATGCCCTGGGACGTGCCTGGCAGGGGCCCACCATTCAGGTAGACTTCAATTTACCGCAGAGGTTTGATGTTACCTACGTTGGGCAGGATGGGCAGGAATGTTCGGCGGCCATGGTGCACCGAACGGTGCTGGGCAGCATGGAGCGTTTTATGGCTTCACTTATTGAGCACTATGGCGGCGCTTTCCCGGTATGGCTCGCGCCGGTACAGGTAGCCCTGATTCCGATAGCCGACCGCCATCTGGATTATGCCCGCCAGCTGGAGAGCGAGCTCAGGAGCGCCGGCATACGGGTAGCGGTTGATGCCAAGTCAGAGACAGTAAACCATAAGATTCGCCAGGCTCAGCTGGAGAAGATACCCTACATGGTGGTGGTGGGTGATAAGGAATTGGCCAGCAATACCGTTTCCGTACGTTTAAGGAACGGTAAGCAGACACCGCCGCAGCCCCTCGGTGATTTCAAGGAGACTGTCCGGGCAGCTACTACCAGCAGGAGCAAGGGTCTGGAGTAGAGGTAGCCTGGCGGTTTAAAGCCGGAGACGAGGCGAGCAGCTGTGTCGGTAATTACATAATGTTTTGTACATGATAACTGGAAAATGGCTAAAGGTTGATTAGCCGGGAGAAGTGTGGTATAGTTTTTGTTCGTGGGTTACTTGTTTATAAAGGGGGGAAATAAGGAATAATTAAGAGACTTCGTGTTAACGAGGCGATAAAAACTAGAGAGGTTCGTCTTGTAGGGGATAAAGGGGAGCAATTGGGTATTATGCCCCTGTATCAGGCGCTGGAGGTGGCCAAAAAGCAGAACCTCGATCTGGTTGAAGTAGCTCCCACCGCGGTACCTCCGGTATGCCGTCTTCTTGACTACGGGAAGTACAGGTTTGAGCAGGCGAAGAAGGAACGTGAGCTTCGGAGAAGCCAGAGGGTGGCCTTACTGCGAGAGATGAGAATGCGTCCCAAGATTGGGGTACATGATTTTGAGGCAAAGGCAAGAGCGGTCAAGAAGCTACTGGATGGTGGAGATAAAGTTAAAGTAGCTATTATTTTCAGGGGGCGTGAGATTACGCACCCGGAGATAGGTTTGAAATTACTGCAGCGCATGGCAAAAACAGTGGAAGGTGCAGGGGCTATTGAGAGACAGCCTTCGACAGAAGGCAGAAGAATGTCCCTGATTCTGTCACCGTTAGCCACTGCGAAACCCAAAGTGAAAGAAGAGGCGAAAAAGGAAGCTTAGGATGCCAAAAATCAAGACCCATAAAGGTGCACAGAGCCGTTTCCATATAACCGGCAGCGGCAAGCTTATGAGAACCAAGGGTGGGAAAAGCCATTTTCGCCGGCGTAAGCCCAAACGGGTCAAGCGCCTGTATGATGAGATGATAATGGTAAGCCCCAGTGATAGAGCTAGGATAAAGAGGCTGATACCCTACGCCTGAAGCAGGTGCCGGGTAAGGTGGGGAAACTGGTCGTTTTTACCAGTACATGTCAGTATATTTACTGTGACATCTATATTTCCGGTTGTTATGTATGGTAAAGAAGAGTTATGAGTAAACTTGGAGGATAGAGACCTTGCCACGCGTAAAAAGAGGAGTAACCGCGCATCACCGGCATAAGAAGGTGCTGGCCCTTACCGAAGGGCAACGGGCAACGAGACGTTCCCTCTACCGTAGAGCCCATGAGGCGATGATGAAATCACTGAGCTATTCGTACTTTCATCGCCGGGAGCGGAGGGGTGATATGAGGCGTCTCTGGATTGTGCGCATTGGCGCTGCCAGTAGAGCTCAGGGGCTAACCTATAGCCAGTTTATGAATGGTCTGAAAAGGGCTGAGGTGGAAATAAACCGTAAGATGCTGGCTGATATCGCTGTCAGGGAGCCTGAAGCCTTTGTTAATCTGGTCACCCTGGTCAAAGGGCAGTCTCAGGGTTAAAAGGTGATACTGTTCAAGCGGTCTGTGGCTAAGATTGGTGTTATCTGAACTTTAACCTCATACGGAGAGGTGTTGCTTGAAGTCAATTGTCACCGGTATCAACCCTCGGTTAAAGGGAATAGTGTGAAAGAACAGCTTGAGCGGATAAAACAGAATGCGTTAGCACAGTTAAATGATATAGTCCTAAGCAAAGACCTGGAATATTGGCGGGTTCGTTACCTGGGTAAGAAAAGCGAACTGACCGGGGTGCTGCGGAGTCTGGTTACCTTACCTCTGGAGGAAAAACGTAGCGTCGGTGCGTTTGCGAATGAGATTAGATGCCTTCTGGAAGAGGCATTAGCGGCTAAAAGAGAGGCTCTGAACAGCGCGCAAATAAAGAGCACCACCGATAAAGAGATTATTGATATTACCCTTCCCGGACGCTCTTTGCCCGTAGGCCGCCTGCATCCGATTACCAGAACATTACACGAGATATGCGATATCTTTGTCTCTATGGGTTTTCAGGTAGTAGAGGGGCCGGAGGTGGAATGGGAATACTATAACTTTGAGGCGCTGAATATACCTGAAGAGCATCCCGCCCGCGATACCATGTCAACTTCATGGGTCAATTATCAGACAGAAGACGGCAAGCGACCCATGCTGCTGCGTACCCACACCACCTCGGTGACCGCCAGAATTATCGAGAATACGCCACCCCCCATCAGAGTAGTCGAGCCGGGGCGGGTATATCGTTACGAAGCCACAGATGCCACTCATAGCCACATGTTCTATCAGATAGACGGACTGGCGATAGATAAAAACATAACCATGTCTGACCTGAAAGGCACGCTCTATGAATTTGCGCGCCGTTTCTTCGGCAGTGACCGGAAGGTGCGCTTCCGCTGCGACTATTTTCCGTTTGTTGAACCCGGCGTGGAAATGGCTATTGAGTGCAGCGTATGTGGTGGTAAGGGCTGTCGCCTGTGCGGCAACAGCGGCTGGATTGAGATACTGGGAGCCGGTATGACACACCCGAGGGTGCTGGAGCGGGGAGGTATTGACCCGGAGGTCTATTCCGGTTTTGCTTTCGGTATGGGTATAGAGCGCTTACCCATGCTGCGCTATGAAATTGATGATATCAGGCTGTTTTACGGGAGTGACCTCAGGTTCCTGAGGCAGTTCTAGAATATGAAGGTAACACTCGGCTGGCTAAAAGAATATGTGGACATTGATTTACCTGCGGATGAGTTAGCCAGGATGCTGACCATGGCTGGTAACGAGGTAGAGGGCATACAGGTTATCGGTGCTGAATGGGACAATATTGTTGTCGGTCGGCTGGTGGAGATTAACCCTCACCCCGATGCCGACCGTCTCCGCTTGGCTACGGTGGATTTGGGTAGAGAGAAGCAGACTGTTGTCTGCGGTGCGCCCAACCTGAGAACCGGCGATAAGATAGCCTTTGCCTATGTTGGTGCCAGCCTGGTTGATGGGCACAGTGGGCAGCGGGCCCGACTGAAGAAAGCCAGGATTCGCGGTGTTGAGTCCAGCGGTATGGTCTGCTCTGAAAAGGAGCTTGGCATATCTGATAGTCATGAAGGCATCATGGTGCTGCCTGCCGAAGCCGGGGTGGGCACGCCACTTGACAGCTACCTGGGTGACACAATTATTGATTTAACGGTTACGCCTAACCGTCCCGACTGCCTGTCGGTGATAGGGATAGCCAGGGAGGCAGCCGCTCTTACCGGTAAGAAGCCTCATATTGATGAGGTAAGCTACGAGGAGCCGGGGAATGACATTAAACAGCAAATATCGGTGGCGATAGCGGCCCCTGACCTCTGTCCGCGCTACTGTGCCAGTCTGGTTACCGGGGTGACGGTGGGCGAGTCGCCGCTGTGGCTGCAAAGGCGGCTACTTGCCTGTGGCATGCGCCCTATCAATAATGTGGTTGATATTACCAATTACGTGATGCTGGAATATGGTCAGCCGTTACATGCCTTTGACTACGAGAGGATACAGGGTAGCGAGATTATCGTACGGCGGGCCAGCCCCGGCGAGAATATAACCAGTTTGGATGGTATAGAGCGCACTCTAACCGGTAATATGCTGGTCATCGCTGATGCCGGGCGGGCGGTGGCTATTGCCGGCGTTATGGGCGGTGCCAATAGCGAGGTTACTCCTGGCACGACCAGTATTTTACTGGAGGCGGCCAGCTTTAATCCGGCGAGTATTCACTATACCGGCAGCACGCTGAGGTTACCCAGCGAAGCCTGCATGCGTTTTGAACGGGGAATCCGTCCCGAGTTGACACTGCCGGCAATCAAGAAAGCGACGCAGCTACTGGCGCAGCTGGCCGGCGGTCAGGCGGCCAGGGGGCTGATTGATGAGTACCCGGGTAGGAAGGAAACAGAGACTATCTTGGTGTCATTAAGTAAGGTTAAGCAAATACTGGGTGTTGAGATTAGCGTTGAGCGGATAGTATCGGTGCTTACTTCTCTGGGCTTTAGCTGTGAGCCGGACGCTCAGGGAGTCCGTGTCCATACACCCTACTGGCGGAGTGATATACATCTGGAGGTTGACCTGATAGAAGAGGTAGCCCGTATTATCGGCTATGATAACCTGCCGACTACTATGCTCAGCCAGTCGATACCCAAACAGGATCCTGAGCCCATCCTCACCCTGAAACGTAAAATAGGGGAAGCCCTGGCTGGCTACGGCTTTCAGGAGTTGATTACCTATTCCCTGATCAGTATGGAGATGCTGAACAGGTTACTTCCTGAGTCAGGCACTTTTACACCGGTGCCGTTGCAACTCGTAAATCCCATGACCGAGGAGCAGGAATACCTGCGTCCTAATCTGCGAGCCAATCTGCTGCTCGCCCTTGAGTTAAACCGGCGGCATGAGGACGGGGCTTTGCGCGTTTTCGAGCTGGGCAAGATATACGTGCCGCGCACCGGTGATTTACCGGAGGAACCGGAGGTTCTCTGCGGGCTGCTCGCCGGGACGAGACGGGAAAAATCGTGGCTGGGGGCAGAAGAACCCTTTGATTTCTATGACGTTAAAGGGCTGGTGGAGTCACTAATGTGCGGGCTGGGCGTAGAGATAAAGTTTCAGCCGGGGAGTAACGTTAGCCTGCATCCGCGTAAACAGGCAGCTATCCTGGCCGGTGATACCAATCTGGGTGTTCTGGGGGAGCTGCATCCACGGGTTGCCGCCGCTTTTGAGATAACGGAGACAGTATATCTTTTTGAAATAGACCTGAGCCGGCTGGTGACTTTTACGGTAGGTCATAAGGTTTATAAGCCGGTACCACGTTTTCCCGCTATTATCAGGGATATGGCTCTCGTGGTTGACGTTACCGTTAGCCGCCAGCAAATTGAGGAAATCGTAAAGAGTTATGCGCTGGTAAGCGAGGTAAAAATATTTGATATCTATAGCGGTGAGCAGGTGCCGGCGGGCAAGAAGTCCATGGCTTACCGGATAATCTATCAGTCGCCGTCACATACGCTTACCGATGATGAAGCAAACAAAGTCCAGCAGCAAATAATGGACAGACTGGTTAAAGAGACCGGTGCCAGTCTCCGCGCTTGACATTAACTGACGTCCGCCTTATTAAGGCAGCAACACTTATTTACCAAATTATAGCCGGAGAGTTTTACTAAATCGTGGCTGATACAGCTACTCAGCGTTTGCCATCTGTTCAGTAACCAGCCCCTTTAGCCTGTTAACTATTTCTGCTACGGGAACAAGCTCGGCCTGTTTTTCGGAACGGAGCTTTAGCTCCACCACTTTTTTCTCCAGCGTTCTGGGACTAACAGTTATGCGGATTGGTATGCCGAGCAGGTCGGCATCGTTAAACTTAACACCGGGTGACTGGTTCCGGTCGTCAAACAGCACTTCAATACCGGATAGTTCCAGTTCGCTGTAAAGTTTTTCCGCCATGGACGCAACTTCGGCGTTTTCCAGATACAGCGGGCAGAGATAAACCTGATAGGGGGCAATGGGTAACGGCCAGACTATCCCCTTGTCATCATGATTCTGCTCTATAGCGGCGGCCATTAACCGGTCCAGCCCGATGCCGTAACAGCCCATAACGATAGGACGGGACACGCCGTCCGCATCCGCGTAGAGGGCGCCGAGCTTCTGGCTGAAGATGGTGCCCAGTTTAAAGATATGTCCCACCTCGATACCGCGCATGGCAAGTAAACTGCCTTCGCAGTGGGGGCACCCTTCTCCGGCCCGCGCGAGCGCCATATCCAGCAGTAAATCGGCCTTGAAATCCCGGGGGTAGTTTACATTCCTGAGGTGTGTATTCGGTTTGTTGGCGCCGGCGACAAAATTGGCTCCCTGCGTGACGGACTCGTCGGCTACTATTCTCAGGTTGCTGATGCCTAGCGGCGAGGCCGCCCCGGCAACGATACCGGCCTCCTTCACCTCATCTTCGGTGGCGAGACGCAGCTCGGAACAGTGGAGCGCGTTTTTCAGCTTGACCTCATTTACCTCTATGTCACCGCGGATGGTGACGAAGATAAACTCGCCATCGGCGATATAGAACACGGCTTTCAGCGTGCGGCTCGGCGGGACTTTAAGGAAACCGGCTACCTCCTCAATAGAGGCCATGCCGGGTGTGTTGACCTCAGCTACCGGCAGTGGCTCTTCTTCGGGCACTGCTTCTTTAATGCTTTGCGCCTTCTCGGCGTTGGCCGAATAGCCGCAGGCGGTACAGTAGAGAAGCTGGTCCTCACCGGTCTCGGCGACAACCATAAACTCGTGGGAGTCCTTGCCGCCGATAGCGCCGCTGTCCGCTTCCACGACACGGGTGGGCAGACCGCAGCGGCGGTAGATATTCTGGTAGGCGTGGAGCATGAGTTTATAGCTCCGGTCCAAACCCTCCTGGTCGGCATCAAAGCTATAGAGGTCTTTCATGATGAACTCGCGGACTCTTATCAGCCCGCCCCGTGGGCGCGGCTCGTCGCGGAACTTGGCCTGTATTTGATAGAGGAGCATGGGCAGGTCGCGGTAACTCTGCACGTTATACTTCACCAGCTCGGTGATTACCTCTTCGTGGGTCGGCCCGAGCACGAGGGTACGCTCTTTACGGTCATAGAGAGTGAACAGCCCTTTGCCGAAAGCCTCGTCACGGCCTGTCTCCTGCCACAGCTCTAACGGCTGCAGGACAGGCATCATCAGCTCCTGCCCGCCGGCGGCGTTCACTTCTTCCCGGATAATATTTTCTATCTTCTTTAGTACCCGCCAAGCCAGGGGCAGGTAGGCATATACCCCGGCGGCTATCTGGTGTATCATCCCGGCTCTTAGAAGCAGCTGGTGACTTACCGTATCCGCCTCCGCGGGAATCTCTCGCTGGGTTTTACCTAGTAGCTTTGAAATGCGCACTTTTCACTCCGTTCATATTTTATCTCGTTATATTGATTGGGTATCTGATGTATTAAGTATCAATAATAATAGGGGACGGGTTTGGAAAGAGGGCAACCGAAACACCGTTCATTGTTTTGATGTCTTTCCTTTTCTATTTGTCTTTTAGTTCTGGGACAAAAATTACTCTTTCCAATTTCGTTTATCAAATTTAAAGGCTCTTCGCCTGTAATATTTTTTGAGCCTCCTTCATAAAAAAATATTTTCATATGATGGTTATCAAAATAATCCAGAGCACGTCTGGTGAAAATCTCGTAATTCTCAACAAAGAAGCCGCGTTTCCGCCGCTCTAATATTATGTATGCATATAACTTATACCAGCAACGCATAGCTCCAGTACCTGCATAAGCTTCTACTGCCAGTCTATCAGCAACAATTTTGTCATCTACCAGGGCGCCGAGCATATCAAACTTGTCCAGCAGGCTGTCTATTTCGTTATTGTTGTACGGGTTACCCGGATTAGTGCTGTTGTAAAGACATGTTACATCCTCCGGCTTCAAGCTGTATATGAAGCGGAGCGTATTTTTTGATTCCGGGCTGCGCAACTCCCGGAAAAGCTCAACGGCCACGCGGGCGTTGTTGCCCCGCTTTGTCATAAATATTTGCCAGACTGCAAATCCTAGACCAGCAATTAAGGCGATAGTGGTAATAATTTCAAATATTACCCAGCACGAACAATTCATTTAATTCTCCCTAGACCTATAGCTTCTCCACCTCCGCCATCAGGGCATCAACGATGTCCTTTTCATCTACAGTCCTAATCTTTTCGCCCTTCTTGAATAAAATAGCTCGTCCCTTGCCGCCGGCAACGCCCACGTCGGCGTCCCGGGCTTCGCCGGGGCCGTTGACCACGCAGCCCATAACGGCCACCTTGACCGGCTTGTTTATCACGGCCAGGCGTTTTTCCACCTCGTCAACCAGGCTTATCAAATCAATCTCGGTGCGGCCGCAGGTAGGGCAGCTTACCAGTACCGGGCCGTGCTGGCGTAGGTTGAGGCTTTTCAGAATCTCGTAGCCGGCTATGACCTCTTCCGTGGGGTGGGCAGTCAATGACACGCGTATCGTATCCCCGATGCCCATGTAGAGCAGGGTGCCTATGCCTACCGCACTGCGTATGATGCCGTGCTTGGGCGTACCCGCTTCGGTAATGCCAATGTGCAGCGGGTAGGGGACGAGTGCGGCTATATCCCGGTAGGCGGCAACGGTAGTCGGTACGTCAAAGGCTTTAAGCGA
Source organism: uncultured Dehalococcoidales bacterium (assembly GCA_964473905.1). Classification (GTDB taxonomy): domain Bacteria; phylum Chloroflexota; class Dehalococcoidia; order Dehalococcoidales; family CAYYQY01; genus CAYYQY01. The sequence goes on along the minus strand of CAYYQY010000023.1, from coordinate 13,084 downwards.
GATTTTAATCAGGTCAAAATCCAGGCTTTCCAGCAGTCTGACCTGTTTCATGGCGGTATCCACCATCTGCCGGGCTATGTTAAGATGCGGGTCAGATGTTTTGGGCAGGCTGCCCGCATTTACCCCGATGCGGATAGGCACGTCCCGTTCTCTGGCAGCACTCACGACAGCCGCTACCTTTTCCGTTTCGGTGATATTGCCCGGGTTCAGCCGCAGTCCATCGCAGCCGGATTTAAGGGCGGCCAGGGCCAGGCGATAATCAAAATGAATGTCCGCGATAACAGGGGTAGATACGGCACGCTTGATGGCTTTTATAGCTTCCGCGGCTGCCATGTCCGGCACGGCGAGGCGTACCAGTTCACAGCCACATTCTTCCAGCTCATTGATTTGTCGTGCGGTAGCCTTGATATCTCTGGTATCGGTTTTGGTCATGGACTGCACGCTAACCGGGGCGTCCCCGCCGATGGCTACCTTGCCGATGTGTATGGATTTGCTGGCTCGGCGAGGGTTCATGGCATCACGCTGCCCCCGCTAATAATACGCACAATATCCTGGTAGGTGACTACCAGCATCAAGGCTATCAGCAGGAAAAAGCCGGTGAGATGCACCAGTCCCTCAACCCTGGGGGAGATGCGCTTGCCTCTGCCGATTAGCCCCAGTAACACAAATACGATTCTACCTCCGTCCAGGGCGGGCAGGGGGAGCAGGTTTACTATAGCCAGGTTTATGCTGAGAATAGCCGCGAATTCCATCAACGGGCTAAAACCGGCCCGAACAAAATCACCGGTAATCTGGGCGATAGCTACCGGTCCCGCTATCTGGGGTGAGGTGGTGCCTATAATCCACTTGGTAATTTCGTTTTTAAACAGGACAAAGGTGTCTATGCATTCAGAAAAGCCGGTTGGTATCGCTTTCCAGAAGGGCAGGCGCTCGCTTAACACGGTAGCGTCGGGCATGCTGATGGTAGTCCCCATGGCTCCCTCCGGAGGTGGCGGGTTCCATCTCGGGACCAGGCTGACCGTTTCCGTAGAATCATCGGTGTGCCTGATGAGCAGCGTGACCTCTTTACCCAGGTTAAGCTGGGAATAGCGTATCAGGGTGCCTGTGCTGTGTACGGGTTCGTTATTCATGCGGAGTATACTGTCTCCCGGTTCAATGCCGGCCATAGCAGCGGGAGAGTTTTCGGCTACTTCGTTTACCACTACCTGTCCGATTACCACGTCGTGCGGGACCATAAAAGCGATTGAAAATAGCAGTAGCGGCAGGAGCAGGTTCATTATTGAGCCGGCGCTTAGAATAAGCAACTTGGGGCCGGCTTTTTTACTGGCCAGGCTTCTCGACACAGCCGGGTCTTCTTCTCCCGCCATCTTGGTAAATCCGCCAATGGGTATGGCGTTAAGCGAGTAGAGCGTTTCCCCGCGCCTTATGCCGAAGATGCGCGGCGGGTAGCCCAGACCGAATTCCTCCACTTTTACCCCGAAGGCCTTGGCCGTAACAAAATGCCCCAGTTCATGCGCCACAACGATAACACCGAGAATGGCGATAAAGACTACTATAGTAATTAACATAAATTCTGCTCCGTGGCCAATTGCCAGGCTTTCTGTCTGGCCCAGGCGTCGGCTGCCATAATATCTTCCAGGTCCGGCTCAGCTATAGGCTCGTGCTTGCTGAGTGTCTCTTCTACCAGGCGCGCGATATCCGGGAAGCTGATACGCTCTGCCAGGAAGAGCTCAACAGCTATCTCGTCAGCGGCACAGAGCACTGCCGGGTAAGTCCCGCCTTTTTCTCCGGCCTCGGTAGCCAGTCTGAGACAGGGGAAGACGGTGTAATCGGGCGGTTCAAAATTAAGACTGGCAAAGCTATTCCAGTCTATTTTGGGTAGCCGGGGGTTAGCCAGGCGTTCCGGGAAGGAAAGGGCATACTGGATGGGCAGGCGCATATCGGGATAGCTTAGCTGAGCCTTGACCGTGCCGTCTATAAACTCCACCATGGAATGCACGATACTCTGGGGGTGTATTAGCACGGTAATATCCTTAAAAGGCATGCCAAACAGCCAGTGGGCTTCTATTATCTCCAGTCCCTTGTTCATCAGCGTAGCCGAGTCTATAGTTACCTTCTTGCCCATCTGCCATGACGGGTGCCGGAGGGCTTGCTCGGCGGTAACCTCACTGAGCTGAGATGCCGGGAAATTGCGGAAAGGCCCGCCGGAAGCAGTGAGGATTAGACGGCTTGCCTTTTGCTGCTCACCGCTAATACATTGCCATATGGCGCTGTGCTCGCTGTCTACGGGTAGAATACGGGCGCCGCTATTTTTAGCTTCTTCAATTATAATCTTACCGGCCATGACTATCGATTCCTTGTTAGCCAGGCAGACCTTCTTACCGGCTCTTACCGCAGCCAGTGTCGGGCTTAGCCCTGATGTCCCGGAGATGGCGATGACTACGGTATCTACCTGCGGGTGGCGGGCGATATCTTCCGCCGATAGCAGTTCATAATTGGTAGCGGCCAAGAGGGTTTCCACTTGTTCATCCCGGTAATAGATAAGTTCGGGCTTGAACTCTTTGATTTGGCTCGCCAGCAAACCGGTATTCTTTCCGGCGGCGAGTGCTACCACCCGGAATTTGTCCGGGAAGGCGCGGACTACTTCAAGCGTCTGCCGGCCTATAGACCCGGTTGAACCCAGAATAGCTATATTATTCATACTACCCATTATAATACAACAAATATTGAATTGAGACTAATGTAGCAGTAATCAGGGCTAATTCACTGAGATTGAGAGATGGATAGGTCGCTTAGATAACGCCTGACTGCTTCAGGTGAGCAAGCTTTTCCCGATCATATCCCAGCAGCTTACCGTAAATTTCTTCGTTGTGCTCTCCTAGCCGGGGAGCCGGAGCCGCAATGCGTCCCGGCGTCAGCGACAGCTTTAGCGGCGTCCCGGGCAGGGGAATGGTACCAAGGTCAGGATGTTCCTGAAACACTATCATCTCGCGCGCTTTTATTTGAGGGTCGTCCACTAACCCGTACATCGTATTGACAGGCTCACAGGGTACGCCGGCATCTTGAAGCGTGGTCACTACTTCCTGAACAGTCCTTTTGGCTACCCATGCCTTGACTGTATTATCAATAAAGCTCGCATTTTCGCCCCTCGCCCTGTCGTGCTGACACCTGAGGTCGGCGACGAGCTCGGCGTTGTCTATCGTTTTTACAAATCTTTGCCAGAGACCTTCGCTGGTGGGGGTAATCATGACCCACCCGTCTTTTGCCTCAAGACAGTTCATATAGCTTGACCAGCCGAAATTGCCGCCTCTGCGGTAGATTTTTTCGGCAACGTCTTGGCCCAGTACAGAGCTTGCCATGATAGCCCCTATCGTCTGGGTGAGAAAAGAGGCGGTATCATATAGAGCGACGTCAACGGCCTGACCGAGACCTGTTTTCTCTCTATGGAACAGGGCGAGCAGAATACCGAGGGCAGCTGACACTCCCGAGCCGAAATCAACAAAGGCAACGCTGGTTCTCGTTGGCGGGTCGTCGGGAAAGCCGGTCATGGACATGATACCTGATTTAGCCTGCGTAACATAGTCCAGGCAGACGCGCTCGGCATAGGGCCCGTATTGACCGAAACCGGTGACGGCAGCCACGATAATCCCCGGGTTTGATTTCTTTAGCCCGGCATAGTCAAGCCTTCCGGCAAGCTTGGTGCCCGGTACAAAATTATGAATAACCACGTCCGAATGTTGCACCAGGTCACTCAGTACCGCCGTGCCCTCCGGTGTATTGGGACGTAGAGTGATACCCTTCTTGCCCCGGTTGATAGCTTTAAAGGTGATAGTCTCGCCGTCTGGCCCGCACAGGGCATAGGTTCGGTCAATTTCACCGCGGGGGGAATCTATCCGGATTACCTCCGCTCCCATATCCGATAGCAGCATGCCGCAAACGGGGCCGGCAAAAAAACGCGAGAAATCAAGTACCCTGATACCTGCCAGTGATGAAGCCATTTTTCACATTCCTTTCTGAGAACTGGGTTTATACTCAGGACGGTATGTTATAAATATATAATGGTAATAAATTTAGTGTCTAGGTGAGAAAACCGGTACCGGAAGCAAACTGGGCGAAGTAGTACACCACGACACCGGTAAAGAAAATGCTGTCCAGACGGTCCAGTAACCCGCCGTGTCCGGGTAACAGTTTGCCCGAATCTTTAGCATCCATATTACGTTTGAAAAGTGATTCCGCCAGGTCTCCCAGTTGTCCAAAAATACTGACCAGAAGACCGAGGAGTATCGCCCCGCCGTAGCTCAGGGGCAGGTCAAGCAGGTTTATCAGCACCACACCTACTATTATGGAGCCGAATACGCCCGCTATAGCTCCCTCCCAGGTCTTATTCGGACTGATATGCGGTGCCAGGTGATGCCTGCCCCATCTTTTACCAATAAAGTAGGCGGTGGTATCGGAGCCGATGTTGGTGAGCAGGGCGAAAATAACCCAGTCTCTACCGGCTATACCGCCGTCAAAATTTCTCAGTGCCACGAGAAAACTCAGCAGCCAGCCGATATAGAGGATACCGGCGAGCGTCCATACCCAGCTGGCGAAGGCAGTTTCCCTACTGGAACGTATTATTAGCCAGATTAGAGATAAGATTATGGCGGAGGAAAGAAGAAGAGGGGTCACAAAATTATTATTAAAGTGCGGACTTATTATGAAGAGTACTACCCATACCAGTCCGAAATAAGTGAGCGGTGATATTCTTGACGATGCTGCCAGCCGATAGAACTCGTAGGCAGCCAACAGACCACAGACTGATACCACTATGGTGAACCACCACGGTTCACCAAACCAGATAATGATTATAGGGAGCGGAAGACACAGTACTCCTGTTATAACTCGTTTTTTAAGCATCTATTTGCATACTGGGACGTGACCATTTATATTTGGCTATAGATTATATTACAGGTTTATTATAGTCCGCCAAAGCGCCGGTGCCTCCGGCTATAGGCCAGCAATGCCTTTTCCACCTCTATCTTATCAAAATCTGGCCACAATGTCTCAGTGAAGTAATATTCGCTGTAGGCAGCCTGCCATATTAGAAAGTTGCTGGTACGGAATTCTCCACCGGTGCGGATGACGAGGTCAACATCGGGTAGCCCGCTGGTGTAGAGATAGCGGTCAAATAGATCCTCGTTTATGTCTTGCGTTTGAACGCCTGCGGACAGAATCTTGCGGACGGCATCTAAAATTTCGCTTCTGCCCCCGTAGTTGAAAGCAAGGCAAAAAGTCATAATGGTGTTATTTCTGGTCAGCTCTACACCATTATTTATTGTCTGCTGCAGGTGCGGTGATAGACTGTCAAGCTGTCCCAGGTGACGCAGTTTTATGCCTTTGCGGTGAAGCTTGGCAACCTCTTCCTCTATTATTTCTTCAAAGAGACAGAGCAGACCGTCTACTTCGTCACTGGGGCGTTTCCAGTTTTCTGTGGAAAAGCTGTAGGTGGTTACATATTTGATGTTGTATTCTACCGTGCACTCAATGAAAGACCTGAGACTCTTGACCCCGGCGCGATGACCTTCCACTCTGGATAAGCCGCGTTGCTGAGCCCATCTGCCGTTACCATCCATTATGATGGCGATGTGGTCGGGCAAGCGGCTAATCTGCTGGCCGGTCGATAAGGTAGTTGTCATGACAATACTGTCTTTAGCTAAAAACTTCCCGTATACAGGGCTAGACTTCGGAGAGTTCTGTTTCCTTGTTCTGCCCGGTTTGCTCGGCACCAGAGATAAAGCTGTCGGTAAGTTTCTGTAGCTGGTCCAAGGCGCGTTTATGCTCGTCCTGTGATATCTCCTTGTCTTTCTCCAGCCGTTTCAGCTCTTCCATGCCGTCGCGTCTCAGGTTTCTTATAGCTATCCGGCCTTCCTCCACCCGCTTCTTTACCAGCTTGATTAGCTCATGGCGTCTCTCCTCGGTGAGTGGTGGAATGCTGATGCGGATTATGTTCCCCTGGACCGATGGGTTTAGCCCCAGGTCTGACTTGAGGATGGCTTTATCTATGTTGCCAATGCTACTTTTATCCCAGGGCTGTATAACCAGGAGCCTGGCTTCTGGTGCGGAAATGCTGGCCAGTTGCTTTAAGGGTGTGGGTACACCGGCGTATTCTACTTTTATGTGTTCAACGAGGGTGGGATGAGCACGGCCGGTGCGAATGGAAGCCAGCTCGGCTTCTAGAACATCTACCGATTTTTTCATTTTGCTTTCGGTGTTTGTCAGAACTTCAGTTATCATCTCTATAACTCGCTGCTTACCAGAGTGCCGATAGACTCACCGATTACGGCGCGTTCTAAACTCTGCGGCGTATTAAGGTCAAATACTATGATGGGTAGATGGTTTTCCAGGCATAGCGATAGGGCGGTAGCGTCCATTACTTCCAGACGCATGTTCAGGGCGTCAAGATGACTGAGCTGGTCAAATCTCCGGGCATCGCTGTCCTTGCGGGGGTCGGCATTATAAATACCATCAACATTGTTCTTGGTCATCAGCAGAACCTCGGCCTCAATTTCAATGGCACGCAGGGCGGCCGCAGTGTCAGTTGTCATGTAGGGGTTACCGGTACCTCCGGCGAAAATGACGACTCTGCCTTTCTCCAGGTGGCGTATGGCGCGGCGTCTGATATAAGGTTCCGATACCTGCTGTACCGAAATTGCCGACTGTGTCCTGGTAGATACCCCTTCCCTTTCCAGGGCATCCTGGAGGGCCAGGGCATTGATTACCGTAGCTAGCATACCAGCATAATCAGCGGTAACACGGTCCATACCGCCTTCGGCAGCTGCGGCACCCCGCCAGATGTTACCGCCACCAACAACTATACCGACACCAACACCCATTTCCATGACATCTCTGATTTGCTTGGACACTTTGGTGAGAATGCCGCTGTCAATGCCGTATCTACCCTGTCCGCTGAAAGCCTCACCGCTCAGTTTGAGTAATACGCGCTTATACTTTACCGTGTTCATTGCCTGTCTCTGGTAGGTCACTTAAGAGAGCTGAAATCAAGTATTATGCCAATAATAAATTAATATTCTGAGAGCACCGAAAGATGTCTGGCTATTGTTCCAGTCCGAACCTGGTAAATCTGTTTATTCTGATATTCTCTCCTACCTTGGCAATGGTTTCGCAGATAATATCGTAGACAGTCTTGTCAGGGCTTTTTATAAAAGGCTGCAGAAGTAAGCAGTCAGGCTCGGTTTCCAGCTCAGCATCCTGGGGTACATCCTCTTTTGAGATATACTTGGGGTCCTGGGCAGTTATCTGCATGGCCAGGTTATGAGCTAACTGCTTGAACTCGTCGGTGCGGGCTACAAAGTCAGTCTCACAGTTTAGCTCGATGATAGCCCCAACACGCCCGCCAGTATGAATATAGGCTGCGATTGTACCCTGGTTGGCAGTGCGTTCTATCTTTTTCTGCGCCTTCATCAGGTTCCGTGCTTGCAGAATATCCGTAGCCTTCTCTATATCGCCGTCTGTTTCCATCAGGGCATTTTTGCATTCCATGACGCCAGCACCAGTCTGGTCTCTTAATTCCTTTATTGCAGTTACCGGAGTTGTCATAACTTCCTCTTTGTATTATTCGTCGTCGGGAGTATAGATAAGGGGCTTAACGCTTTCCATCAATTCCGTTTCCGCAGTCTCTTCGCCTACCGTAACCATAGCTACCTCTGCCCTACCTTCGATGACGGCATCGGCAACACGGCTGCATATCAGCCTGATAGCCCTGATAGCATCATCATTGCATGGAATAGGGTAGTCAATATCATCCGGGTTACAATTGGAATCTACCATGGCTATTACCGGGATCCCGACACGCTTGGCTTCAGCCAGAGCAATTCTCTCTCTCGTTGGGTCAACAATAAATAAAGCCCCCGGCAGGCTCGTCATTTCTTTGAAGCCGCCCACCAGCTTGTTAAGGCGCACAATCTTTTCATCCAGCTTGAGGGCTTCCTTTTTAGGTAAGCGCTTGAACTCTCCACGGGCCTTCCGGTCTTCCAGGAGGACAAGATAATCTATACGGGACTGAATAGTAGCGAAATTGGTTAATACGCCACCTAGCCAGCGCTGGTTGACATAAAACATCCCGCAACGTTTCGTTTCTTCCTCTATAGATTGCTGGGCCTGTTTTTTGTTGCCCACAAATAATAGGCTTTTACCTTCGGCTACCAGCTCTTTAATGAAGTCACATGCTTTGCCCAGCATACTGGCAGTCTGTTCCAGGTCAATGATATGAATACCGTTACGCTTGGTAAAAATATAGGACTTCATCCGGGGATGCCAGCGGCTTGTCTGGTGTCCAAAATGAGCCCCCGCCTCTAACAGTTGTTTAATTGTAACGTTTTCTGACAAGCTTGTCCCTCCGTTTATTTAGATAAGTATACCATAACGTATTATGGAGTAGCAATAGTATGGGGGGATGACAATCTGGCCGGGTTAACCTGTAGTTATGCCGGCAGGTGACAAAACATAGTTTTTTTACTATCATTAGTAGAAGGAGATGTTATGTGAAAAAAGGCAGAAGCCGGAATGTAAAACATATTAACAGGCAGTTTTGGGGAGGCTAATAAAAAGGAGACAGATATGCGCATAAAAAAGTCCTATCAAGGTGTCAGTCCGGAGCTACTCTATGATGAAATAAGAGACTTTGCCTTGAAACAGGGTGTAGAAGTAGACACGGCAAAGATGGATACGTACTCTTCACCAGGCGATTCATCCTCATATGTTTCCCGTGGCACCCTGACTTTTACCAATCGGGGTAAGCCGGGCGAAGCCAAGAGGGAGTGCCTGATGGTACACATTGTAGGTCCGGCCAAGGGCGAAATAAAGGTGTTACTTGATATTGATGAGGAACTATTTTCCCAGGATAAAGTTTCTGCTTTCCAGGAAGACCTGGATTTCGTCTTTAGCTCCTATAAAACCAATGCGACCTAGCTCAGCTTACTGCTGTGTTCGGGTAAAGAGGGACGCAATACAGGATAGTATTTACCCTTTAGTCCCAGGTTCTTTCATCCACGATCAGCTTGTGTTCTGCGGGCATGGTACCTTTGGGTAAGAACTCGATCTTGTCCGCCCGTACCCGGCAGTTATCCTGGAAAGCCCGGGAGAGGTCACCGGTCAGTTTCTGTTTGTCAACGCTATCATCCTTGAGTTCAAGGTTGATAATAATCTCGTCCCTTTGCTCTTTCCGGCCTACCTTTACCTGATAGCTCTGGATAAAGTCAAATTTAGCCATAACCTCTTTTACCTGCGTGGGGTGGATGAACATACCCCTGGCCTTGACGGCTTCCCCGATTCTACCCAGCAGACCTTTTAGCTTTGGCGAGGTACGGCCACACGGACAGGTCTTTATATCAAGCGAGGAGAGGTCACCCGTACCGTAGCGCACCAGAGGAAAGACTTTGTTGAAGGGCGTTACTACTATCTCGCCTATCTCACCAGGGGGCATCTGCTTACCTGTGGTATGGTCTACAATCTCAATAAATACTTCCTCGGGAACGTGCCAGCCTGATTTCTCGCTGCATTCATAGCCCAGCAATAGTAGTTCGGCTGTGGAGTATATCTGCTGGGTGCTGATACCGTAGTCAACCTCAAAAGTCCTCCGCAGTGACTCCGGCAGCATCTCAGCCCCTACCAGGGCGCGCCTCAGTTCAAAGTCCCGGCGAAAATCATAGCCCAGCTCCTCAGCCTTCTTGATGAGGGTCATTAAAAAGCTGGGGGTGCCTAGATAATCGGCAACTTTTAGCTCGCGCATAATTTGTAGCTGCAACTCGGTGTTGCCCACTCCCGCTGGAATCATGGTTAGGCCTAGCTTTTCGGCGCCTCCGGCGAAATGAGCGGCGGCCGGTACCATATGGAAGGAGACGGTTATGGTTACAATATCGCCCTTCTTAAAACCGGCGGCACAGAGTGCCTTGGCGACGGCATGAAACTGGACATCGGGAATTTCTGGCTCATAGATGGGACCGGGTGATATAAATATATTCTTCGTTTGCGGTATAGCCAGAAAACCGCCGAAGGGCGGATCTTTCTGTTGCAGTTCGTGAAAGTCATCCTTTCTGGTTATAGGTACCTTTTCCAGGTCTCTGGCAGTGGTAACATCGGCAGGCACGATGCCGGCTTTGTCCATTTTATCTTTTATCGCCGGGGCATTCTGGTAGGCATAAAGCACGATATCTTTTATGTTCTCATCTATGTACTGCTCCCTGGCTTCAGCCGACATGGTCTCTTTATCTGCATCGAAATATACTTCACCTGATTTCATCCTAGCCATCTCTTTCTACGTTTATAGTGTTTTACTCCCCGATAGCTTTTCTTTTCGCCTACCTGGCTCAGTCCCAGGTAGAATTCGCGCACGTCCTCGTTTTCCTTTAGCTTAGCCGCTTCGCCGTCAAGAACTACCTTACCGTTCTCCATGATGTAACCATATTGAGCGATAGAGAGGGCTACCATGGCATTTTGTTCCACAATCAGGATAGAAGTCCCCTGCTGGGCATTAAAATCCTTTACAATTTCAAAAATCTCCTGCACGATAAGGGGGGCTAGACCCAGAGACGGTTCATCAAGGAGCATGACCTTGGGATGGGACATGATAGCACGTCCCAGTACCAGCATCTGTTGCTCTCCGCCTGATAAATAGCCGCTCGTCCGGTTGCGCAGGTCCTTTAACTTGGGGAAGTACTGGTAGACCATGCCCAAGTCTTTTTTGATGTCGCCACCGTCACGCTTGACATAACCGCCTATCCTCAGGTTTTCCTCCGTGGTGAGATGCTGGAAGAGCGGTCTGCCTTCCATTACCTGGACAATACCCATATCTACAATGTCCTCGGGGTCTACGCGGTCGATACGCTTGTCGTTGAACTCTATACTGCCGTCCGTCACTTCACCCTCTTCGGTATGCAGCAGCCCTGATATCGCCTTGAGGGTGGTGGTCTTGCCGGCGCCGTTGGCTCCCAGGAGAGCGACTATCTGTCCCTCACCGACCTCGAGCGAAACGCCTTTGAGAACCAGGATGACGTTTAAATACATAACCTCAATATTATTCAGCACCAGCATATCTCTTATACTCCCCAATGGAGAGCCCCTTTGGGGGGCTCTCCAAAACAAAACTAGCTTAGGGTATATACCATCCTGGTCCTGCAGCTTCAGGAGTATAGCTGCTAACCTCCAGCTCGGGCATTATCGAAGGAATGTTGACATATTCGTCAGTAATAGCGACGATGTCGCCAAGTTCCCCATCCCAGGCGGCGGCTTTAAAGCTCTGAAGAGCCATGCGGTCACCTTCGTAGTCAGCATAGCCAGTTGCGCCGCTGAAACCCATCTCTATATCTGCCAGTTCCAGCCCCTTGAGACCGTATTCCATCAGGGTTTCGCCGTTCAATTCCTCCCAGCTCACGCTCTCCAGTGCGTGGTTAATAGCGGCTACCATGACCAGGGCGTTATGCCAGCCTTCGCGGTAGTCGGTACCGCCTTCTTCAGGGGGCAGTACCTTGCCGTATTTGTCTCTCATGAAGTCGTTGCACTCTTTAACGCCAGGGTATTCCTCCTCATCAGCAGAGGCGTAACCTCTGGCTCCATAAGTGTACTTGCCATATTCGAGGGCAGCCTGCATGTTGGATACATAGTAAGAAGTATAGCCGAAGAAGGGGACTATCTTGCCGTCCATTGTTCCTGCCTCTTCAATAGTCCCCAGAACTCCGAGTTCACCCATCTGCTTCAGAACGGTTCCGGTGCCAGCACCCAGTGTCTCGCAAAAGATAAGATCAGCGCCGGCGTCAACCAACCGCTGAATGTTGGTGCTGTAGTCCAGGGTACCCAGGGCAACAACCTCGGGTTGCAGCAGGTTCACCCCGTAGGTATCGGCGTACTTGTACATGGCTGCCACGCCGCCCAGAGCGAAGGGGTTATCGTGGGCTAAAATGCCCAGTGTCCAGTCTCCCCATTCGTCGTGGTTCCACTTCTCGTTATCAAACCATTGTAGACAGAAAAGATCATAATCGGTAGCTACCCCACCATGGCACCACATGTAGTCGGTAGGAGGCATATACAGGCTGAGAGTTGCCGACTGGTTGATGCCGGGTATCTTATCCTCATTAAGCAGTCTCTTAATTGCCAGGGCCACCGGTGTCACCATGCAGGATACCGCGAGAACACCCTGTGACCTGAATCTCTTATAAGCGGCAGTGGTTAAAGCCGCATCTGCCCTGGTATCGGCCCATAGCGCTTCTATCGGGACACCATCAATGCCACCATTGGCATTGGTGTACTCCATGTAATCGGTAAAAGCTTTTAACAGAGGGGCACCAACTGCAGCATAAGGTCCGGTAAGGTCGCCAAGGTAGGCAAGCTTTACCGACATGGGTTTCTCAACCTCTGGTTCTGTTGGTTCTGTTGGTTCCGTCGGCGTGGTGGGTTCAGTTGGCGTTTCCTCCGGAGTACAGGCACCAACAAGCGGCAGGACAACTAGCAACAGTGCTATCAGTCCAATGAATACCAACTTGGTCACATTTTTGGTCATCACCGTTATCTCCTTACGTTAGTTAGTCACGGTCTCTCCCATTTGTATGGCACTGCATCACATATTAGCACCTCCTTGTCTATATAAGGTATTATTGTGATATATAGTTCGCTATTTTTAGCTATCTTAATAATGCCATCCGGAATGTTGGTGCCAATATTACTACCGGACTAATACGAAAAGGGCATCAAGCGGTAGTAAGTCTTAAATATATCCCATCTATGATTTATACCTCTCGGTTCAAAGACTATAAAGAGAGCGATTACCAGGCCGGTAAGAATCTGGCTGGAAGAGGCAAATATCTCCAAGGCTGTACCCGGGAAGGCGGAACCGATTATCGGTGATAGCACGGCGGCACCCTCCCACAGCAGCATGATGGATGCCACGCCGAAGATAGCGCCCATAGTACTGCCCAGGCCGCCAACTATCAGCATGCCCAGCCACCATATGGAGTCCATCAAGGGGTAGTGCTCCATGTGGGCATAGCCGAGATAATATACCTTGAGCCACCCGGCGAGTCCGGCAAAAGCA
>CAYYQY010000022.1:0-29186 GCA_964473905.1 uncultured Dehalococcoidales bacterium | reverse complement strand
CTGGGCTCCCTCCCGCAATACGTTCTTGGCTACACCGATAAAGTCTCGGAAAAGCGGATTGGGCTTACCCGGACGCGAGGTAAACTGGGGGTCAAACTGGCAGCTTACCATCCAGGGGTGATCAGCCAGCTCGCAGACCTCCACCAGTTGCCCGTCCGGAGACTGCCCGCTGCAGATAAGCCCCGCCTCTTCAACACTAGCCCGGTATTCATTATTAAACTCATAGCGGTGCCGGTGGCGCTCGTAAATAAGCCTTTGCCCGTAGGCACTAGCTGCCAGACTGCCCGCCTTTAGCTGGCAGGGGTAATTCCCCAGGCGCATACCGTCATCTTTGTTATCTATTGATTTATACTCGGGCAGTAGGTCTATAACCGGGTGGGGAGTGCGCGCGTCAAACTCGGTAGAGTTGGCCCCATTCAGGCCCAGCACGTGGCGGGCAAACTCAATGGCCATAACCTGCAAGCCCGAACACAGACCCAGATACGGAATCTGCTCGTTTCGAGCATAGTTCGCGGCGGCTATCATCCCCTCAAGACAGCTTACGCCGAAGCTATCAGGGACGACAATACCCTGCACCGAGCGCAGCAGCCCCTGTGCCCCGTCCCGCTCCAGCGCCTCGGCATGCACCCACGTGATATTTATATCACGGTTATGATGCAGGGCCGCGTGGTGCAGCGCCTCCCGCACCGAGAAATAGGCGTCCCGCAGTTCCACGTAATTGCCCACCAGCGCGATATTTACCGGCTCATGCGGCGTCTTGATCTGGGATACCATCTCCCGCCACTCTCCCAGCTCCGGCGGCGCTCCACCGAGCCCCAGCCTGTCCACGATGAGCTTACCCAACCCCACCTCCTCCAGCACCAGCGGCACTTCATAGATGGTGGATACCGTGGGCAACGGAATGACCGCCTCTCGCCCCACGTCACAGAACAGCGATATCTTGTCCCGCGCTTCTTCGGACATGGGATAATCACTCCGGCAGATGATTATGTCCGGCTGGATACCAATGCGCCGGAGCTCGTTGACACTGTGCTGCGTCGGCTTGGTCTTTAGCTCATGAGTAGAGTTGAGATACGGCAGCAGTGTGACATGAATATATATTACATTCTCCCGCCCCACATCGTTCCGCATCTGCCGGATTGCCTCCAGAAAGGGCTGCCCCTCTATGTCTCCCACCGTGCCGCCAATCTCACAAATAACGACATCAGCCTGCGATTTCTCAGCGAGGCGCCTGACCAGTCCTTTTATTTCGTTGGTCACATGAGGCACCACCTGTATCGTGCCCCCCAGGAAGTCACCCCGCCTCTCTCTTATGGTAACAGTGCGATATATCTGCCCCGAGGTAACATTGGACTCGGCGGTAAGGTTTACGTCTATGAAACGCTCATAATGCCCCAGATCAAGGTCTGTCTCAGCACCGTCCTGGGTAACAAAGACCTCACCGTGCTGATAGGGCGACATGGTTCCCGGGTTGACATTCAGGTACGGGTCAAGCTTCTGACTGAAGACACTGACCTGCCGGCTTTTAAGAAGGGTGCCCATGGAAGCGGCAGTGATACCCTTGCCAACCGAACTAACTACGCCACCAGTAATGAAGATATATTTTGACATCTGGGAAACCTAGGATTATGGGTACGTAAAAAAGCAATAACTTCAGTCGACTTTTTACTTGGGAGGGGAAGGTTAGAGTACTTTCTACCATTGTACTCAAATAAGTATCTCTTGTCAATGCTGTTAGCATGCGGTCATTTACCCGGTTGTTATTTGTAGCCTGGTCTCCTATAATGAAGGCTACCAGAGATAAGCAATGAAAGTAGTATCCATCGTAGGCATGGCGGGTGCCGGCAAATCTGCGGTATCCATAGTTTTTGAGCAAAAGGGCTTTGCCAGAGTACGGTTCGGAGATATCACCGACCAGGAAGTCAGACGTAGAGGCCTGGAGCTTAACGAGGCCAACGAGCGCCACGTAAGAGAGCTGCTCAGGCAGGAGCACGGTATGGCCGCCTACGCTGAGCTCAACCTGCCGCGCATTGACCTCGCTCTAATAAGCTCCGGGGTAGTTATTGACGGACTTTACTCCTGGGAGGAATATACTCGCCTGAGGGATTATTACGGAGAGAGCTTTCACGTGGTAGCCGTCTGGTCTTCACCCGAAACGAGATACCGGAGACTGGCGGCAAGGGCTATACGGCCACTATCCGGAGCCGAGGCTGCCGCCCGTGACCGGGCGGAAATAGAGCACATCAACAAGGGCGGCCCCATAGCCATGGCGGATTTTATCATCGTTAATGAATCTACGGTAGACAACCTGATAATACAGACGGAAAGTATTATCGGCAAATTAGATGGAAAAAGTGACTAGGCCGGACATAGACGATTACTTCCTGAAAATCTCACTGGTGGTAGCGGAACGCTCCACCTGCCGCCGTCACCATGTGGGCGCCGTGGCGGTAAGGGATAAACACATACTGGCTAGCGGCTATAACGGTGCACCCAGCGGGCTCAAAGACTGCCTGGAGCTGGGCTGCCTTCGTAACGAGCAGAACATACCGTCAGGCGAAAGACACGAAATATGCAGAGGCATCCACGCCGAGCAAAACGTAATTATTCAGGCCGGTTTGCACGGGGTCAGCCTTGAGGGGAGTACCATCTATGCCACGCACACGCCATGTGTACTCTGTGCCAAGATGCTGGTTAATGCCAGGATTGAGCGGTACGTGAGCTTCGGCGCTTATAATGATGATACCTTCTGGGAGATGTTCCGCGAAGCCGGTATCAAGGTGGATATAAAGAAACGGCCTTCCCTGGAAATAAGCTACCTGGACTAGAGTCTCACTTTGCCACTATCGGGACACATCGCCTACTGGGAAGGAGCGTCTTCAATCTCGGTATCTTCTACCGAGGCACCGACAAAAAACACAGGCTGCTCACCGGCATGCAGGACTTTACTGGCAACACTGCCAAAAATCCAGCGGCCAATGCCGGAGTGCCCGTGGGTAGACATGACCATCAGGCCGGCACCTATCTCGTCAGCGCAGTTGATAATCTTCTGGGCGGCATCACCAATCCTTATCTCGGGCCGTGTCCTGGCCTTCGTCCCGTGAAACTGCTCTCTCGCCTTATTCAGATAGTCCATCGCATATTTACGTGCCTTATCCATCTGTTCATCTGTAAACCGGACATAGTTCAGCCCACCCACGGTATGAGTGTACTGGCCGGGAACTATTACTTGAAGCAAGACTACTTCCATTTCAACATGCTTGGCCAACTCCGCGACATAGGGTAAAGCGCCTTCACCCAGACGGGAGCCATCCAGAGGCAGCAGAACACGGTTAAATAACCCCTGCTCCGTCTTTGGCGGCTTATTTTTAGCCCGGATAAGCAAGACGGGGGTAGTGATTTTCTCGAGTATTTTATTGGCGACACTGCCTATTGCCCAGAGCAGTATGCCGGAGCGGCCATGAGTAGCCGTAACGACGAGCCTAATATCATTCTCTTTAGCATATTCGGTAATGGCAGCTACCGGTTCACCGTCAATAGTGTCATGCATGATCTTTGCTTCCGCGCCGGCGCGCTTGAGACGACTTTGAACTGTTTCTGCCATTTTAGAGATATAGAGTTCATGCATATGGCGATACTGCTTCTCCTGAGGCTCACATACGTTTAGCAGTATCATCTCCGAATGAAAGGTGCCGGCCAGTTCCTGTGCATAGGGTAGAACCAGTTCAGCCAGTTCAGAACCATCTAACGGAACCAGAATTCTTTTGAACATCGTCTCCTTCTTTCCGTCAAGCTATGCAGACTAGGTATACCTGACAATTAACAGTAGCCAGCTCAAAGCAACGACTAATATCGTTGCCGGCAGGGCATATTTCATGAACCTACCCCAGCTGATGGGGTAGCCCTCCCGTTCCGCGATAGCCGTACCGACCACGTTAGCGGAAGCCCCGATAGGCGTAGCGTTGCCACCGATATCGGTACCCAGGGCCAGTGTCCAGGCCAGGGTGGGCAGGGGTAACCCGTGCGCCAGTGCCAGCTGCTTGATGACAGGTACCATGGTAGCAGCAAATGGAATATTGTCAACTATCGCCGAGGCAAACGCCGATACCCACAGTATTATCGGCACTACCAGCCTGATGTTGCCTCCCGATACATCACCGATGTAGTCCGCCAGCATCTTCAGCACACCCGTCTCTTCCAGCCCGCCGACGCAGACAAACAGGCCAATGAAGAAGAGCAAAGTACGCCAGTCCACCCTTTTCATGACATGCGGTATCCTGTCACCGACGGCAATAAGGGTGAGGGCAGCAGCGATAACACCAATAAGCGCTACGGATATCCCGGTCTGAGCGTGAGTTATCAGTAAAATCACCACCAGAATGAAAATACCGGTGTTTATCATGAAGAGACGCCGATTGGTAATCGCCTCTCCGGGCTCCGGATACTGGTTCGGCAAGACCTGACCGGACTGCGAGGAGACAAGCGCCTTACGAAATACGAAGTAGAAGAAAACCAGCGTCACCAGCATACCGGCCCAGGCAATGGGCCCGGTGTTAACCAAAAAATCGGTAAACGTGTAACCCAGACCGGTACCTATGATAATGTTGGGCGGGTCACCGCTCATGGTGGCGCTGCCCCCGGTATTGGCGGCAAAGATTTCGGCAATTATTACCGGGACCGGGTCAAACTTAAGCAAGCGGGCGAGCTCAATGGTAACCGAGGTTAAGAACAGAAGCACGGTAATGCTGTCAATAAACATGGAGAGGAAACCGGACAGCAGCATGAACATGACCAGGATAGGTACCACCTTGTAGTTTACCAGCTTGGCGAGGAGCAGGCACAACCAGCGGAAAAAACCCACCTCGCCCAAGCCTTCCACCATGACCATCATGCCGCCGATAAAAATAATGGTCTGCCAGTTTATGCCCTGGGACTCTATATGCTGCTCACCGGGTATCCAGAACCTGAATTCGCCTATCTGCCCCAGATTGAGGACGTTGAGTACCATGTCGGGGCTTTTGGAGATAATAAGAAAAACAACGATGCAGGTAAGAGCGGCGCCAACCAAGGCGGGAATGTAGCGATGAACCTTGCCAATAATAATGGCAACGAACATCATCAAGAAAATGGCGATAGCAAAAATCTGAGTTACGGCTAGCATAGATACAGACTTTCAAGGATATTGACAGCGGTGATGCTACTTCTAGAAGTAAATAAAAGGATCGTGCATAGCTTACTATAAACCGGCGTATCTAGTCAAGTAATATTCTCAAATAGATCCTGGCCCGTGCCGGGTATCCGTTGATGTCTTATACAGATAGTCCTCGCCGGCTACATGGTCTATATACAGTATACCGTTCAGATGGTCAAGCTCGTGTTCCAGGGCTTCAGCCATAAGGTCGCTGGCCTTGATTCTTATGGCTTTACCCCGCCTGTCCAGGCCCTTTACCGTAACGGAAACGGAGCGTTTTATCTCCCCGGCGTAGCCGGGCACGCTGAGACAGGCTTCCATAAGCTCCCGCTCGCCACCGCGTTTCACCATCTCTGGATTGATAATAGCGATAGGCGCTTCCTCCGGCATCTGGATTACGACGACACGCAGCGATACGCCCACTTGGGGTGCCGCCAGCCCGACACCGTTGGCCGCATGCATGGTCTCCACCATATCATCGATTAATTTCTGAATGGAACCACCAATGGTAGTGACCCTTTTGGCCTTTTGCCTCAGGACCGGGTCCGGCAGCGTGCGTACGGATAAAACAGCCATAATAGAAATCCTTTCCCGAGAAATCATTATTCACACAGAGTTAACCACCGGTAAAATGATATATCATTTTACGGCTTTTGTCCCGGTTGCCTTCTTATAAAAATCTCCATGGTCTTCACACTCTCTGCTCCCTTAAGCGCAGAAACCAGGGCCAGCATAACGCTGGTGACAACCTGCCTGGGGAAAGTGCTTAAAGCGAGCGGCGCACCGTTCACATAGAGCGATACCCCCTCAATTTGAGGCTGTATAAAGCCCCGTTCCAGAAAGTCAGCGAGCCCTTTAACGTCATCCAGCGAAAACTGCCTTATATCGGCGTCAAGCGCCTCGTCCGTGACAATGCCGATAAGTTTCTTGATATCCTTTAGCGGCGGGCCGACCTGTTTACGGTGCACCTCCAGTTTGGGGGCACTATCCCCTTTAAAACCCTCGGTAAGAATAATGTCATAGTCTTCACCGAACAGGCGCGCGAGCTCGCTGAGGCGGCTGTCACCGCCCACCCGTTTGACGAACACTACCCTGTCTGCAGAGCTAACTGCCGTAGCTTCACTGCCGGCCTCGATATGGCGGGAGCTATCCTTCCCCGCATCCTCCGGAGTAATCCCCTCCGGGGCGTGTTTGACAGTAGCTACCCGGTAGCCCCTTGAGCGCAGTTCTTTTATCAGCTTCTCAATAAGAGTCGTCTTACCTGACTTTGACCTGCCAACTATAGAAACTATGGGCGGCATCGTCCTGCCCTCCTCTGTTTATGTTTATATGCCATGACAATAACAGTATACCACTTCCCCGCTTCAGTCTCACCCCGTAATGCCGCCGGTGGCTAGGCAACCAGGGTTTCGCCAATTAGCTGCCACATGCTGGTAATTGTCAGTGAAATTCTACCCGTAGCGTATTCCACGACCGGCAGTCCCTTCCCCAGCGCCCCGCTAAAGGCCGTGTCAAACGGGATCCGGGCGGCTATTTTTAACCCCTGACTATAGCAGTAGTCTTCAATCTGCCGGTTATTATCAGCGTTCAGGTCGTACTTGTTGAGGCAGACCATAACCGGGACTCGGGACTCACAGCAGAGAGCCAGGACTCTCTTGAGATATTCCAGCGCAGCCAGTGACGGCTCAGCGACGATAAGGGCCAGGCTGGCACCGGATAAAGAAGCCCCAACCGGTGCGCCGGTACCCCGGGGACCGTCACTGATAATATATTCAAGCCCCTGTTCCTCAGCTATTTGACGAGCCTTTTGCCGTACCAACGCTACCAGCTGTCCGGAGTTCTCCCGCGCCACCCCCAGCCTGGCATGTACCAGAGCCCCGTATCCGGTCTCAGAAATAAACCATCTACCGGACAGGTTATCCTTCATGGAAATAGCCTCTACCGGACAAATATGTGCGCAAAACCCGCAACCTTCGCAGGCAAGAGTGACCACGCTAAAATGGCTGATAGCGTTAAAACGGCAGTTCTTCTGGCATAGCCCGCAGCGAATACATAGACCGCTATCGATAAAGGCGAACTGCCCGCTCCAGAAATAGTCCTCCTTCTTGACCGTGTGTTTCAGGAGCAGATACAGACCGGCATTATCTACGTCACAGTCAGCCAGCACCTTGCCCTGAGCCGTAGCCGCCAGCGAGGCAACGATACTCGTCTTGCCAGTCCCCCCCTTGCCACTAAGGACGACGACCTCTTTCATGCGCCTCCCCGGCCTCTAATATAGATTCTGGTTACGGGCATATCGCTGTCAACATAGCAAACGGTACAGCCGCCACAGTCTTTAACCGGAACCTCCTCCAGGTGAATATCTACCTCCAGCTCACGGCACATCTCCAGGATACGGTCAACGTCGGCGCCCGATGTCGTGGCTACGAGCTTCCAGCCGGCCTTTGCCAGCGCCTCCGGGGTATTACCGGTGCCCGTCAACCGATACCTCCTTTATCCGGCCAAAAAGCCGGCTGAAATGAGGCTGCCACTGCGGCAGACCCACAACCAGCGGGCTGCCTCTGGAGCAGGTGCGGGCTATTTCTATATCCAGCGGTATGGTGAGCAGAACCGGGATTTTCTCTTTTGCGCAGCAGGCCACCACCTGGCCATCGCCGGCGTTACTGCGATTAATTACCACTCCGCAGGGAATACCCAGCTCCCGTATAACCGGCACTGCCGTGAGCAGGCTATCCAGCCCGAACGGACCGGGCTCGGTTACCAGTAGACAGAAATCACTGCCCTCGATTGCCTTAACCACCAGGCAGGACATTCCCGGCGCGGCATCTATAATAACAACCCCGTTCCGGCTGCCACACTCCCTGACCCGTCGCACCACCGAAGCCGCCCCGGGTTTCCCAGCATGCAGCTCACCCTGTACGAAACTCATGCCCGCCTCACCGCCAGACGCTACAATGCCTATCTCCCGCTCCTTTTCCATGATAGCCTCTTCCGGGCAGTAATAGCTGCAGCAGCCACAACCATGGCACAGGGCAGGAGATATGACTGCTTTTTTATCAACGGTAGTGATAGCATTATAGGCACACAAACCGACGCACAGACCACAGCCATTACATATCGCCTCGTCCACGGCCGCTACCGGCATTATAACCGGCTCCCGGCGGGTAACAGCCATCCTCAGGAATGTATTATCATCGGGGGCTTCTACGTCACAGTCCAGAAGACACACGTCAACCGTTCCCGCGAGGGACAGGGCAAGACTGGTAGCCACCAGCGTTTTCCCGGTGCCGCTTTTACCCCCGGCCACGGATACTATCATATTTCGCTCCCCTTATCCGGCTCAGCTAAATACAATCCGCGCTGTCTGATGTAACCGGCCACCGGCCCGGGAACCAGGTCACCAATGGATAGCCCGTGCGCTACCCTGCTTCTGATATCGGTAGCGCTGATATCTATCTCCGGCTCATCCAGCAGCACCACCCTATCGGATATACCGGGAACCGCCAGGTCAAGTAACTTGAGGTCGGGGCGCCGGCACCCCGGCCGGGGGACAGCTACCAGTGAGCAGAGAGTAATAAGCCGTTCTGGCTCGTGCCACCCGGGTAACTCCAGAAGGCTATCCCAGCCCAGTATGAAGAAAAGACTATCGGTCATTCCCGACCGCAGCTTAAGCTCAGCCATGGTATCAACGGCATACGTCGGCCCGGGCCGCTCAAGCTCCATGGTGGACAGCTCAAAGTAAGACCGGCCGGTAATAGCGATCTCTACCATGCCGGCGCGGTGCACGGCAGAAGAAACAGGCTTTTTAAGCCACGGCCTTCCCGCTGGCACGAAAATCACGCGGTCCAGATGCAAACGGCTTCTTACCGCCTCGGCCACCGCCAGATGCCCGTTATGAACCGGGTCAAAAGTGCCGCCCAGGACCCCGGTGTTCATCTACTGCCACTCCCACTCAAAATCACCCAGGCGAACTCTGTCCCCGGGCTTAATACCGGCCCGGTGCAGTGCCTTATCTATACCGAAGCGGGGGAACTGCTTCTTCAAATAGCCAAGTATCTCGTTCTGGCTTACATTGGTACCAGCCATAATCCGTTCCAGCTCCGGGGCCGCTATGACAAAGGCGTCGCCCTCTCTGTATACCCGGGCCTTACCGACCCTGGGCTGCGGACGGAACACACGCAGCGGGGCTTCGTCCCCGGTTTTTTCCGCATCCTTCTCCGCCTGGAGCATATGCCAGACCTCGTCTATAAGCCCGGCTACGCCCTCACCAGTCACCGCGGAAATAAACACCGGCCTGACGCCGGCGGCCGCCAGTGCGTCCTTCATTTCACCTATGCTGGGTCTGACGCCAGGCAAATCGATTTTATTTACCGCCACGAGCTGCGGCTTACCGGATAAAGCCGGATCGTAAAGACTCAGTTCTTTATTTACCTGCTTCATATCTTCAGTCAGAGATGCCGAGGTCCCGTCAAGCACGTGTATCAGCACCCGGGTCCGCGCCACGTGGCGCAGAAACTCATGCCCCAGGCCGCGCCCGAGGTGGGCCTCTTCGACAAGGCCGGGAATCTCGGCTATTATAAAAGCTGCCGTTTCTGATTCAACAACGCCCAGTGCCGGTTCAAGAGTAGTGAACGGGTAGCTGGCTATCTTGGGCCTGGCTTGCGAGACCGCGGCAAGCAAAGTGGACTTGCCCACATTGGGATAGCCGACGATGCCAACATCGGCAATGAGTCTCATCTCCAGGTATACGGCAACCTCTTCCCCAAGTTCCCCCTTCTGCGCTAGGCGCGGTGCCTGGTTGGTAGAGGTAACAAAACGGGTGTTGCCCCAGCCCCCCTTACCACCTCTGGCAATCGCTATCTCCTGTCCGCTCCGGCTCAAATCGGCGATGAATACACGCTCATCCGCCGACGCGTCCTGCCAGACTACGGTTCCCACCGGAACCGCCAGCACCAGGTCACCGCCCTTTTTACCGTGCTTGCCCTGGCCACGACCGCTATCACCCGCTGCTGCCTTATAGACCCCCTTGTTGCGGAACATACCCAGGTGGGTAACACTGGAGTCGGCTCTCAAAATCACACTACCGCCGTTACCACCGTCCCCGCCATCAGGGCCACCGAAAGGAATATACTTCTCCCGGCGAAAGCTCACCGCACCACTGCCACCGGTACCTCCCCTGGAAACTATTTCTACCCGGTCAAACATATATCACACCTTGCCCTTATAAACACTAAATCAGTACATAACCTGCAAACTAAGTATTAGTAGATTTTAATTAGTAGTATTATTAATAATATAGCATAGGATACCGGTGTGGATTTATAGCCAGCCCCATTTGTAGGTGCTATATAGTCGTCCTTTTATGAGGGCTATGGATAGAGCCTGATTCTGGAGCGAGTTTGGCACATCGGAACTCCGTTCAAGATGGGATAGCTGTTGATAAGCTGTGCGCCGGTTACGGTGTACGGTGGAAAACCGGGGTTTTACGGTGACCGGGATGTTATTTCTGTATCAGCTCGCGGATGGCTTGAATTTTCTGTTTTAAATCCGGGTTGCTCTCCATGGCACCGGTTATTTTGTCACAGGCGTGAATGACGGTGGAATGGTCCCTGTCTCCCATTTCCTTACCAATCCGGGTGAGCGGGCTCTCGGTCTCCTCCCTGATGAGATACATGGCCACCTGCCTGGCCAGGGATATGTCCCGGTCCCTTTTACGGCCTTTCAAATCGGCGGCAGTCAGCTCAAAACAGCCGGCGACTGTATCAATAATCTGGTTCGGGGTGAGCGTTAGCTGTTTTGGCTTTCTGGTGGCGATATCTTCAATTGCCTGTGTAGCCAGCTCCACGTTGGGGGCAGTACCGAATAGCTTGGCATAGGCTATGGTGCGGTTGAGCAGCCCTTCCAGCTCTCGTACATTCTGCTTGACACGCTGGGCGATAACCTCCAGCACGTCCGGGGAAATCTCGGCCCCGTTTTGTTCTGCCTTGGCCTGCAGTATCGCCAGGCGTGTTTCCAGGTCAGGCGGCTGAATATCGGCAATCAGCCCCCACTCAAAACGCGAACGCAGCCGGCTTTCCAGAAAGGGAATGGACTTGGGAGGACGGTCGCTGGTGATAGCTATTTGACGGTTGGCGTTGTGCAGCTCATTAAAAGTGTGAAAAAAGCTCTCCTCAGTCTGTTCTTTCCCGCTTATGAAGTGAATGTCATCGATTAACAGCATATCAACACCCCGGTATTTATGGTGGAAGTCTTCGGTCTTCTTGTGGCGTATGGCGTTCACAAATTCGTTGGTAAACTGCTCGGCGCTGACGAAGAGTACCTGGATATGGTTCGCCTGGGCTACGTGCCCGATGGCGTGCAGGAGGTGGGTCTTGCCCAGACCCACCCCGCCGTATATAAATAGCGGGTTGTAGGTATGTCCCGGGTTCTCGGCTACGCCCATTGCCGCCGCGTATGCCAGCCGGTTACTGTTGCCGGTGATGAATGAATCAAATGTATATTTAGGGTTAAAAGCCGGTGTAGTGGCCTTTACTATGGGTACGGTGTCCTCATAGCTGGCTGGTGCCGCATAGCCGTTACCCATGTTCAACTCACCGTTAGCTACCTGGAAGGTAACCCGGGTATCATGCTTCATGAGACTTATCAGCGTTCTTTCAATGAGAGAGCGCTGGTTTCTATCCAGGTATTCGGCAATAAAGGCGTTGGGAACGCCAACTACGAACAGCCCGTCCCGGTAATCCAGGCCGATTGTTTTTTGTAACCAGGTACGGTAGTTGGTTTTATTAACTTGTATTTGCAGCTCACCCAGTGCTGCTTCCCAGATTTCATGTGCTGTCCGAACTCTCATAAAAGAAATATCCCTCGTAATTAAACCACGCTGATACTTTAGGGTGGTATTTTCTACCCCGACCTGACTGGTTGACAGTTACTAATAGATGTTTATGGTAATTGAGGAAGGTATTTTAAAAAGCAATTTCTAGAATAATACCGGCAGGGATTTCTGGCAAGGCTTTACATTCTGGTTGCTGGTGGTTTTCAGGCCTTTCATCCCCTTGATAAGTCTGTCTGGCTTCCTTTTTTGGGCAATATCAGAACTGCCAGCTATAACCAGATAGCGACCAGTTCTTAAATATTGACTCGTAGACTGCCGTCAGCTATTTACCCCTTATTTCGTCAGCAAGCACATATGTGGTCGGATAGTATATTAGCCGGCATGTTGTCTGCTGGCAATAATGTCCCTTTTGTTGTCCGGTGGCGAATGTAAATCTTACTAAATAACCATCATACCGTCACCGGATTAGCCAGTAGTTACATTACCTTTGTTCGGGGCCTTCGCACAAAGGTAATAAGCTTGTTTTACCAATTTGTCTGGTGTTAAAATTGGCCGGGAGGAAGAGTAAAGTGCGCATTGTATATATGGGTACCCCGGAGTTCGCTGTTCCGCCTCTGGTCAAGCTGGTGCAAAATCAGTACGAGGTAGTTGCCGTCTATACCCGGCCGGATAAACCGGCCGGCAGGGGCCGGGTGCTACTTCCGCCTCCCCAAAAGAGAGAGGCGGATAGACTGGGTCTGCCGGTAGTCCAGCCAGACAGTCTCAAGGATAGCGCTGCCCTGGCACAGCTCGCCGGATTCCGTCCGGATGTCATAGTGGTGGCTGCCTATGGCAAGATTCTACCTGAGAGCGTACTTAAGTTACCGCCTTACGGTTGTATTAATATTCATCCCTCGTTATTGCCGGCACACCGCGGGGCGTCACCTGTGGCCGCGGCTATCCTGGCCGGCGACGTTTTCACCGGGGTGAGTATTATGCTGATGGACGCGGGGCTGGATTCCGGCCCGGTGCTCGTCCGGGCACAGGTGCCTATCTCGGATACGGATACTACCGGCTCTCTTACTGCCAAGCTGTCGGTTATCGCTTCGTACCTGCTTCAGGACGTGCTGATGCGCTGGTCAAGAGGCGAGATGGTGCCTCGTCCTCAGGATGAAGCCGAGTCGACCTACTCAGGGCCGATTTTGAAATCGGCCGGAGATATCGATTGGCGTCTGCCGGCCGTGGACATATGGAGACGGGTACGCGCTTTTCAGCCGTGGCCGGGGAGTTATACCAACTGGGGGGAGAGGCAGCTTAAGATTATTGAAGCCGTACCGCTGGACAATGAAGATAACTTTATTACGGGTGAGGTAGTCGAGTTGTCTCCGGACGCTTATACCGGGGCCTCCCGGTTTGGCGTAAAGACGGGGGACGGTATCCTGGCGGTGCTGAATGTACAGCTCGCGGGTAAGAAAGCAATTTCTGCCGCCGAGTTTTTGCGCGGGCAGCGGCAGTTTATCGGCACGGTATTAACTTAGAGCCAGTCTGGAGCGGAAGACGAAATTCAAACTCGCGACATCCTCCTTGCCAAGGAGGATGTCTACCGCTGATCTGCTTCCACTAGCTTCTAAAAATGGTGCCGGGGAGGAGATTTGAACTCCTACGAGCTCTCGCTCACTAGCCCCTCAAGCTAGCGCGTCTACCTGCTTCCGCCACCCCGGCGTGTATTCTGGCAGGAGTGGAGGGACTCGAACCCCCGACCGGCGGTTTTGGAGACCGCTGCTCTCCCAAACTGAGCTACACTCCTTCGCTACTTATATTACCACAGTTTGACACAAAAATTAACCACCGGTTGGCCAGATATGGCAGGTGAAAGTGCCTTATTATTCTACAATCAGCTCGACGAACCTGTTTTTTCTGAGGTCCATGAGACCGTGCTCGTAGATTCTCAGGAAGGGTATGGCTTCCGAAGCCATATGGGTGAGGCTGAGACATATATTGGGAGGACACAGCCAATGCCGGCTACGTTTGCTGCGAATGGTGCAGCCTGTCAGTAATGGTTTCCATCGGCAGCGGGGACAGTATGCCGCCTATCGGTAGTGCTATCTCGTCCCGTATTTTGCCGTCGGCGCACACCACTATACCCCCGTGCAGTTCGCTCACGCGGTTTACCGCCTGTGCCATATCCGCCTCGCTGGCAGTCTCCTGGCGTTTACTGACTTCTGGCATGTTGGTCTCCCCTTTTCACATGTTGCGGTGTATACGGCCAGTCTTTGGCAGGCTGGTATTCGCTGCTATCGGGATTTTAGCATGCTCGCTCACGTAAGCCAAACAGGCCGCAAAATTTTTGCCTTGCAGCCACGCGGGTGCTATTATAGACCACAGTCTTTAAACAGGTTAAACCCCGTCAGCCGGACGCCTATGGCTGGCACGTATGGATAATCCTTAAAATTCAATGCCCCCGCCGGGGAATCCAACGGAGGTAATAGAGATGCCGCTCGGCGATGACAAACACAGGTTGATATTTAGTGAGATGGCTGGCGTCCTGGGTTCAGAATACGTGTCCGATGACGTCGCCGTCCTGGAAGCCTACAGCCGGGAATCGCAGACGCCCAGTGTCGCCACCCGCGGCCGGGCTGAGTTTGTGGTAGCCCCCGGCAGCACTGGTGATGTCCGGCAGATAGTAAAACTGGCCAATCGTTATCAGTTCCCCTTCGCAGTGCTGGGTAATGGTCTCTACTTTACCACCACGGCGGCGGTGAAGCCCTACTGGTGCCTGATTGATACCAAGAGAATGAACGGCGTGGAGATAGACGCGAAGAATATGTACGCCGTAGTCCAGCCGTATGTCAGCCTGGCCCAGGTCCAGGCGGAAGCCATGCAGCAAGGCCTTTATCTGGGCACGCCCTGCGCGGCGGAATGGTCATGTGTCGCCAATCATACCATGTTCGGCCTGCATGGCACTGCCTATCGTACGGGATATGCCTCCCGCAATGTGCTGGGCCTGGAGTGGGTTTTACCCACCGGTGATGTACTATGCACTGGCTCGCTGGCAGTTCCCGGAGTCGGCTACTGCTGGGGGGAGGGGCCGGGGCCGGATGCACGCGGCCTGCTGCGAGGGGTGCTGGGGCATTTCGGGTCGCTGGGTATCATCACCCGGGTGGCGGTTAAGCTCTACCCCTGGCCCGGCCCCCGTCTGTTCCCGACCGAAGGCGTGGCACCGCGGAAGAAAAGTGAGTTGCCCGCGGAGAGGTTCCGGTGGCACCTTTTTACCTACCCGACGCTGGAGCAGGCTATCGAAGCCATGAGAGAGATTGGTAAGTCTGAGATTGGTATAGTACTTCAGGTGATGTGCCCGTTTGTCCACAATGTTTTCTGGGCAAAGTCCCGCGCGGAATACTGGGATAGCTGGTTGGAGGGCTACTGGCAGGACCACCTGAAAAACTGCGTACAAATCTGTATTGCCGGATTTGCTTCGGCAAAGCAACTTGCCTACGAAGAGAAGGTGCTCGCAGGTATTATTCGGGAGACCGGCGGCAGTCCGGTGACTGAAGACGTGTTTCAGAGATGGGTGCCCTGTATCGCCAATAACAGTATTCGGGGTAGTCTGGGAGCGCGTATGATGCGCATGAGCGGCTACTTTCTCACCGGTCTGACATTTGACTCGCTTGACGATGTACTCCGCAGTTTCCCGGTATCCTGGGAAATACTGGACAGGCATACGCCGCCCTTTTTGGACAGTAACCGTCCTGCTTGGTCGGTGTGCTATGACCTGGGTCACTTCGCCACTGCCGAGGTTGATTTTCTCAGAGAGAAGACAGATGACGCTGACCTGGTGCTCGCACAGGCCCTGGAAGAGGCTATTATGCAGGGTGCCGAGGACGGTACGGTAGGTTTCGTTTCCGGAGCCTGGCGTACTCATGTTGTCGGGCCGGCCTTTGCCAATTTCCACCTGCTGCTTGCTGGGATAAAAGCGCGTCTTGACCCGAATAATATAGCCAACCCGACGCGGCTTATAGACATGGACAAAATGGATAGACCGTAAAGTTAAACCTGCCTGAGAAATTTTGAGGTAGATAGAGGTAGTGTCTTCAGTATTTTATCATCTGGAAGAACTTGGCGCTGTACTTAAGCGGACACCTTTCGGGCTGATTACCGATGTTGATGGCACTATCAGCCAGATTGCGCCTCAGCCCGATGCGGCTATGGTGTCTGTATCCTGTCGTGAGTCTCTTTCGGTCCTTTCCGGCAGGATAGCGCTGGTGGCGGCTGTCTCCGGGCGGCGGGCTATAGACGCGAGGGACATGGTGGGCGTCAAGGGGATGGTCTATGTCGGTAATCACGGCCTGGAGATACTGCGTGATGACTTCTCGGAAGTACGGCCGGACGTGCAGTCATATGTAGAAATAGTAAAATCCGCCATCAAGGAGCTGGCTGCTGTGCTTGATATTGAGGGTCTCTTCGTGGAGAACAAGGGGGTAACTGCCTCCATCCATTACCGCCGGTGCCCCGAGCCCTCTTTGGCACAAAGGCTTATCCTGAAGGCTATCCATACCTCTGCTCAGGCGGGCAAGCTGCGGATAACGCAGGAGAAGATGGCAATCGGCCTGCTGCCGCCGGTGGCTATGAACAAGGGAACAGCAGTTCAGGACTTAATACAAGGTTACAACTTGCGCGGGGGTATATACCTGGGGGACGACCTGACTGATGTTGATGCCTTCCGGGCGGTGCATAATGCCACCGCCGGTAGTGACTTTCGCGGTTTAGCAGTGGGGGTGACGGGGCCAGAAACACCGGAGGAGCTGCTACGGGAAGCTGACTATACGCTGAAAGGTCTAAGCGATGTAGAACGCTTTCTGGAGTGGGTAGCTAAGAGCGCTGCTCTATTAAGCTGACCGAGTCTCCCAGGAGCTCAAAAAGCCAGTTGGTCAGGTCTGCTGCTTCTATTGACTGCTTAAGTGCGGTTGCACGCTGCCGGCGCTCTGCTGTCGGCATGGTTAACGCTCTATAGAGGGCCTGGGTTGTCCCCTCCAGGTCAGCAGGCGATACCGTCAGTGCATTTTCTCCCAGCTGTTCGCAGGCGCCGACGGCTTCTGAAAGAATGAGCACCCCGTCCCGGAAGTTAACCGTTGGTCCTTCCTTGGCCACCAGGTTCATACCGTCAAGCACGGCATTGACCAGCAGCACATCATAAAGGCACATCCCGGCGATAGCCTGCGTATAGTTGTTCTCGTAGAAAAGGTCAATAGGATACCACTCGCCCGTGCGGTATTTATTGTTTATGTCCTCTATCAGTCCGAAGACTTCCTGGCTGTATCTCTGGTATGCCTTCAGGTGTGTCCTGGTCGGCACCAGGAAAGCGAGGAATTTCAGTTTACCCACGAACTCCGGATAGCGTTCCAGCAAAGAGTCAAAAGCCCGGAAGCCGCGGACAATGTTCTTGCTTGGCTCAAGTCTGTCCACGCGGACTATGGTCTGTTCACCCTGGTAGCCCTTGAGTTTCTCCAGGTACTGCTGTAGCGCCGGGGTAGAGGTCATGCTGTTAAGGGCTGCCGTGTCCACGGATATCGGGTAGGCCCTGACGAGGACGGTATGGCCATTAATTTGAACGGTCTGCTGCTCGAAATTAATCCTGGCCTCGCTGATAAAGGACCGGCAGCAATCACAGAAATTGCGGACATCTCTCATGGTCTGCAGTCCCACTATATCACTGGTGCACAAGCTGCGCAGAATGGGTTCCCGCATAGACTTGGGCAGCAGCTGCCAGTAGATGGTAGACGGCCAGGGTATGTGAATAAAGGACTGGATTACCTGGTCCGGAAGCTGCTCGCGGATATAGCTTGAAGCCATGTACAGGTGATAGTCATTTAACAGGACGAGGGGGGAGGACTGGCACAGTGCCACCGTATCAACAACTGCCTGGGCAAACGCCCTGTTGACCGGCAGGTAACCGTTCTCCCAGGCATCATAGATGACATGGTCAATGTTGGGAGCGCGGGACGAGTCCCACATGTAATGCTGCAGGAACCACAGCAGGGGGTTGCAGAACACATTGTAGAACTTGTGATACACCCTTCTGGGACTGGTAACAAAACGGAGATAGAGCTTCTCCCCGGTAGACGGCAGTTTTATCCGCCCTCCCTCCGTGTTACGGGCTACTTCTCTGTCTCCTTCGCCCATGGCGCTCGCAATCCAGTCCATCTCTACATACTGGCTTAAGTTGGTGAGAGCGGTAACTACCCCGCCGCTGCCGCGGCGGGACTGGAGCGTACCGTCGTCGTCGCGGTAATACTCAACCGGTGCCCGGTTACTGGCCAGTATTAGCCGCCGCAGGGACAGCCGTTTATTGCATAGTTCCAGCAATCGGTCGCGGTTAATGTTCTCGCTCGTTAACATTTACTTTTCCTGGTGTTTGACCTTAACGTTTGAACGGAGTGGTTTTTTCGGGGTTTAATGGAGATTGGAACAGTAGTCTAGCACCAAACCGCCAGGGTGTCAATCATATTTTTACGGGCCAAGCTCGGCAATCAGTATATTCAGGGCAAGCTCCGCATCGAGCTTACCGGTTTTTATGGTCAGGTCAGTGGCGAGTAACTTATCGTACACCCTTTTTATCCGGGGCAGTGAGTTGCGGTTTGCCTGCTCTAGGGTACGGCGCAGGGCGAACTCCGATGGTAAACCCAGCCGGCGTTGAATCTCCGGTCCTGGTTTACCCTGCTTTTTTAGCTCTCCCGCCTGTATTATCAGGCGAAGCTGGCGTGACAGCATGAACAGCGGGTATGTCGGGCTGGCCCCCTGCTGTAACAGTCTCTGCAGCAGTCCGGCGGCTCTACCGGGCCTCGCCTCAAGTATGGCATCAACGATGGCGAAAATATTCGCCTCCTGGGCATAGCCTACGGTGAGCCTGACCCCCGTTTCTTCAATACGCCGACTGCCGTTGAGGAGCACCAGCTTGTTTATTTCACTGGACATAATCCACAAATTGTTGCCGATGAGTGCGGCGAGCAGGTCTACCGCTTGGGGAGATATGGTGCCGCCCTCTGCGGAGACACGCTGCTGAATCCACGGCCTGAGCTCTCTACCTTTAAGCAGCGGAAAATGTTTAATCTGCGCGGCCGCGGACAGCTCTTTTAGCAGCGGGTTGTTAGTGGTTATTTTCTCGTCCACCAACACCACTTCGGTGCTATCCGGCAGGTTAGCAAGGTTCTTTGCCAGTGTATCCAGCTCGTTTTCACGTTCAACCGCTGGTTTTTTCTTCTTATTGCCCCGTGACTTGCCTTTTGCTTCAAAACGCTCAAGTAGTCCATTGACGATGACCAGACGTTTTTCTGAAAGGAACGGTACCGTTTCGCAGACGGTATTTAGCTGGGCGGAAGAGACCTGCTCGCCATCCAGTACGGTGGTATTGGCCGATAGCAGATCCGGAGTAGCCGCCCCTTGCTTTATCTGTTTTAGCCATTGCTGAAGCGAGTAATCGTCTTCCCCGTGAAGGATATACAGCATATTACACTCCTGCTTGCGCTCTCATTTTATCATACTGAGTACCAAAACATCTGTCGCTCGCGGGTTGATTGAAGAATGGCAGTGTAGAGAGTAGAATGAAATTAATTGGTAACTGGCTTGCCCGGCGCTGGCATTGGTGCAGAGGAGAATGGAAATGTCTGAACATCAGGACGAACCCAAGAAACTGGCTGCTATTGCCACTGACATGGGACTGGATGCGGATTTGAGAGTCAAAGCCATAGAGCTACTGGGCAGACTCAGCACGAGGGAAGCGCTCCTGGTACTGCTCGACCTGGCTGCCAACGAGAAACTGGTCCGCGAGCAAAGAGATCTGGCCCTCAAGTATGCCAGAGGCATAATAAAATCGGGCAAATAGCGTAGTCCGGGCACTACCGCTGCCAGCGTCGCTGTGGCTTAAGATCGGAGAAAGGGCAGGTAAGCTCTATCGTGAGCGTTGACATTGGCATTATCGGCTTAGCCGGGAGCGGCAAGACCACCATCTTCAACGCGCTTACCGGGAGCAAGGTAGCTACCGAAGATGCCACTCCCAGTTTGGGGGTGGCTAAAGTCCCCGAGCCCAGGCTCCAGGTGCTCGCCGATATGCTGCATCCCAAAAAGGTAGTGTACACCGAGGCCAAATATATAGATATCGGCGCTTCGGTTAAAGGTATGGCGGAAGAGCGGGGTATAGGGGGGAAGCTCTTAAGCGAGCTAAGCCAGGTAAGTGCCCTTATTAATGTCGTCCGCACCTTCATTGACGACAGCGTGCCCCATATTCACGGGACACTTGACGTGGAACGTGATATAGCCGCTATCAACATAGAGCTTGCTTTTTCTGACCTGGTTATTATGGAACGGCGGCTGGAAAGAATAGCTGTTTCCTTGAAGGGGGCTACCGCTGCCGAGAGGCAGGGGCTGCTCAGGGAGCAGGAACTGCTGGCCAGGATTAAGGTTAACCTGGAAAAAGAAATCCCCGTGCTGGAGCAGGGGCTCAGCGACGAAGAGTATAAAATGATTGCCAACTATCAGTTTCTCAGTGCCAAGCCGTTACTGATAGTGGTAAATGCAGGGGAAGAACAGATACCCGAACTTGACGTCCTGGAGGCTGGTTTAAACTCCCGTTACCGGAGGACGAACTGCCGTCTTATCGCTCTCTGCGGTAAGCTTGAGCAGGAGCTTACACAGCTGGAAGGCAGCGACGCTGAAATTTTCCGTGCCGAGATGGGTCTCAGGGAATCCGGGCTGGATAGGATCATCCGGGCTTCGTATGAGCTACTGGGGCTCATTACGTTTTTTACCATAGCGTCCAACGAACTTAAAGCCTGGCCGTTGACACGCGGAACCAGTGCCGTCCGGGCGGCAGGTAAAATCCACTCCGACATGGAAAGGGGCTTCATTCGCGCCGAGGTCGTAAGTTTCAACGACCTTATTCAGTGCGGGGGTATCGCTGAAGCCCGGAAGAAAGGCCTCCTGCGGCTGGAAGGCAAGAACTACACCGTTCAGGATGGAGACGTCATCACCTTCCTGTTTAACGTCTGAGGTAATTGCTATTCCTTGACCTCCAGTTCGAATGCCTGGTGTAGAGCGCGCACAGCGTCCTTAACCCTGTCCTCATCAATAATACAGGTAATTCTTATCTCCGAGGTGGTTATCAGCTGTATATTTATTCCCTTCTCGTAGAGTACCCCGAACATCTTGGCGGCATAACCGGGGGTATTCAGCATCCCGGCGCCGATGACGCTTACCTTGCCCAGGTGATAATCACTGGCGCATTCCCGTGCCCCGATAGAGTCGGCTATGGGCATGATTACCTCCATGGCCTTGGCCAGGTCCCCCCTGGTCACGGTAAAGGTAAGGTCTGTTATGTTATTGATACTCGCGTTCTGCACGATGGTATCTACGCTGATACCCGATTTAGCCAGTGGCTCAAACAGGAGCGTCGCTATACCTGGACGGTCGGGTACCCCCACCACTGTTATCTTGGCTACGTCAAGGTCATAGGCTATACTTCTTGCCTTATTGCGTACCTCCATGGCTACCCCCCCGTGAATTAATGTACCGGGACTATCAGAAAAGCTGGAAGCTACCAGTATCGGGATATTGAACAGTCCGCCCAACTCGACAGCGCGGTGGTGCATCACCTTGGCTCCGTATGTGGCCAGTTCCAGCATCTCTTCATAGCCTATCTCGGTCAGGCGGTAAGCCTCGGGAACCAGGCGCGGGTCGGCGCTGTAGATACCTTCCACGTCGGTATATATCTGGCATACCTCGGCTCCCAGGCTGGCTGCCAGCGCCACGGCGGTGGTATCGGAGCCGCCGCGTCCCAGAGTGGTAATATCCATCTCGTCGGTTATACCCTGAAAGCCGGCCACGATGACGATGTTACCCTTATCCAGCTCGCCAATCACCCTCTTGGGGTCAACCTGCATAATCCTGGCCTTGCTGTGGGTAGCATCTGTTCTTATGCCCGCCTGGGCGCCGCTCAAGCTTATGGCGCGGTATCCCATATCCCGGAGCGTCATGGCGAGCAGGGTGCTGGACACAATCTCGCCGGTGGATAGAAGTACATCAAGCTCCCGCTCGCTGGGGTGGCTGGACAGCTGGTAAGCGAGCTTAATCAGCTCATCGGTGGTATCTCCCATGGCTGAGACCACTACCACCACCTGATTATCTTTGTTCCTGGCGCGCGCTATACGCTGGGCGACGTGCTTGATTCGCCCGGCATCTCCCACCGAAGAACCCCCGTATTTCTGTACCACCAGAGCCATATCGTTCCTTATGCTATCAGCTTTCTAATAATATTATACCCCGGGTCAACGAAAACACCAGTTTTTATCGCCTCCGCCTCGGTAAATCTCCCGGCCCCGTTAGCGTTAAACCCTGCCCCCCACAGCAGAAAGGGTACCGGCTCTGCCGTATGGGTCTTAAACTGTATCGGTGTCGGGTGGTCGGGCATGACCAGAATACGCAGCGGCTGCGCCGCATAAGAGCGTAGCCGCCCCAACACCTCCCTGTCCACCTTCTGGATAGCCTCTATTTTCTCGTGGGTAGAGCCGGCATGTGCCGCCTCGTCCGGGGCTTCCACGTGGATAACGCAGAGGTCGTGTTCTTTGAGCGCCTCCAGAGCGCCGTTTGCCTGTCCCGGGTAATCGTTATCCGGGCCGTCGGTCACCCCGGCTATGTCCAGTATCTCTATCTCAGCCATGTCGGCCAGCCCCTTGAGAAGGTCAACGCCGGACGTAAGCGCCGCGCTGAGTCCATATAGTTGCTGGAAAGGGGGTATCTCCGGCACCCGGCCGCTGCCCCAGAAGAGCCATATGCTCGTTGCCGGCACGTCACCCCGTGCCTCCCGCTCGGCATTAACCGGGTGACGGCGAAGCACAGCCTCCGAGTGTGCCATCAGGTCGCGTAAAATATCACTCCCCGCGCCGCGGGGCAGGGAGCCAGCAACGTCTTTACCGGGGATATCGTGCGGCGGGGTGCAAATTGCCGCCAGCGTATCCTCTCTACCCTTAATCTTACAGATATGTCGGTAGCTGATGCCGGGGTAAAAGTGAATCCGGTCACTGCCCAACTCGTCATTTATAGCTTCAATCAACTCCCGGGCTTCGCCGGTAGCTATGTGCCCGCAGCTGTAATCATGCATTTTATTATCGTGGATGGTAACCAGGTTACAGCGGAAGACCACCTCGTCGCTATTAACGGTAATGCCCATACTCCGTGCTTCAATCGCTGCCCGGCCGCGGTAATAGACCACCGGGTTGTAGCCGAGCACGGACATGCAGGCGCAGGCGCTGGAGGGCTCCATGCCTGGCGGCACGGTGCGTGCCAGACCCAGCACACCGGCTCTGGCCATAGCGTCCAGGTTCGGCGTATTAGCCAGTTCCAGGCAGGTCTTGTCGCCGTGCTCCGGTAGCGGCAGCCCGGCCGCGCCGTCAATTATTACGATGCAGTATTTCACTGTCTCTCACCGGTCCCCGTTTTCAGTCTCTCCGCAGAGTATGTCCCGTGCCAAGGTTTACAATACGGGCCAATTCCGCATATAATATCGTATGGCGGGGCGTAGCGCAGCCTGGTTAGCGCGCCGCGTTCGGGACGCGGAGGTCGGAGGTTCAAATCCTCTCGCCCCGACCATTCATTATCAGTGGTATTTTACGTCTTCCTCTTCGCAGGTGCAAACCTGACGGCCATTCATTCTAATGCTGCGTTATACCATGCATTTTGCTCAAGGTTATCTGCTGCGCCAGCCGGTAAAATATTTCAATATACGGTAGTTCCGGTTGGCTGGAGACGCCTGTTTTTTTGAAACCACGCCTTTGGGTCTATTCCCCGTTGTGTAGCAGGTTCCCCATGGCGAGTCTGGTCATAATCCTGGCACCGTAGACCTGATTGCGGGCCGCTTTCATCTCCCGGAACGGGATATCCAGAAAGTGCCCGTGGTCCAGGAGGTACTCGATGTGCAGCTTCCCGTCCATGTCATGAGAATGGAAGACGGCATCAGTCCGGCCGTCAAATTCAACGGGTATGATGCGGTCTTTCTGGCACGTCTCCAGGTCAAAGGTAGGCGTGGCTTTAAGCCACCTGCCGTCAATATTGAGCTCAACGTAGCCGTGATAAACATAAAGATTGTTGCCCAGCACCTTCAGGGTCTTCTCCGGGTGCAGGTGGCTGCGCAGGGTGGCAAATATTAGACGGCTGGGGATGTCGGCCGCTCGCAGCAAAGCGGCGAGAATAACCGCTTTCTGGACACAGTACCCCTCGCCACTACGCAGGATAAAGCTCGCCCGGTAGTGCCAGGGGAAAAGGCTGACTGAATACAGGTTATACTTGATTTTATCTCTGACGAAGTAGAAGAGCCGCCTCGCTTTCTCAGTAACACTCTTCTCCAATCCGGTAAGCTCTCTGGCCACTTGCTTTATGAAATAGTTATCACTGTTTACCGATAAGGTTGACTTTAGATACTCTTCCAAGGGAAGCTCCAAGATTATCCGTCCTCGAGTTAAGGTTTTTGTGCAGGACTATTCCCGAAGTCATAGCGAGCAATAACTATTATAGCTGTCCTGGCGTTGAAGCTCAACCGGAGCGCAAGGCGGGTAAAAATGGAATACTGTTGCCCCGAGCCTGAATATCAGCCGGACATCTCTTTTTTGGCCTCGTCCCACAGGGCATTTTGCTCATCAAAGGTGAGCTTGCTGAAGTCCTGGCCGCGCTCGCGGCTCAGTTTTTCTATGCAGGAGAAGCGCTCGTAGAATTTCCGGTTGGCCTGCCTTAAAGCCGATTCCACGTCAACCCCCCAGCGGCGGGCAATATTGGCCAGGGTAAAGAGGAGGTCGCCAAATTCGTCCCTGATTTCCTCCTCGTTTTGCGCCTGTTTAAGCTCGTTTACCTCTTCGGTAAGCTTGTCGATGACCCCGTCTATATTCTCCCAGTCAAAACCCACTCTCGCTACCCGGTCTTGAACCTCCTGGCTATAGGCCAGAGCTGGCAACAGTTTGGGGACACTCTCCAGTATTGACGTATTGTTTACCCGCTCCTCCTGCTTTAAAAGCTCCCAGTTGAGCTGCACCTCTTCGGCGCTGTTGACCTGCTTGGCGCCGAATACGTGGGGGTGGCGGTGTATCAGCTTTTTGTTGATACCGCTGATGACGTCTTCCAGCTTGAATTCGTCCGCTTCGGTGGCAATCTGCGCATGAAGCACAATCTGCATCAGCAAATCGCCCAGTTCTTCGCAGAGCCCGGTTGAGTTTTCTTCGTCCAGGGCTTCAATTACTTCATAGCACTCTTCAAGCAGGTTTTCTCTGAGGGTGCGGTGCGTCTGTTTCCTGTCCCAGGGACAGCCGTCCGGGGCGCGCAGCCGGGCAATAATGGCCACCAGAGATTCAAACCGGCCTAAATTTTCGGGTAAAGTCAAATTCCCCTCCCCCACAATTTTCTCTCACCGCCGGCGCATCATAGAGCCATCGGCTTCCGGGTCAGCCGCAGTGGAGGTATTCGTTTATCGTCTTCTTGATTTCATCCTTCTTGTTGTATAATCTCTCGCTCAGTCCCTGGTCGTCATAGCTCTTGAGTTGTTTCGCCAGGTCATCAATGACGGTAGCCGGGAAGACCCCGTCCTTCTCGTATAGTTCACGCTCCTTCAGCAGGATGCCGGCTGAATCCCAGCAGGACGTGGGCAAATGGG
The DNA here is from genome assembly GCA_964473905.1 of uncultured Dehalococcoidales bacterium. Classification (GTDB taxonomy): domain Bacteria; phylum Chloroflexota; class Dehalococcoidia; order Dehalococcoidales; family CAYYQY01; genus CAYYQY01. Next base: position 3,500 of record CAYYQY010000022.1, on the reverse strand, counting down.
GCAGCTTCTCCTGAAGCGGTTTGTTCTCCGGAGCGAAGATATTAACATCAACATAGAGGTTCTCGGCTACGCGTAAAGCGTCTGCCATTTCCAGGCCGTGCCGGGCGGCTACTGCCATACCGGCGAGCAAGAGGTAAATATTGGCCGAGCCGTCGGGGCAGCGGAGTTCTACCGTCTGGTTGACCATAAACTCCGGTATTTCTGCCCTGTCAACGGGATTGGCGTCCTGCGCCATGTTATTAACATTGAGCCAGCCCAGGGGTACTCTGACCAGTGTGGAGCGGTTCCCATATCCCCAGCAGACGTGGGTCGGTGCCTCCTGGTGCGGTACCAGCCGGAGATAGGACGTGGGCACGATATTGCCAAAGGCGGTCAGTGAAGGCGCTCCCTTCAAATAACCCGCAATCACCTTTTTGGCCATATCGCTTATCTGGCTTCCTGCCACCATCATGTTCTTCCCGTCCTTCACCAGCCGCGAATGGATATGGAGCCCGCTGCCGGCATGTCCGATTAAAATCTTGGGGGCAAAGCTGATGGTTACGCCGTACTTATAGGCGATCATCCGTAACATCCATTTGGCAATAATAATCTGGTCCGCGGCATCTTCTATAGGCGCCGGCATAAATTCCAGTTCGTGCTGCTCCATCTTAAAGTCTTCGCTATTCAGTATGCCCACCTCGGTGTGGCCGTACTTTATATTGCCTCCCGCCTGGGCGACGGCCTGCATTGCCTCGAGTCTCAACTGCTCCCACTTGGTAAACGGTGAAGACTCATGGTAGCCCTTTTGCGGTAAGACCGGATAGCTTTGCTGGCTGTCGTACAGAACATAGTATTCCAGTTCACCCATCGCCTCCAGGCTTAACCCGGTGCTTTTCTGCAGTTCCTCATGAGCTTTTTTAACGATGTTCTCGGGAGAGCTGGGCAACCGGACTCCCTGGCTGTTATAGTACGAGCACAGGATATCTACGGTCGGAATGCTGGCGAACGGGTTAACGAATGCTGTTTTATACCGGGGTATAACGTATAAATCGCTGGCAGCAGGGTTGATGTGAGGCAGCAGGCTGGAGCCATCCACCCTTTCTCCCGTTGACAGCAGGCGGTCTAACTGTGCCCTGCCGGTGATAACGAAATTTAGCGTTTTCAGCCTGCCGTCGCCGCCGACGTAGCGAAAATTGACCATCTCTATATTTTGCTCCTGAATAAACTTGACCAGGTCCCGTCTGGTAAACTCCTCGACTGGTTTACCCAGATACTCGGCTATTTTATTCATATATCCCCGTTTCCCCTCCAAGTCTCTTGTATGAAGCGTTTGATAACCCTGCTCAAATCATAACCCTCACCATAAATCTGTTAAATAAATCAAAACCGGGGCTACTGGAGCCCCTGCGCGCAGTATATTTTATACTGATTAAGGTTATCAAGGCTGAAAATAATTTACCATTTTAACCGGGGTATTGTCTACAGATGAGGTGTATAGCAGGTCTACCGGCAGTTATCTTTAAGCAACAAAAAGCATAAACTAATCGGGTTAGGTATAATATAATAATAATTATAAATTTGGTGATGCTTGTCTGGGGAGTATTATATATTGCGCGGTAGTGTCAGCTTCTGGAGCCTGTGGGCTCCATGTTACAAACGCCTGGTGAATATAAATTTTTACCTGCCGTACGGGGGTGAAAGACGGTTCAGGAGAGAGTGCTTAAGTTTTGCCGCTCCGGTGCGAGGGGAAAGGCTGCTGGACATATGCTGCGGCGATGGTAAATTCACTTCTTTGATAGCTGAGCTTGCCGGCACCGGCGGCTATGTAATCGGGATAGATAGCGCCGGTAACGCTCTTGAGATAACCAGCAGGGCATTGCCGGATAACCGCGTAAGTATTCTCCGGGCCAGGGCTGAAGCTTTGCCGTTTGGCAACGGCCGGTTCGATAAATGTTTTATTTGCCTGGGTTTACACCATATGACACAGCCGTTTCGCTACGGCACTTTGAGAGAAGCACGGCGGGTCCTCGCCGATGGTGGCAAACTCTTTGTCTTTGATTTTCACTATCCGGATAAGAAATGGGGGCAGTTTATCTCCAGATTTATTACCGGTCTTGATAGCAATAAAGAAGCAGTTAGCATGGTGGAGACCTGGGATTTGGCCTCGGAGATGGAGGCAGCGGGGCTCAAGGTCAGCAGAAGAAAACTCATTGGCGGCGCCGTTTTCCAGTTGCTGGAAGCCGTGAGCGCCTGACGCCGGTTTATAGTTTAGTGTGACAATCTGGCCTTACGGGCGAAGTCCATGGTCTATCTGCTTGAACCGTTTCCCCAAACGCTGTAAAATAACGAACGTCAGGGCCGGGGTGGCGGAATTGGCAGACGCAGCGGACTTAAAATCTCGAGCCTAAAGTAACGTTCCATCGTGTCCCATATCGTTCGGTGCAGTCCCGTGAACCCGAAAACCACGATCGGTGTGGTCAACTATTAGTTTGTGTTGTTTGACGTCAACGTCAAAGTGAACGTCAAAACCAAGAGGGGAGCGTCACGGAAAGTGTCAAAACCGAGAGGAGAGGCGTCGAGCCTCCCATCTCTTTTTATCTCAAATACCTTCCCGTAGAACGTGCGTCTTTATGTTCTGTACTAGTCGAATGCTCAAATTCCTGTAATGCGGACGAGTCGGTGGCATACCTTACAGCATTATGTTGAAATTGCTTTGGCATTTCCCAACTAAACCACCTTCTTTAGCTTGAACGAGTCTGTAGTTCGGACTTTCGAGGGATTTGATCCCTAAATAGGCATCTTTCTGGAAGGCGATTACCGCTCCGTTGGGAGTCAAAAAATCACTAATTATTCCGTCTATACGTTGTTTCTCAGCTTCGCCTATCTTTATGAAAGCCTCGCTTGCTAATAATCTGCGAAGGCCTGAGACCCCATTCCACTTCCCAGTAGCAGGAGTAGGCATCGAATAATACACAACAAAACCAACCCGAAACTGAGACTCGTAATCTAGCTTATCTAAGAGCGAATTCTTCCTTGATTGCATCAATTTATCGAGGTTATCTGCCGATTTATCCCTCTGAACAGATGGGAACGAGAGAATACCACCCCTGTTGAGGACATTCCATATGCCATGCTCTTGCCTGTTCCCTTGGTAAGAGAAAAACATCCCCGATACCACAGAATGCGATGCGGGGTTTCCAAAAACAAGTAGAAGCGGAGGTCGGCTATCCCGCTTGTTGGGTATAATACATTCTGTTCGGTAGACTATCATACCGTCTTGCAACTTGAAGATCTTCCGATGGAGACGTTCTGAACTCACAAACTCAGCAAACCTCTTTTCAAACCGTTGTATGTCACTTATATCGGGTGGCCATATAAGTGACATAATGCCATACTTAACCTGAATGAATACAAATTCTAATGCTAGACAAGAAATCCTCAAGCAATTTGGCAGGCGTCTACGCGTTCTTCGCGATGAGCGTGGTCTAAGTCAAGAGGTTCTCGCAGCCGAAGCAGGTTTC
>CAYYQY010000021.1:0-29503 GCA_964473905.1 uncultured Dehalococcoidales bacterium | reverse complement strand
TTTTGGTGGAGCTGGAGGGATTCGAACCCTCTACCTTTTGACTGCCAGTCAAACGCTCTCCCAATTGAGCTACAGCCCCGCAGGTTTTAATTTATCATATGAGCACCATTTTCGCAAGCTGTATTAAACGGCTGCGGCCGGTACCGGCTATTACTAATCTACCAGCCATTTCGCCTTACGCTGGCAGGTAGCAAAATAGACATGTAATATAAGATAAATATCAGTTTTTAATGACTTACAGCCGGGCGAACAGTGCTATAATATCAGCACAGCTAACCAGATGCAGCACAACCTGTTTTATTGTAGCCTGTCAGATGTATGCTGAAATAATATAAGAGGTGGTAGTCAGGCACCCCGAATGCTAGTACTGGCACATACCGGTATTACTCTGGGCGCAACCTTGCTGCTCAAGGGCACGCTCGGTGGATACTATTCCCACTCTCCTGGCCATAATAAGCTGCCCCGTAATGCCAAAAATCTCCCTGCCCCACTGGTAGCAAGCAATACGCCCTTCTTAAAAGGACGCTTTTCCTTTCACTCGCTCGCCAATTACCTGGATATACGGTTATTACTTCTGGGCTCGCTCCTCCCTGATATTATTGATAAACCGGTAGGACAATTCATCTTTAGAGATATATTCAGTAACGGACGTATTTTCAGCCACACGCTCCTCTTCTTAGTTTTACTCTCCATTGCCGGTTATATTATTTACCGCAGCCGCCAAAAAACCGGTTTACTGGCTATCGCCTTCGGCACTTTTATGCATCTGCTACTGGACCGGATGTGGCTGGAACCCAAAACCCTGTTCTGGCCGGCGCTTGGCCTTTCTTTCCCGCAAATATCCCTGTCCAACTGGACACAAAATATATTTCAAGGTCTGTTAAACATACCGGAAATATTCATACCTGAGATTATCGGCCTGGCAATACTCGTGATTTTTACCATCATGCTAATACGTAGAAAATCTATATTGCCCTTTATAATAAAAGGGCAGATTGAACAGTAAATGCTAAGAGCAAATTCAAATGTGACTGTAACGCCTAATGTCTTTTTAATTGACAGTTGTCTTTATTAACGTTATAATGATTAACATGCTAGGTTATATAATACCTTGCCCGATATAACAGCGTATAGTTATAAATTCCTATTAAAATATAGCTGCACTTATGTTACTATGAGCTAAGTATGTTGGTATTAATGATATTCGACGCGTCTTTGGGGACACTTTTTGGTCAGCTTTATCTTGAGGAATACTGACAATGAGTACCTTTGAGATATCGGTCATTATACCCGTGCGCAACGAGGCTAAAAAGATTGAAAGATGTTTGAATGCCGTCTTTTCCCAGTCATGCAGGCCCCGAGAAGTCATAGTCGTTGACGGGCACTCTACCGACGAGACTGTTGAAAGCGCCAGGAAATTGCCGGTTACAGTCCTTTATGAGGATTATGGCACCAGAAGCGGTGCCTGCCAGGTCGGGATAGAATATGCCAGCGGTAAATATATAGCCTTTACAGACGCTGACTGTATACCTGAGCCCGACTGGCTCGCCAAACTGGCCGTAGCCTTTGATGACGGCATTGCCGGTGTGGGCGGCGCCATTAAAAACATCGGCGAGGACTTCTGGGTCCATTCAGTAAACCTTGCCTACGGTACTTTTCTCGGCAGCGCCAACTCAGTCCAGGGCAGATTATTTAAAAACAGCAGATTTGTAAATAGCATCAGCGGCTGTAACAGTATGTACCGCCGGCAGGATATATTTGATGCGGGGGGCTTTAACCCCCGATTACCCGGTGCCGAGGACGTTGACCTTAACAGCCGGATACTTAAAAAGGGAAGGTTGCTTTACTACCCCGAAGCGGTTATACTCCATGACCACGGACGTGGTTTTAAGCAGTTTGCCAGGCAGATGTTCCGCTACGGGAGTGATAGAGGGATAGCCCGCAAGTTCGGATTGCAGGCGGTACCGCCGCTCATGCTGCCCTTAATTTTTCTGTCTTTAATCTTCAGCCGATGGCTGTTACCGGGCTTAATTGTGTTATACCTGGCTGCAGTATTAACTATCGGTGCCCGTTTCGCCGTTAAAGAAAGAAACATAAAGTACCTCCTGTCACTGCCGGCCATATATATTACCGAGCACAGCCTGTACTCGGCCGGCTTCTGGAAAGGGTTAATAAAACGGAGGTGAGTGCAACACTTGTTAGAGGTGATAGTCATATAATGAGATACTTTGTTACCGGCGGTGCCGGGTTTATTGGCAGCCATTTGGTGGATAGACTCATGGAGACGGATAGTGTAACCGTATACGACAATCTGTCTTCCGGGAAAGAGGAGTTCATTAAACACCACCTCAATAAAAGTAACTTTACCTTTATCCAGTCCGACCTGCTGGATTTTGACAGCCTGAAAAAGGCAATGGCGTCTCACGACGTTGTCTGCCACCTGGCAGCTAACCCGGATGCCAGAAAGGGTATAGACAATACCAGGCTTGACCTGGAACAGGAAACAATCGCTACCTACCATGTCCTGGAATCAATGCGCCTGAACGGCATCAGCAGGATTATTTTCGCTTCAAGCGGCACCATTTACGGAGAGACGCCAGTCATCCCCCTGCCCGAAGACTACGGGCCTGTCTTCCCCATATCTTTATACGGCGCCGGTAAACTGGCCGCGGAAGGGCTGATAAGCGCCTACTGCGGCACTTTTGATATGCAGGCCTGGATTTTCCGGTTCGCTAACGTCGTGGGCGGCAGAGCCACGCACGGCGTTATATCGGACTTCATAGCCAAGCTGAAGCAAAATACCACCGAGCTGGAGATACTCGGCGATGGCAAACAGTGCAAACCCTATTTACATGTCACAGACTGCGTGGACGGCATTCTCTTCGGCTTTAATAAATCGGGTGACAGGGTTAATGTATATAATCTCGGCTGTTCGTCGGCTACCGAGGTAAATACCATAGCCAGCATGCTGGTAGCGGAGATGGGGTTAACGGGGGTGCGCTTTAAATATACAGGCAGTGACCGCGGCTGGCCCGGGGACGTGCCCCAGGTCAGGTTCAACGTGGCAAAAATGGCCGGACTGGGCTGGCAGGTAAAATATACCTCGGATGAAGCGGTACTGAAATCAATTAGAGAAATTCTGAGAAAGGTATAGTATGCAGGTAGCTATCCTGGCCGGTGGACTTGCCACCAGGCTAAAACCGTTAACGGATAACATGCCCAAATCCCTCGTTGAGATTGACGGTAAACCGTTCCTCGCCTACCAGTTGGATTTCTTAAGCCAGGGAGGGGTGACGAATATAGTCCTCTGCACGGGTTATCAGGGTGAGCAAATCAGCGAGCACTTCGGCGACGGCCATAGCTACGGAGTTAATATAATATACAGCCAGGAACAGGGTAGGCTACTGGGCACCGCCGGTGCTTTAAAAAATGCCGAACACTTACTGGAAGATAACTTCTTCGTGATGTATGGTGATTCCTACCTTTCCCTTGATTTTACACACGTTATGTCACGTTTTAACGGTTGCCGCCGGCTGGGTCTGATGGTGGTCTACAAAAATTTTGACCGCTATGACAGTAGCAACGTAGCTATCGACGGCAACACGGTAATGTATTATAGTAAGACAAACAAGACTGGGAATATGGTCTATATAGATTACGGGATAAGTATACTGAGAAAGGAAACCCTTAAACTGGTGCCATCAAATCAGGCCTGTTCGCTGGAGACGCTATTTACTAAACTGATAGAGATTGGAGAACTTGAGGCTTACGAAGCAGGCAGGCGGTTTTACCAGATAGGGTCTCCGGAAGGACTGGACGAATTTAGACAGGCTGCCTTAAAAGGAGAGATTGCCATATGATTCTATCTCGAGCGCCGGTTAGAATCACGCTGGGGGGTGGCGGCACAGACCTCGAGTCTTATTACAGCCAGCACGGCGGTTTTGTCATTGCTGCGGCGATTGACCGCTACTGCTCGGTGCTGGCGAGCAAGAGGTTCTATAACAGTATCCGTCTCAGCTACTCCCGTATGGAGATAAGAAACAGTGTCGCCGAGATAGAGCACCGTATTTTCAGGGAGGCGCTCAAGTTTACCGGTATTGAACACGGCATCGAGCTTCACTCCGTCGCTGATGTCCCGGCTAACTCAGGACTGGGTTCATCGTCCAGCTTCACCGTGGCGCTCTTAAACACTCTCCACACCTACAAACGGGATTTTATCACCCAGCAACAGCTGGCCGAGGAAGCATGCCATATAGAGATAAACGTCCTGAGCGAACCCATCGGTAAACAGGACCAGTATATCGCCGCCTTCGGTGGTATTACCTGTCTTACTTTTGATAAGAGCGGCGAGGTCCTGGTTGAACCTCTTCAGATATCGGATGTAGCCATTGACCAGCTTGAGAGCAATCTGATGTTCTTTTTTACCGGAAAGGAGCGGAGCGCCTCGGAGATACTTGCGGAGCAGGACAGTAGGAGCCACAACAATGACCCAGCGATGACCCGCAACCTGCACCAGATAAAAGAAACAGGGCTTGAGACACGTAAACAACTGGAGCAGGGTAAGATAGATAATCTCGGCGAGCTACTGGATGCTCACTGGAAGCTTAAGAAAGAGCGCTCCAATAAAATATCCGACCCATTTATCGATGAATGCTACGAGGTAGCCCGGAAAAAGGGTGCTCTTGGCGGCAAGATTATGGGTGCCGGCGGCGGCGGCTTTTTCATGTTCTATTGTATCAACAGTGATAAGCCCCGTTTAGCTGAGGCCATGGAAAATATGGGGCTAAGACCGGCGCGATTTCACTTTGACTTTGAAGGGGCTAAAATTTTGGTCAATATGAAAAGGTTTTAAGATGAGCATGGACAATAGAGAGTTTATAGAGAATTATCTATCGGAAGCAAGGGCAGTCCTTAATAATATGCCTGTTCACGATATAGACCGGGCCGTGGAGCTTCTCTGGGAAGCCTGGCAGCAGGGTAACCAGGTCTTTATCTGCGGCAACGGTGGCTCGGCATCCACCGCCACTCATTTTGCCGGCGACCTGAGTAAAGCCACAATTGTGGACGATAAAAAGCGGTTTAAGGCATTTTGCCTGAATGATAATATACCGCTCATGACCGCCCTGATAAATGACGAGGGCTTCAGTAACCTTTTCTACGAGCAGCTTAAAGGGCGCTTTGAGAAACATGACGTCCTTATCTGTATCAGCGTGCACGGTGGCGCCGGCCATGACAAAGCCGGTTTGTGGTCACAAAACCTGGTTAAAGCCATGCAGTATGCCAAGGAAACGGGAGGTAAAACTATCGGGTTCTCCGGCTTTGACGGCGGCATAATGACAGAGATTGCCGATGTAAATATTATTGTCCCATCAGATGCCACACCCCAGGTAGAATCCATCCACCTGGCACTGGAACATCTGATATGCAGTTGTCTTAAGGGGAAGATGGTCAGGTCATGAACAGGGCCGTTTTTCTGGATAGAGACGGTGTGATAAATGAGCTTGTTTATTACGCCGAGAGGGGCATAATTGACTCACCATTTACCGTAGCCCAGCTAAAACTTTTTCCGTGGAGCGCCGAAGCGATAAAAAAACTAAACGGCGCCGGTTACCGGGTTATCATAGCTTCCAACCAGCCGGGGATTGCCAAGGGGCAGCTTTCCAGGGAAACTTTTGAGAAGATACGCGAAAAAATGGCAGCGGAGCTGGCTGCACAGAAAGCCTGCCTGGACGGTGAATACTACTGCTTTCACCACCCGGAGGCCAGAGTGGATACTCTGAGAGACACTTGTAGCTGCCGTAAACCGGAACCGGGTCTTCTGCTCAAGGCAGCCGTTGAGCATGAAATAGACCTGTCACAGTCCTGGATGATAGGCGACGGACTTACCGATGTAAAGGCAGGCAGGAACGCCGGCTGCCGGACAATATTGCTGGGTCGGATGAAGTGCGAGCTGTGCAACCTGATGGACGAGCTTGATGCCAGACCCGATGCTATCACGCCAAACCTGATGGACGCAGTATCAGTTATTTTAAAGGAGCGCTAATATGGAAATCTTTATTGACTCGGCAAATATCAGTGAGATTGAAAAATGGCTCAACATGGGCATCATAGACGGCGTTACCACCAACCCGTCCATTATGCTCAAGGATAAAGTTTTTAATATAGAAAAGGGCGCCAGGGAAATAGCCGAACTGGTTAATCCCCGCCCGGTGAGTGTTGAAGTTACCACCAACGATTTGCAGGAGATGATGACGCAGTCCCGGGAGCTTGCCGGCATAGCACCGAACATCGTAATCAAGATACCGCAGGAGACAGCAAGCGGCGTACCCTGCTACAGCGTAATACACCAGCTGGAAAAAGAAGGCATCAGGGTAAATGCAACGGTAGCTTTGTCCCTGGGACAGGTCATCCTGGCCACCAAGGCCGGTGCCACCAACATAAGCATCTTCTCCGGTAGAATAAGCGACGAAGGCGGTGACGCCTTTGAGGTGATAAGAAACTCGGTAGACTGGCTGGAGCGCTGGCAGTTTGGCAGCAAGATTATCGTGGGCAGTATCAGGTCCGTGGCCGACATACTTCAGGCCGCCATGGCCGGGGCGCATATAATTACCATCCCGCCCGATTTTCTAACCCGTATGGCAGACCATAAATACACCCGTGATACCGTGCGACAGTTCACCGAAGATGCCCTAAAATCACTCAAGAAAATGCGAGATAACTAACCTGAGGCTGTAAATGCGAGTTCTATTACTTATGCCGCCGTACATTGCGGGTTTTTCACGGAACGCCCGGTGGGAAGGCGTGCAGATCAGTGGTAGCTGGTGGTACCCTATTTATCTGGCCTACGCTACAGCGCTGCTGGAAAGAGAGGAGCACGAGACAAAGCTGGTGGATGCCCCTTCCCACGGCATAAGCCATGAAGAGACCTACCGGATAGCCGAAGAATTTTCTCCGGAACTCACCGTAATCAACTTTTCCTTTAAGAGTCTGGATAACGACCTGAAGGTCGCCGGGCGCATTCGCGAGCTTACCGGCAGCGAGATTATTCTGGTCGGTCCCTCTGCCTTTTTTGATTCCGAGGAGACTCTCAAGAGGTCACCAGAGGTCAACTTCCTTGCCCGCGGCGAGTATGACTTCACCGTGCTGGAACTCGCCAGTAAAGTGCCCCTGTCCGAGATTAAAGGCCTTCTCTGGAAGAACGATAAGGGAGAGGTTATCGAGAACCCGCCGCGAGAGCCGGTCTCGGGTGAAGAGCTTGATAAATTCCCCTTTGTCACCGATGTCTATCGCCGGCACCTGAATATCAAGAACTACCGCCAGAGCTGCCATCCTTATCCCTTTGTTGACCTCTTTACCGGCCGGGGCTGCGCCTGGGGTAAATGCACTTTCTGCTTCTGGCCGCATACCATTAATAAAGGGGTCGGCTACCGAAAACGTAATATCAAAAATGTCGTTGAGGAGCTCAGGTTCGTCAAGGAAGAGATGCCCTATGTCAAAGAAGTATATCTTCAGGACGATACAATCCCCCGGGATAGAGCTATTGAGCTGTCCGAGGCCATTATTGATAATAAACTCAAGCTGCGCTGGAGCTGCTACTCACGGGCAAACCTTGACTATAACACTCTCAAGCTGATGAAGCGGGCAGGCTGCCATATCCTGGAGACCGGTTTCGAAAGCGCCAGTAACGAGATATTAAATAACATCGCCAAGGGGATAAACGTAGCCGGGGCTGAAGAGTACGCCCGCAACGCGAGAAAAGCGGGGCTGGAGGTTATCGGTGCTTTCATTACCGGGCTGCCGGGAGAAACCGTAGACACTATTAAGGCTACTACCGAGTGGGCTAAAAAACTGCCCTGCCTGAGGTATACCGTAGAGATAACCAGGCCCTACCCGGGTACGCCGCTCTATGAATCGCTCGCCGAGAATGGCTGGCTGGTGGATGGCAGGCCAAACTACCCACATCTATCAACCGAGGAAATCTACCGTTGGAACAAGTGGTCGCTAAACCGTGTATTTTTTAGCCCCGGCTATCTATTCAGAGTGCTCACCCGGCCCGCCATATGGGGCTCGGTGCTTTATTCGGCACGGCACTATCTGCCCTATGCTCTTTCCCGGAAAAAGTCCAGGGATATTGACTTGGGCTGGTAATATTAAACAGGCGTGAATATGATGTCTTTAGAAAGGAAAGCTCAAGAGGATATGACCCAAGCCGATAGCTACCTGGACTATACTGTTTTCAATAACCTCCTGCAGCTAAGACGGCTGAAGCTCATAGTGGAGCAGGTCATGAGCTACTCGCAGCTCCGTGAGTCAAATAAATTGAAGATACTGGAGATAGGCTGCGGTATCGGCGCCATCTCGTTCCCGATAAGCTCCCTGGGACATTCCGTTACCGGTGTTGATATTGATGAGAATTCTATTACGGTGTGTAACGCCAAAAACCCATTCCCGGATGCCCGGTACCTGGTGGGAGACGGCGAGACCCTTGATTTACCTGACGAGTTTGATATTGTCATTGCTTCCGAGGTTATGGAGCACTGTCCTAAACCGGAGCTTATATTAAAAACACTGAGCCGCCATCTCAAGAAGGACGGCATGGGTATAGTAACCGTCCCCAACGGTTACTGTATTAACGAATTGCTATTCAGCCGGTTATTTCAAAAGCTCGGCATCACCCCTCTGTTTCACAAGCTGCCTAAAAGCATATACACCCGGCTGACCGGCTCGCCGTCGCCCTACTACAGCGAGAACATATTCTGCCATCACGTGCAGTTTTTCTCTCTCGGCATATTCAGCCGCTTGCTCATCAGTAACGGTTTTGAGATAGTGCTCATCCGGGACCTGGACCTGGGATTGTTCCTTGACTGGACATGTCTGAACCCGCTAAAGCGCATGGAATTCAGACTATCCGACTATACCCCGCATGCCGTAGCCGGAGGCTGGGTATTTGTTATCAGACGAAAAGGAGAGAATATTGCCCGTTAACGACCTTAAAGTATCAATCATCATACCCACCTACAACCGCCCTGACAGCCTGCCCCTGTGCCTCGGCTCTCTGGAAAAGCAGACGGTCCTCCCCTACGAGGTGATAATCGTAGTTGACGGCGGTATTACCCCCGAAGTACAGGCGGCAATAGACCCTTTTAAAGAAAGTAGCAGTCTAAATATAGTCCAGATTAACAATAGGGGCCAGATGGGGGCCCAGGTATCAAGGAGCATAGGCCTCAAGACAACGAGCGGCCAGATAGTAACTTACCTGGATGACGATGTCACCCTGGAGCCAGACTGGCTTGCCGAAATCCTAAGAAGCTACCAGGACAATACGGATGCGGCAGGCGTAGGCGGTATTATTATTGACCCGACACCTTACCTGGATAGCGGGCTGTACCGTTTATTCACCCGGATTAGAGCACGCCTGTACCACAAGCGTATGGGCAGAATAAACTTCATCGGTCTGCCATATGCTTACCTGGCAGCACCCGCTGCCGGTTATCTATCGGTAGAATTCTTAAACAGCGGTAACTCTTCATACTACCGTGATATACTTGTCTCGCATGGTCCTGAAAAAGTCATGGACCTGGACTACGTGGAGGAGCATAATCTGGGTACTATCCTTACGCGCCACGAAGGCAGAAAGCTGATTTACAACTCCAGGGCAGTAGCCTATCACCACTCCAGCCATACCGGAGGCTCGTGGAACAGCGACCGGAATTATAATACCATCAGAGACCATACCACCTATCTGCTGAAGAACTTTAATCTGTCATATTTGCGGCTCGCCTTCTACTGTATTTACGTAACGGGGCTCAGTATTCTCTTCCGTAACCCGAAGTATTTTAAGGCTATCGACAAAGGTATGAAGCAATACAGGCGATGGCAAAACGGCGAAATCTGAATAATTAAACCGGCTAAGAGGTGTAAAAATGAAGATACTGGTAACCGGTGGCGCCGGGTTTATCGGCAGCCACCTCTGTGAAAAGTACGCCAGAGAAGGGCATACGGTGCTGTGCCTGGATAATTTCATGAGCGGTAATTTGCTGAATGTCAGGCACCTTCTTGACATCCGTAACTTCAAGCTCATAAAGGCGGACATACGCGATTACCACATGCTGGAAGATATAATGCGCGACGTGGATGTAATTTTTCACATGGCTGCCCAGATACACGTGGACAGGTCTTACATTGAGCCGAATCTCACCTATGAAATAAATGTCATGGGCACACAGAACATACTGGAGATAGCCCGGCTGCACGACGCCAAGAAGGTTATCTTTGCCTCTACCAGCGAAGTCTACGGCTCAGCACAGTACGCCCCCATAGACGAAAAACACCCGCTTAACGCCCCGCATCCGTACGGTGCCAGCAAAATAGCCGCCGACAGGATGTGCTATGCCTATATCCAGACCTACGGTATGAACATCGCCATCGTGAGGCTCTTTAATGCCTTTGGCCCCCGCCAGCGAGACCTGGGATATGGTGGTGTCATATCTATATTCACCCGCCGGGTCCTGAGCAATGTGCCCCCTATAATCTACGGTGACGGCAAGCAGACGCGTGATTATACCTACATTGAGGATGTGGTTAAAGCGCTTGACCTGGTAATGCATTACCAGGAGCCTTTGACAGAGCCGGTAAATTTCGGTAACGGCAGCGAGGTATCCATCATCGACCTAGCCAATACAATCATCGGCTTATGCGGTAAGAAAGACATCATAGAGCCGGTACACGTTGAGCCGAGAATTGGCGAGGTCAACAGGCTGATTGCCGATGCTTCCCGGGCGAAAAATCTGCTTGGCTGGCAACCGAACTATGATTTGGGTAAAGGACTGGCGGAGTTCGTCCAGTGGTATAAAAACTACGGCCTGGAGGAGAGGATAAAAATTGAGTGACGAAGGCTTGAACTCTCTCACTATAGAACCTACCAGCGGTATCTCCCGTGACTTGCTCAAGAAAATGCACCTCACCATGCTGACCATCCGTAAATTTGAAGAGGTGGTGGGCGAGCTTGTAGCCAAAGGAGAGATTATCTGCCCCTGCCATCTCTATATCGGTCAGGAGGCAGTTGCCGCCGGAGCATGTGCGGCGCTGAACAGGCAGGACTGGGTCTTCAGCAATCACCGTTCACACGGTCATTACCTTGCCAAGGGCGGTGATATTAACACGCTGATGGCCGAACTATTCGGCAAAATAACCGGCTGCTCCCGAGGCAGAGGCGGCTCCATGCACCTGTCAGCCCCCGATATGGGTCTCCCGGGCAGTTCGGCTATAGTTGCCGGGGTAATACCCCTGGCGGTAGGTGCCGGCCTGGGTTTTACCCTGCAGGGGAAAAGCAGCATTTCGGTAGTTTTTTTCGGTGACGGTGCTGTTGACGAGGGCACCTTTTACGAATCGCTGAACTTTGCTGCGCTCAGGAAACTGCCGGTACTGTTTATCTGCGAAAATAACTTCTATTCCACGCATATGCCATTAGCTTCCTGCCTGGCTGATACCCGTATTTACCGTAAAGCAGAGATGTTCAACATGTCCGGCATCAGAGTGGAAGGGAATGATGTCATAGCGGTCTACAAAGCAGTAAACAGGGCAGTGATTAGTGCCAGGAGCGGACAGGGGCCTACTTTAATTGAATGCTCAACATACCGCTGGCGGGGGCACGTTGGCCCCAGTAATGACATAGACCAGGGGCTGAGAAATAGAAACGAACTGGACTACTGGATGGACCGCTGCCCCATCAGGGCCTTCGAGGAATTTCTGATAAAACAGGGGGTATCCTCGCCGTCACAGATGATAGCCGTCTATAGCAGCGTTGAAGAGTCCGTAACCGAGGCGGTTACCCTGGCCAAGGCAAGCCCCCTGCCCGTACCGGACAAAAATAACCTGCTGAGCGTATTCAAAGGTCAGATATAAAATGCGAATAATTTCATACGCAGCTGCTATTAACGAAACCCTGCACCAGCTCATCGCCGCCGATGAACGTGTCTTTGTCATTGGCCAGGGCGTTACCAGCCCGTGGTACGTCGGCACGACAACAAACGGCCTTATTGAACGGTTTGGCAGCGAACGGATTATTGACACACCGGTATCCGAAAACGGCATTACCGGCGCGGCTATAGGCGCGGCACTGGCCGGTATGCGGCCCATCCTGGTACATCCCAGGCTGGACTTTATGTATTACGCCATGGACCAGATAGCCAACCACGCTGCCAACTGGTACTACATGTTTGGTAGTCAGCTGAGCGTTCCCTTAACTATCTGGGGCATTATCAACCGCGGCGGCGAGCAAGCCGCCCAGCACTCGCAGGCCCTGCAGGCTATGTTCGCCCATATACCGGGCCTCAAAGTGGTTATGCCCGGGACACCCGCTGACGCCAAGGGACTGCTCGTCGCCAGCGTGGCAGACGATAACCCGGTAGTCTATATAGACGACCGCTGGTTATATAATCTGGAAGATGACGTATCGGAAGGGCTATATGCCACTCCCCTCGGTGAGGCAACCGTCAGACAGGAAGGCAAGGATATTACCATCATAGCCTCCTCATATATGACAGTGGAGGCCATAAAAGCAGCAGAGAGCCTGAAAGATGAGGGTATTGATGCCGAGCTAATAGATTTACGCTCCATCAAGCCACTGGATGAGGAGCTAATACTGAAATCAATATGTAAAACCGGGCGGCTGATAGTTGCCGACGGGGGCTGGAGAACCTGCGGTATAGCCGGCGAGATTGCCGCCCTGGCTGCCGAGAAAGCTTTCCGGCAGCTAAAGGCTCCGGTAGTACGGATTACACTGCCCGATAGCCCCGCCCCAGCGAGTTCAGCACTGGAGAAAGCGTATTACCCCGGCGCCGGGCAGATAGTCTCGGCGGCCAGGAAATTACTGGAGGAATATTAATGACCTATAAGGTACCGTTTGTTGACTTCCCTGCTCACTACCATAACCTGGAGAGCGAGATTATGACCACGGTTAAAGACATATTCACCAACGGGGACTATATATTACGTGACCAGCTGAAACAGTTTGAAAGAAACGTTGCCTCCTTCCTCGGTGTGGACTATGCCGTGGGCGTTAACAGCGGCACCGATGCCCTTTTCCTGTCGCTGCTGGCTGTCGGTATAGGCCGTGATGATGAGGTTATCACTGTAGCTCATACCTTCGTCGCCACGGTAGCCGCCATTATTCACTGCGGTGCCACACCGGTACTGGTAGACGTTGGTAAAGACTTCAACATGGACACGGAAAAGCTGGAGGCAGCCATCACTCCCCGTACCAAGGCTATTATTCCCGTTCATCTTAACGGACGCCTGTGCCACATGGAGCGGTTGATGAATATTGCCAGAAAGCATAATCTCACCGTTATTGAGGATGCGGCACAGGCACTGGGTGCCAGCTTCGACTGCAGGAAAGCGGGTGCTTTCGGCCATACCGGCTGCTTCAGCTTCTATCCCGCCAAAATCCTGGGCAGCACCGGTGACGGCGGCATGGTAGTAACCAATGATAGCGAAATAGCCGGAAAAATTCGCCTGCTCAGGGACCACGGGCAGCAAAGGACAACCGGAGACATACTATTCTTCGGCTTTAACAGCCGTCTGGACAACCTGCAGGCAGCCATCCTGGATGTGAAACTGAAGTACCTGCCGCGATGGATAGAAAGACGCCGGGAGCTGGCCAATCTATACTATGGCGGTTTATCAGAGCTGCCTTCCCTCAAACTACCCCCACCGCCTGACACAACAGGCCGCTACTTTGATGTTTACACCAACTATGTGCTGCGTGCCCGGGATAGAGACCGGCTGGTAAAGCACCTAAGAGAGTGTGGTATTGAAGTTTTAATCTCATGGCCAAAACCAATGCACCACCATAAGGCGCTGGGGCTGGGTCATTTTCGTCTGCCCGAAACAGAAAATATCTCCAACGAAGTAATTTCGCTACCTCTGAATACCGAGATAAGCAATGAACAGGCAGAGTTCGTTATAGCGTCTATACGCAGTTTCTACAGTAAATAGCTAATGGGTATTAAGACATTCCTGGAAAACCGTCTTAAAAGATGGCCGCTCCTTTACCGTGCGGCAGCCAGGATTTATTTTGCTTTGATACCCGTTCACCTGGCCGAACTCGCGTTTGGAACCAGAGCACGGGAGAGAGAGTGGGCCAGGCGACACCTGCGCCAAGAAAATGACTGGTATAATACGCAATGTCACGGCGATGACGACTGGATTATGGGGTATTGGGACTCACATAACCATAGCCATCGCCAATTAATCGTAGACAAGATAACGGCTTATCAACCGTTTGACAATATCCTAGAAATCGGTTGTAACTGCGGCCCAAACTTACATCTGATCGCTAAAACCTTTCCCGAGGTAGAAGCGCAAGGAATAGATGTCAACACCAGGGCAATACAAAAGGGCAACGAGTTATTCGCCCTGGAAAATATATCAAACGTTAAGCTATCAGCAGGTAAGGCAAACCGGTTGGAACATTTCCCAGATAAAAGCTTTGACATCATACTTACCGATGCCGTCCTTATATATATTGGCCCGGACCAGATCAGCCAGGTCATTAAAGAAATGCTCCGAATTGCCCGTAAAGTACTGATTTTAGTAGAACGGCATCGTTTTAAACCTGACCGCAAAGACCCACATGGACTCGGAGTTTATTACCGTGGTTTGTGGTTGAGAGATTATGCTGCGATATTTGAACAGTTGGTACCAGCAAATAATATACAGGTCACAAAAATCACCGAGGAAGTATGGCCAGAATGGAAAGATGAAGGGGCAGTTATTGAGGTTACCCTGCCACAATGATGAAATGAAGCAAGTTCTGATAATAGCGCATCTAAATCCAGCATTCGGTAGCTTTCGGCCAATACCTCTAGCCAGGTATCTCCCCGAATTTGGTTGGGAACCTATTATTCTAACGCCGTCAAATTACGATAAGCCTAAATCCCCATTTCCATTTAGAGTTATTGAAACCCCCTATTCCGATGTAAAAGCTGTATCCCTGATTAAAAAGCTACTCAAGCTAAATACTGCAGATAACATAGGCTCTGAAATAAGAACACGAATAGGTATAACCAATAAGAATTCCCTTTTTGATCCGTTTCTTAGACTGGGGAGTGAAATCCTGGCTTACCCCGATTTTTGTAAGAGATGGCTACCATTTGCCCTTAAATCAAGCGAGGAACTGTTGCGGACAGAAAAGATTGAGGCCATTATCAGTTCATCCAATCCATTAACCAGCTCTTTAGTCACCAGTAAGCTAAAGGCCAGGTATGCGACTCCCTGGCTTGCCGATCTTTGCGACCTCTGGTCGCAAAACCATGACTATCATTACTCACCACTGCGGAAAATACTGGATAAAAGAATGGAGCTGAAAACACTGGCCAGAGCAGATGCCCTGGTAACTGTATCCACACCCTGGGCAGAAAAGCTAAGGACACTGCACAAGGGAAAACAGGTTCATGTTGTAACGCACGGTTTTGCTCCTGAGGAAGTGAATATACCACCGGTCAGTCTAACCAGCAAGTTTACTATTACCTATACCGGGACCATTTATACCAGGAACCAGACTCCTATCAGGCTGCTGGACGCCCTTAAGCAGTTGATTGACAGTAATATTATTGATGCTGCTGACATTGAAGTCAGGTTTTACGGTACTAATGTAACCTGGTTGGACGAGGAGATAAGACAGCGTGGTTTACATCACGTGGTAAAGAACTACAACCGCATACCTAAAAATTTAGCTACCCAGAGACAGCGTGAGTCACAGGTGTTACTCCTCCTGAAGTGGGAAGACGAAAAGGAGCGTGGCTGGCATTCCGGTAAGATATTTGACTATCTGGCCGCCAGAAGGCCGATTCTGGCCACGGGAGGTAATTACGACGTTGTCAGTGAGTTGCTCACGGAAACCAGCGCCGGTATTGACGCTACCAGCGATGCCGACATCCGGAGCGCCCTCATTAAACTATACCAGGAATACAAAATAACAGGAGCGTTAGCCTACACCGGTAATGAAGAGGCTATTAACCGCTACAGTCACCGGGAGATGGCGAGGAAGTTCGCCGAAATTATGGATAATCTGATATGAAACATTATTAATTAAGGAGATAACACAAGAGGCATGGAAATAGGCATAATCGGTCAGGGTTATGTGGGAGATGCGTTAAAATGCGGCTTTGAGAACAAGGGATTTACCGTAAAGACTTATGATAAATTCAAAGATAGCGATAGCTTTGAAGATGTCACGGCATGTGATTTTATTTTCATCTGCGTGCCGACACCATCCAACGAAGACGGCTCAATAAGCTTATCCGCTATTGACGAAGTCATAACTAATCTGTCTAACAGCAACTACCGGGGCATAGCTATTATCAAGTCAACGGTAGTCCCGGGTACCACGCAGGGCTACCAGGATAGATACCCGGAGTTGACCTTCATTGCCAGCCCGGAGTTCTTAAAAGAAAGAAGCGCGCGTTTTGATTTCCTAAACGCCGATAAGATAATCATCGGCCATACCACGGGTAACAGGACAGCCGCCGAGAAAGTGGCCGGACTTTTTAAGGATTTTACGGCACCGAAAAAAATCGTTGCCAGTGAAGAAGCAGAGATGATTAAGTACATGGTCAATGCCTATTTATATACAAGGGTTATATTCGCCAATGAGATTTATGACATTTGCCAGGCAGCAAATATAGATTACGAAAAGGTGCGCGAGTGCTTCGAGCTGGATAAAAGGGTGGCTCCGGGGCATTTTGACGTTCTGTATGGAGACTACCGGGGCGCCGGCGGCCACTGCCTGCTGAAAGACCTCGACGCGCTGATATCGAAATCCGAGGCATTAGCCCTCAAACCGGAACTTTTTGAAACCCTGCGCCAGATAAACAAAAGGCTGATGGAAACATAGCCGCTACTGGGTTATCTATATATCTCGGCGCTGCCGTTAGCGAATATCCTATTTTTATCGGCGTAAAGATGGTAGCAATCAGATAGTAAGCCTCTCTCACTTACGGAAACACCGTAGTCATAAGCGACACCGTTCACCCTGCCACCTACGATATTCAGATGCTGCAGGAATACATAGCTATTTTCAACTATAGTCCGCCTGGTAAAAGGATAAATGTCAAATTTCCGGTCTACACCATACCCGGTATATTCAAACACCTCCCCAGAGTTACGCTGGCGTATATTTCCCATATAGACCGGTAACTTCTCGCTATTACTGGCCCCCAGCCATTTAGCAGCCTCAACTTCACCATCATAGATATAGGCCACCGAGTAGCTATCACTGCTTGAGTCAAATATCTCGCGCGTATCATCAGGTACCAGTAGCTGGTTATAAAGATAGGAACTGGCAAAGAACTCGCTAATAAGTATCAGGCCAATAACCGGCAACAGGAATTTCACTCTGGTGGTCTCGCGGTAATCTCCGCGCCAGGTAACCCGAAACAATCTACGTATGTAAGACCGGATTAGCGTTATCCCGTTAGCTATCTCCACACAGCCCGCAATGAAAGCGGGGGCCAGTATTATAAGTGGTTGTATATATACTCTATCCGCACCGTAGCCGATAGATATCCAGGGCACAACAATGAAGGTAACCAGTATAGCGAAGCACGCTGCCATAATAATGGCGTAATTATCAAACTTTTCCCGCCACTCTCTTCTAAACAGGATAGAGACCATGCCGATAGCCACCGTAACGAAGGAGAGCCGTTGCACCAGCCCCGGTATCTGCCTGGCAAATGACAGGTGATAAGCCGGCGTATATATACTGGTTACTATACCTCCCCGAAGCTCATCGGTGAAAAGGCCGGTTAGATTATTCAGTACATGCTCGCCATAGTATATGTACTGGCTCAGGGCAGTCGTCTTTATCTGCCCCCACCAGAAAAATATCAGGACAGCGGGTAATATAATGGCGGATATCACCGATAAAGGCTGCCGCCTGAACCGTTTTTTCCATATTTTGGGTATTAGCCAGTAGACGCTCATCACCGCTAAAAAAATAACGGGCAGGGCATAGTACTCTATTATTAACGAAAAGAGAAATACCAGGAAGAGTATCCTCTTGTGCATAACGGTCAAACGGTCTTCAAAAATAACCATCACCGCCAGCGAAAAGGATACCAGCGCTATACCAACCCTTATTTGACCGGAAAGCAGATAAATAAAAGGAAGCTGTGCCATGTAAAAGAAAACGGCTAAAAACCGGTACCGGTAATCCAGATATTTTTCATAAATCACGTAGCCGATAACAGGAACCAGTGAAATTGGTATAAGCAGTATAACCTTAAATATGTAGAAAGAACTGATGCCCAGTATGGACTCGTATACGGCTGGCAGCAGGGCTATGCTCAGAGAAGCAGATAAATTGTCCCCTTCCAGAATATACCAGCGCATGTTATTTGAGACCACCTGAAAGGTATGGTATTCGGAAATCACATCACCACTGCCCACGTAATTTGACATGAGCCCCCGCGCCAGCAGGATAGACAAGCTTATCATCCATATAGCCAGCGGATAAGATGCCCGCGGTATATTTTTATCCTGCCAGGCAAGTAGTATGGCGTACAAGGGAATAAAGCAGAACAGGGCTATTAAAACAGCGTTACTGCCGCCGCCGTCTATAAGCCGCCTGCCGATTACGGTAAGTAAAGGAAAAAGTAGCGGCAGCAAGACCAAAGAGAGGTATTTCCCTTTGAAATCGGCGCCAATTTCCGGCCATAGATGAAATGGGGTAGCATTCCTGTGCCGCCAGTAGGCTGCGACTCCCAGAACGGCGATAATCACACTCATGGGAATAATGAGTGAGGCTGTAGACAGCGGTGTTTCGCTGCCTAAAATGGGTAGCACCGCATTTATCAGCAAGCCAACAAATATCAGGAATGAGAGACTCAAGCCGACAGACAGTAAGATTTGCTTCAGGGGAGGCATTTCACCCAGCCTCAGTGTATAGATAACCAGCAGCCCGGGGATAATGGTGAAACACAGAAAACCGAGTACCTGTCTCAAGACAGGTACATCCGTTAGTATGGCAATGTCCGCTATGACGAGCACTGCCAGCAGGGTAATGAGCCACTTATTGAATGTCATTATTTTAAAATTTCATCTACCGTTTTATAGCCAGAAACCTTTTTATATAGTCAATCTCTTCTTTTTTAAAACCTTTCATCAGAAAAAGCACGATAAAGTATATGGCAGCACCGAGGCAAATACCGAGTATTACTTCCCACAGCTGCACAGGCCGGAAAAACCATAAAAATACGGCCATTACTACAGAGGCAGCCAGGGATTTACCGATAAAAGTAAAATCAACCGGAAAGGTAAAAAGCCGGCTGGCCATGCCCATGGCCACAGCCGCCATGGCAACATAAGCTATCAGTGTGGCGATGGCTGCCCCGAGTATCCCATACTCGGGAATTAAAAGTATATTGCCTATGGTATTAATCAACGCAGCCCCGGCCACGAAGTAGGCAACGTACTTTGTTTTACGCTGGACTAAATATATATCAGCACCGTAGCCGTATACGGCATAGGCGATACTACTTACACATATAAAAGGCACCACCTGCCAGCTTGCCATTCCCACCTCCGGTGTGGATAGTATGGATAGAGCGGGATTAGCCAGCATGATAATACCAAAAGTGGCCGGTAAACCAAACATAGCAAATATTTTTACCGCTCTGGTAAAATATACTTTTACATCGTCATAGGCACCGGCGTTCCATAGTTTAAAAACTACCGGTAGTATAACAAACCATATAGCTTCATTTATACCAGCGACAAACACAGGCAGCGCATAGGCGGCGCTATAAATGCCTACTTCTTTTGCCCCCCAGAAGTAGGAAATGAAATAGCGGTCACTGAGACTGATAACCCAGGCCATGAGCTGCGGCACGATTAGAGGAACACCAAAAACGAGATAAGGTTTAAGTATCCTTAATTTAGGTGCCGTGTAGCCCTGTTCCCGCAGTAATATGAGAAGTAGTGCTAAAGAGTTAATCAGGCTGCTGAACAGTACAGCGAGCAGGACATACAAGACGTCCCCACCGGCATAAACGGCGGCTACGATAAGCCCGATGCGTATAATTTCAAAGGCAACTTCATACTTGAGGTACCTTTTTACCTGCTCCAGTATGCGAAAGTAAGCATAAAGAGTAAGTCTCGCTGCCTCAAAAAATACGGCAGCTACTATTACGTAAATGTATACCCTGGCGTCAGCGTCATGGAAAATGGTTGTCGCCAGTTTGCCGGAAAAAGATAGCATAATTATAGCTACCAGTGTTCCGCAAAGTATAATAAGCACCATTGTTGATAAAAAAGTAGACGAAATCACCCGCCGGTCACTCTCACCGGCCAGAAACCTGATTAGCCCCGAAGGCACCATTAAATGCACGAAGTAAACTAAAATCCCGATTGTGGTAATCGCCAGACTGTAGATACCATAGGCATCTATCCCCAGCAGCTTGGTAATTACCGTGAGAGTGATAATTCCAGCCAGAGGAAAAAGCAGATGCACGAAGCCATAGATACCAACGTCACTGAGGTAATCTTTGAAAGTTTTATGCTGGAGGTTATTCAATTCTGTATATTACCTGTTAGATAACGGGCCCTGACTAACATATCTAAATCTTCCCCAACAAGATTTACCGTCTTCGGCCGAAGTATCTAATTGTCTCAGCCAGAGCTTCCGCCTTCTTACGAGCCATATTCATATCCAGATAGTTGGTCTTGAACTGAAGCAATTTGGGTTGGATAGACTCAGCAACCGGACATAGCCCCGGCCCGTATTCCTGAAGCTGTCCTCCATAATGCGGGCACAACGTCGGGCAACCCCTGGGATAGAACCGCTGCTTGCTAAACGCAGGCTCCAGGTAGGTCGGCTGCCACGCGCCATAAATTCCGTCCCCGCCAAGCTCCATGTATTTTCTCCTGAAATCATGCCAGCTAAACTGCCCGGCATTCTCCAGCTTCAATACATATGTCCAGTACGAGTGTTTATACCCCTCTGGCACCTGCTGCTTAACGAGCCAGTCACAACCCTTTATCGCCTCATCATAAAGCCCGGCAACCCTTAGTCGCCTGTCAACAAGCTCGTCCAGCCTTTCCACCTGCGCCAGCGCTACCGCCGCACACAGCTCGGGCATACGGTAGTTCCAGCCAACCGAAATATGACGCTCATATGCCGGGTCCTGAATTACATCTTTGGTAATCTTGCCCTTCCCGGCGCCTCCCTCCAGCATGGCGTAGCCCAGGCTGTTGAAACGGCGCACCCTGCCCGCCAGCGCCTCGTCATCGGTAATTAGCATACCACCTTCGCCAGCGGTGATATGCTTTGAACTCTGAAAGCTGAAGCTGGCCATGTGCCCGATGCTGCCCACCAGACGGCTTTTATAATATCCCAGAAAACACTCGGCGTCATCCTCAATTACTACCAGATTATGCCTGGCGGCAATCTTCATAATAGCATCCATATCCGGTGACAGACCGTAGAGTGCTACCGGGATAATGGCTTTGGTACAGGCCGATATTTTTTTCTCAATATCCGCCGGTGCAATAGTAAACGTATCCGGGTCCACATCGGCAAATATCGGTACCGCGTTAGCATGGAGCACAGCCAGGGAAGTGCTCGCCATAGTAAGCGGCGGTACAATCACCTCGTCGCCCGGGCCGATGCCGGCGGCAGCCAGGGCTGCGTGCAGCGTCGCCGTACCGTTCACGTGTGATATGGCATACTTGGCCCCGAACCGCGCAGCGAATTTTTCCTCAAGCCGCCTGGTCATGCTGCCGGAAAGAGACGCTCGAAACTGGGTATTCAGCACCTCCATTACGTAGGCCTGCTCTCTCTCCGTTATGCGCTTTATCGCACCGTCCATAAATACTTGCTCCCTTTAAATATCGGTTGTCTTATTTTCTTTTTCCAGGGACTCTAAGTAGCCCGCATTCCTTATAATGCCATCATTTATATGCGCCAGCTCTGGCTCAGCTTTCAGTAAAGCCAGTATATCCTGCATTAAAAATACCTGCCCGTGATACAGCCGGGCATATATTTCCCGGGTAAACACGAGGTCGGCCTCGGTATCCAGTGTCCAGCGCATAGCTGACAGGTCGGCTTCATTCTCAACGTTAGCCAGGCGGAAGATTTCCGGGTGATTCCATATATACGGTGTTACATGCTCCCGCTCCGAAGACTTTTTTGCTTCCCGCCAGGCATGCTCCAGAGCGGTAAAGGAAAATACCTCCACATCAAGACCTTCGGGATAGCTCGCTTTTAGCGTATTACTCACGTAGTCAACACGGACTTTATTTTCAACATAGTGCCCGATAACCCGGTCAATTACCTCCGGGTCCTTGAACGGATCATCGGGGGTTATCCTGACGATTACATTTACATCATATTTTTTGGCTGCTTGATAGAACCTGTCCAGCACATCTGCCTCACTGCCGGCGTAGTAATCAAGTCCCAGGCTTCTTGCCGTTTCAACAAGGCATCGGTCTTTAGCATTTATCGAGGTCGCTATTATTATCCTGTCTATTAAACGGCTCAGTTTCACCCGCTCCACGACATGCTCCAGGAGAGACTTACCCTGGATATCTATCAAGATTTTGCCGGGTAAGCGCGTTGAACCCATCCTCGCCTGAATTATAGCCGCTATCATAGCCTCGCTCTACTCATTATCTTCAAAGGCTTACCGCTTTTCCGGCTTCGCTCGACCTCCTGGCAGCGAGGGCTATTTGTAATACGCTCTTGCCTTCCCCGGCATCTGCCAACGGGCTCGCCTCTCCCTTAAGACAGCTTATAAAATGTTTCATCTCATCTACATACATGTCGTTTATATTGTAGTCAGCATCCGGCATGCTGGTATGCCAAAGCTTCTCCGCCCCGGCATACCAGTCCACGGTATTTTTCTTTAAGTCCCAGGTAATCACGCCCTCCTCGCCAACAACCTTGAGCGAACGGTGGTAGGCGCGTTGAATGTAGTCCAGATGTACTCTGGCCAAAACGCCGCTATCAAATTTAACCGTCATCTCGGCGATGTCTTCAACATCTATCTCCAGAGAGCTTACCTTACCGACGCTTGAGAATACCTCTCCCGCTTTACCGAATAGCCAGTAGAGGTAATCAAGCTCGTGAATACTATCAAAGATGATGCCCCCGCCCAGCTCCTTCCGGGCGCTATAGGTTTGCCGGTAGTCCTCCCAGGGATGCCAGTCAGGCAGGTAGTGCCCGAACTCGGCATCGGCAAAGAGCACCTTACCTGCTTTACCTGCTTCCATAAACTGCTTCACCAGCCTGATACCCCAGTGAAAACGGAAGTTGCAGCCAATAAGGACGATACGATTTCTGTCCCGGGCGATGCTAGCGAAATCATCAAGCCCTTCCAGAGAGTGCGAAATCGGTTTTTCTATAAATACGTGGCTGTCACTTTTTACCGCCGCCAGGGCATAATCCAGGTGCAGGCTGGTAGGCGTGCACACCAGCACAGCATCCGGATTTGCCGCTAAAGCCGCCTCGTAACTAGCAAAGCTCCTCACGCCGTAATTATTTTCCGCGAGCAGCGCTCTATCCCGGTCAGTATCAAAGACCGCTATCTCGCCGGCAGAGAGGGCTTTCAGATTCTCCAGATGCCTCCTACCTATTGAGCCACAGCCGACAATCAGGAACTTCACTTTATATCTCTCCCGGTGAGCCATCTGTAGGCGTCAAGTAAAATATTAGAATTATCGTTCCAGTTTGCCCGGTGACGCACTATATCCAGGTTTTTTTCTCCCATACCATCTATGTTTTCCCGGTCTACTGCCTGTATTATTCTCTGGCTCAGGACATCTACATCTCCCGGCGGGGCCAGCCACCCGTTTACGCCGGGTTGCACCCACTCCCGGTTGGACTGTATATCGGTTACAATCACCGGAAGCTTGCAGGCCATGGCTTCCAGCAGTGACACCGACGTACCATCACTGTAAGCCGTGCTTACGTAAATATCGGCAGCACTCAGATAGTCTGCCAGCAGGTCATTATCAACCCTGCCCGCGAGAGATACGGCATGTCCAATATTATGTCGAGTAATAAACTCCTGCGCGTATGGTCTCAGCGAGCCGTCCCCGACCATCAAAAACCGGACATCGGCTCTTTTTTTAATAACTTTATTCGCCGCCTCCAGCAGGGTATCTATGCCATACAGAGGCTCCAGGGAACGGGTGGATATGATAACCCGGTTCTTTTCCCAGCCGAGTTTTCTCCGTAACTCCGCGCCGGATTCCCTGGGATAGAACCTGTCCAGCTCAACGCCCCAGGGAAAGACAGATATCATCTCCGGGTTATAGCTGGCAAGGCGTGTAATCTTGTCCCGCACCGTCAAGCAGTCACAAACTATCATATCGGCCCGGTCAATGGTATATTTTGTTATCAGCCGGTTTACGCCGTTCTGATAGGGTTCAACCAGAATATCAGACCCCCAGGACATCAGCAGAAATGGTCTGTAGCCGGTAAGGGCGGTCATAAAACCACAAGTCTGTACCGGCCCGGCATGAACGAGATCCGGCCTGATCTCGCCGAGGAGTCGCTTATAATCGCGATAGAGGCCGGTTTTGCCCCATTTGCCATACCACCGCTGCCCGCAATCTGCCCACTCAACCGTCTTGATACCATCAGGCAGCGGACGGGTCTCCGGAGGCTCAGGGTTACTCTCCAGCCGAAGAAACCACACATCGCAGGAACTCCTGGCCAATCTTGCCAGAAACCTGTAGTCATGGGGCGTATAGTCATTTGAGAAATATAGAACCCTCATCACCTGTTGTCTGAAACCTTATATTGCCTGCCAGGTCACCGGCTCACCCTCTTGAATATCAGCTCGTGCCTGTCTACCCACTACCAGCTCCCTGCAAGCGAGTGGTATACCTATCGCCGGACGCAGCGACTCCAGCATCGCTTCGGTGATTATTGTCCCCGCTGGAATATCTACACTGGCAAAAAGACCCCGGCGCTGTATAACCACCGTCTCTTTTTCGGCGGGTGCCACCTGCTTTACCGGTGAGCCCAGTGCCAGCTCGAGCAGCCTTATATCCCGTATCATAGCCACCGTTTCCGCCACATCCATGGCAAAGGGATGGTCCGGGCCCAGACGGCTCTTATCAAAGGTAAAATGTTTCTCGATAACGCAGGCGCCCAATGCCACCGCACCCAGCGGTACCACGCTTCCTGGAGTGTGGTCCGAATAGCCCACGGGGACCCCGAAAGCCTCACCCATAGCCACCATAGCCCTGATGTTCGCCTGCTCAATGGGAGACGGGTAAGCGGTAACACACTGGAGCAAAACGATATTCTCGTTCCCGGCTCCCCTAATAGCATTAACCGCCGCCTCAACCTCGCCCAGTGTGCTGGCACCCGTGCCCAGTATTATAGGGCTGCCCTTCCCGGCCACATACTCCAGAAAGGAGATATTGGTTATCTCCCCGGAGCCTATTTTAAAGGCGGGCACGCCAATGTCATCCAGAAGGTCGGCGGCTTCCGTGTCATAGGGCGCTGATAAGAAGTCTATGCCTTTCCCCCGGCAGTATACGGCCAGTTCCCGGTGCCACTCCCGGGGCAGCATGGCCTCGGCGTAGACTTCATATACCGGTTTATCCCATTTTGCCTGGAAGGAGACCCTGGTCTTGAATCCTTTCCTGGCTAAAATTTTGTCCGGGCTGAAGCTCTGGAACTTGGCCGCATCAGCACCTGCCTCCCGGGCTAAATCAATGAGCTTTTTAGCCTGTTCCAGATTACCATCAAAGTTGGAGCCGATTTCAGCGATGATATAGACCGGTTCGCCATCTCCGAGGTACCGATCTCCAATCCTTATATTTCGCATAGCTGTTACCTCGATGATTTTGCGCCAGCTTCCGCTTCCTTAAAGCGCTTTATTCCTTCCCGAACACCCTGCAGCGGAGTAGTAATCTCACGTGACACTTTACTCACATCAAGCGACAAATCCCGAGGCCGTGGAGCTATCAGGTCAGCCTCCGTAATAGAGCCGGGCTGCATCAAGCTACCATCCAAACCAAACTCCGCGGCTATTTCCTTGCCGAAATGATATTTACTGCATCTCCCGCTGCCAGCTACGTTATATATGCCGGCCATATTTATATGGTACATCTCTATCAGTACTTCCACCAGGTTATCAATGTATACGGGCGAAAAGAATATGTCGGCAAACCCCTGGCGAGACTTACCCGCTCTTAAATCCCTGACGATTTGCTCGGCGAGACTGCGCTCATCACGCACACTCCACCCGTAGAAAGAAGTCCTGATAATCAGGCTGTCAGGCGCTAGATTCTGCACCCTGGCTTCACCCTCAAGCTTGGTTTTGGCATATGTATTGATGGGATGAGGAGTATCCGTTTCGGCATACATGCCACGCTCTCCATCGAATACGGAATCCGTGGAGATATAGATTAACTTCGCTTCTACGCTATTAGCCGCCAGAGCCACATTATAGGTACCTTCTACGTTTATCGCCCATGCCTCAGGCGGGTGCTGCTCACAGTAATCCACGTTTGCCAAGGCAGCGGCATGTATGATAAGTTCGGGTTTAATCTTATTTATAGCAAATAGCGTTCCCTGTCTATCCTTTATATTCAGATACATTGTCCTAACGCCCGGTATCTGCACCGGATGGGAACAGTAGGCAGCATAAACACTGAACTGCGAAGCAACCAGTCTGGCCATATTGCTTCCCATCAACCCGCTGCCGCCGGTTATCAATAAATTTAACCCCACGGTAAACCCCTCAGCCTGGCGATTAAACGACTACGCTTTTCGTCTACTTTTGGCCTCATAAATCCTTGAGAATTTGCCTGAGCTCATCCGGAGTCAGCCACCAGTCATTGTTATCACTAACATAGTTGCAACCCTCTGGTACGGGGTTCCCGCTATTAGTTTCTATCCCATTCCGTAGCGGTCTCTCCGGTTCTACAACGAAATAATCAGCCGACTCTCTGGCATGACTCGCCTCTTCCTCGGTAAGCAGGGTTTCGTGGATTTTCTCCCCCGGGCGTATACCGATGTACCTGACTTCAGCCTCGGGGGCAATTACATTGGCGAGGTCAGTTACTTTCATGCTGGGCAGCTTGGGCACGAATATTTCACCGCCACGCATGAGACCGACGCACTCTATAACCAAGCGCACCCCCTGTTCCAACGTAATCCAGAAGCGTGTCATGCGCTCGTCGGTAATGGTTATTACACCGTTCTTCTGCTGTTCAAAAAATAGCGGAACCACGCTCCCGCGACTGCCGATTACATTGCCGTAGCGCACGCAGCTAAATTTCGTCTGCCGCCATCCCGAGTAGGCATTGCCCTGCGTCAGCAGCTTCTCGGCAACCAACTTGGTCGCTCCATACAAATTAACCGAATGGACAGCTTTATCGGTGCTGATAGCCATTACCCGGTCAACCCCATTATCAATAGCGGCATCAATCACGTTTATGGCACCTTCTATGTTGGTCCTTACCGCCTCTATGGGATTATATTCGCAGGTATCCACCTGCTTAAGAGCCGCGGCATGGATAACGATATCAACACCGTTCATCGCCCGGTACAGCCTGTCCCTGTCCCGAACGTCCCCGATAAAGAAGCGGAGCCTGTCATCATCGTTGAACTGCCGCCGCATCTCCTGCTGCAGGAACTCCCCCCGCGAGAATATCCTTATTACTTTCGGCTTATACTCCTTTAGCGCGATCTCGGTAAACTTTTGCCCGAAAGAGCCGGTGCCCCCGGTTACCATTACCACCTTATCCTGTAAGCTCATAAGAATAATTCCTTCATTCCGATTTCTTTATAATAGACTATGGCGCATAATAATCCAGTATAGCACTCTTAAAATAGGCTGTTACCTTTTCCAGAGAATATCTCTTCGAGTTGGTTACAGCATTCCGGGATAATTCTTCTAAATATCCTCTATTATCAAGAATCTTGTCGGCCAGTAATTGGGGTAGCTCACTTATATCCTGGTAAAAAAGCGAACTGGACTCAAATTCATCAGGAACGATGTAACCAAGCGGATATATCCCCGGCCGGGCATGCCTGATGGCTTCCACAAGACCGCCCGTTAGCCCGCCATACTGATAGTTATCGAGCCTGATAGGACTGATTATCACGCTGGATAACTCTACCTGCTTTTTAAAAGTCTCTTCCGGTATATAGCTCTCATAATATCTAATAGCGAAGCCCCGTTCCTGCAGTATACGGCACCGCTTGATAATCTCCTGCCCGTATTCACCCTCCGGCCAGCCCAGAAGGGTGAGTGTCATATCATCTCTGCCCGAACTCCATAGCTTTTCAAAAGCATTCAGTAGACCATCGTAATCACGGCGATAATCGGCAATCATCCCCGCTACAATAAAGTGCACTTCTCCTGTATCCGATCCGGGTGACGTCTGGCCCTCCCATATAGAAAACGGCAGTACGGAGACATCCCTGTTATACTGGCACTTGAGAACATAGTCCCGCTTGGCTTCCGTGTGCACCACTATACCGTCGTACCTGGATAGTATCTGCCTTCTCAATAAATGCGCCGTGTTGTGATGCAGTAATCCTTTCACGCCCAGCTTCAGGTTGAATTTATATTTATTACTGAACCACTCTTCAGCACGGCCGGTTACCAGAAGCGACCGGCACTGTGGTCTAAACGAATAATACGAAAGCCAGTAGGGAGCCCCTCCCTGTAGAGTGTTGACAAATAGTAAATCCAACTCACTATTAGCTATTTTCTCAACGCGTTTCAGGAAAAACCAGAGGCTTTCGTGGCTACCCTTTATAACCCACCTGTATTCCCCTACTCTCTCCCTGAACAAAGGCGCGACCAGGCGATATAACTCTTCAGTGGTAAAGATGGTTACGTCGGCTCCGCTTTCCCT
The DNA here is from genome assembly GCA_964473905.1 of uncultured Dehalococcoidales bacterium. GTDB lineage: Bacteria > Chloroflexota > Dehalococcoidia > Dehalococcoidales > CAYYQY01 > CAYYQY01. Next base: position 613 of record CAYYQY010000021.1, on the reverse strand, counting down.
GGCAATATAGGCGAGAGAATATATAAACACGTGGTGATATAGAAATTCCAGTATGCCAATTTTCAAGCTACCCTAAATACCTCATTTATTGTATTTAGTGTTACCTAAAGTGCTGCGTATAATATATTACCCACTGGTAACCCTGACAATAGCTATATCGTAATCAGCCGGTCTGTTTTGCTATTTTCCATTCGGGTCTACCAATGCCCTGTCCACCATATTCAGACCGTGTTTGGCCAGTATAGTTTTCCCCTTACCCGGTGACTTCAGACCTATTGCTTCTAAATCGGCATCGGTCATGATGGCAATAAGCTCTTTAAAGGTTACCCTGGGCTCCCACTCCAACTTTGCTCGTGCCTTGGCTGCGTCCGCAATCAGTGTTTCGGGCTCGGTAGGTCTGAAATATCGAGGGTCTATTTTCACATGCTCCTTCCAGTCAAGCCCGACATAGCTAAAGGCCTCTTCAATGAATTCCTTCACCGAATGCGATTCTCCAGTGCCTACGACATAGTCGTCAGGTTCATCCTGCTGGAGTATGCGCCACATGGCTTCTACATACTCGGGCGCATAGCCCCAGTCCCTTTTTGCCTCCAGATTGCCCAGGTAAATATAT
>CAYYQY010000020.1:0-29616 GCA_964473905.1 uncultured Dehalococcoidales bacterium | reverse complement strand
AAGTAGCCAGAACCGGCGCCGTACATGGAGTCAACAACTATCTTCACCCCGGCTTGCCGCAGCTCGTTAAGGTCAATTAACTTACCCAACTGCTCAAAGTAAGGCGGGTCCGGGTCGAAGTACTCTATCTGCCCGCTCTGAACGGCTTCGTTAAACGGCAGGCGCTTTATATCTTTGGCTGCCAGCGTGGCCGCTATCAGCTTCTCTATACGCTCCGTAACCTCGGGAGGGGCGCTGGATGCCTGCTCCGACTTGAATTTAAGACCGTTCCACCGGCCCGAGTTGTGGCTGGCCGTTATTATAATAGCCCCGCCCGTCTTCTTATTATGGACGCCGTAGGTTATCGTCGGCGTGGGGCTTGCGCTGGAGCAGAGGTACACTTTTATACCGTTGGCTGCTACCACTTCGGCAGCGGCGGCGGCGAAGTCCTCGGAGGCGAAGCGTGTATCGTAGCCTATCAGCAGCCCGCGGCTGACCAGCCCCGCTTCTTTGATATAACTGGCTATCGCCTGGACGCAGACACGCACGTTATCAAAGGTGAAGTCCCCGGCGATTATGCCGCGCCAGCCGTCGGTGCCGAATTTTATCGGGTTATCCATTTGAAGTGCCTCCGCCGTATCATGTTATTTCCCGAAAGCCTCCTGCCTCAGCAAGTCCGCCTTATCGGTTCGCTCCCAGGGCAGGTCCAGGTCGTCCCGTCCGAAGTGCCCGTAGGCGGCGGTCTGTGTGTAGATGGGACGGCGCAGGTCAAGGTCCCGGATAATGGCCGCCGGCCTGAGATCAAAGTGCTTGTTTATCAGGTCAAGAATGACCTCCTGTTTAACCTGGCCGGTGCCGAAGGTCTCTATGGATACGGAGAGCGGGTGGGCTACGCCGATGGAGTATGAAATCTGTATCTCCAGCCGCTCCGCCAGTCCGGCCGCCACGATATTCTTGGCGATATAGCGGGCAGCGTAGGCTGCCGAGCGGTCAACCTTGGTCGGGTCTTTGCCCGAGAAGGCGCCGCCGCCGTGCCGGGCGATACCGCCGTAGGTATCAACCAGGATTTTACGGCCGGTAAAGCCGGTATCCGATACCGGCCCGCCGATAACGAAGCGGCCGGTAGCGTTAACGAGGAACCTGGTCTCTGTGTCCATCAGCGAAGCCGGGATGATCGGTCTGATAACGTTTTCGATGATATCCCTCTCAATTCGGCCATGGTCTATATCATCATGCTGGGCTCCGATTACCACGTTATCTACGCGTTTGGGGATGCCGTTACTGTATTCCACGGTAACCTGTGACTTGCCGTCGGGCCGCAGATAGGGCAGGGTGCCGTCTTTCCTGACTGTTGCCAGCCGCCGGCAGAGCTTGTGTGCCAGCGAGATGGTGAGGGGCATGAGTTCGGGCGTTTCGTTGCAGGCGAAGCCGACCATCATTCCCTGGTCGCCGGCACCGATGTTGTCAAAATCGTCGGCAGAGCCGCCTTTTGCCTCCTGAGACTTGCTTACGCCGCTGTCTATATCCACAGACTGCGGTTTGATGGAAACCATCACCCCGCAGGACTGGTAGTCGAAACCATATTCGGGGTGGGTATAACCTATATGACGAATTACCTCTCTCACTATGTTGGGTACTTCCACATAGCAGTCGGTGGTTATCTCACCTAGAACGATAACGAGACCGTTGGTTATTGCGGTCTCGCAGGCAACTCTGCCGTAGGGATCCTGTACTAATATGGCGTCAAGAACGGCATCGGATATCTGGTCGCATATCTTGTCCGGATGTCCTTCCGTAACGGATTCCGAGGTAAGCAAATATCTGGGTGAATTTTTAAAGCTGTTGGTCATCTAGCCTCCTTTTCTAGGTTCCTTCCTCCCAGCTGCTGAGGTAATCTTCTTGCTCCGGGGTCAGGGTGTCAATATCAATGCCCATCGTCTGAAGCTTTAACCGTGCCACCTGTTTATCAATATCTTCCGGTACGGGATAGACGGCGGGCTTAAGACTGTCCCTGTTTTTAACAATGTACTCCAGGGACAGGGCCTGGTTGGCAAAGCTCATGTCCATCACATTGGCCGGGTGCCCTTCGGCAGCGGCCAGGTTAATAAGTCTACCCTCACCGAGAAGGTACACCTGCCGCCCGTCTTTCAGGTTGTACTCGTCCACATAGGGGCGTATGCGCCGCTTGCTTTTAGCCAGGCCCTCCAGGGCTTCTATGTTAATCTCTACATTGAAGTGTCCGCTGTTGGCGACGATGGCGCCGTCTTTCATCTGCGCGAAGTGTGTTGTATCAATCACGTGTTTATCCCCGCTGACGGTAATAAAAACCTCACCGATACCGGCTGCTTTGTTAAGTGGCATAACCTGGAAACCGTCCATTACCGCTTCCAGCGCCCGCACCGGCTCTACCTCCACAACGATAACCTGTGCGCCCATGCCCTTGGCTCTCAGGGCAACCCCATGTCCGCACCACCCGTAGCCGCAGACGACCACCTTTTTCCCCGCCCACAGGATATTGGTGGCACGCGTAATACCGTCAATGGTGCTTTGCCCCGTGCCGTAGCGGTTATCAAAGAGATACTTGGTCTGGGCGTCATTTACGGCAATAACGGGGTATTTTAACCGGCCTGCTTTCTCCATACTGCGTAACCGGATAACGCCGGTAGTTGTTTCTTCGGTACCACCCAGTACGTTACCAATCAGGTCAACCCGTTTGGTGTGAAGGGTAGTAACCAGGTCGGCGCCGTCATCTATGGTTAGCTGCGGCTCGGTGTCCAGCGCCGTAGCTATGTGCCGGTAGTATCTGGCCTCGTCTTCCCACTTCACGGCATTGGTGGGAATGCCGTATTCCATTACCAGGGCAGCGGTAACCTCGTCCTGGGTGCTGAGCGGGTTGGAAGCACAAAGAATAAGGTCGGCACCACCTGCCTGCAACGCGAGGGCCAGGTTGGCCGTTTCCGTGGTAATATGCAGGCAACCGGCTATCCTGATGCCCCTGAATGGTTTTTCTTTAGTGAACCTCTCCCGGATAATCCTGATGACCGGCATATCGCGGGCAGCCCATTCTATGCGCTGCTTACCGGATTCAGCCAGAGAAGGGTCCTTGATGTCACAGGTGTCGTGTAAAGGCATGGCTCCCCCTTGTCCTATTTTTTACCAGCTGTCCCGTTGTCACCAATACAGCTACTAACAGTATCTGACTTGTTCAGTAATAATGCAACTGGTATATAGGTAGTGTATATTGGCTCTTTTAATTGTTTTTTATGCCAGTCCTGCAGCCGGTTTATCCCGGTTGGTTGACTTCATATACCCAGACCTGATGGTAAACGTCAGGCTCACCCCTGGGGAGCAACTGAAATTCCTCGCTCACCTTAACAAGTGTCCATTTGCCTGACGGTTGTGCTTACTGCGGGAGGAGTGAATCCACTGCACTTTATCCTTTGCTTCCATAGTTAAGCTTCTTCAGGTGTTAGTATTATAGAATATGATTCAAGGTCTAAATATGAAACTGGCGAGCCACCCAGCCCGGTATATCTACCGTGCCCAGAATTACCGGTTTCTGGTGGCAATCACTGCCTCCGGTCATGATAAGGCCGTGCTGCTTGGCGAATTCCACATAGTGGCTCACCGTTTTTGCATCGTGTGCAGAGTGCCAGCACTCGATACCGTCTATATAGTCCAGCATGTATCTGGCGATAATACCGGTCTGCTCGTTCAAATCCTGAGATATAGTAGCTAGGGAGGTGCCACCGGGGTTTCCCGGGTGGGCAAGTACCAGTATGCCACCGGCGTTCCTGATTAACCCCGCTGCTTCTTTAAGTGACAGCGGATATTTGGGAACGTCGCATTTCACCAGGTATTTATCAAACGCTTCCTGCCGGGTCTCCACAATACCTTTTTCTATCAAGTAGTCGGCGATATGGGGCCGGCCGAAGGCGCCGTCAACGCGGGAGCTGATATTGGCCATGTCTTCCGGGGTGAACTCTTTAATATTCTCCCCGGCGAATTCCATATTCAGTTTCTTCAGTATCTGGCTGGCTCTTAACTCTCTGTGCTTTCTCAATAGTTGCAGTTTGCTGCCGAGTTCCCTGTTTTTAATATCGTACTGGTAGCCCAGAAAGTCCAGTGACACGCCGCTTACGCTCGGGCAGGTAAAAGTAACATTGAGTTCTATTCCCGTAACGTATCTGATTCCGTATCGCCCCGCGAGGGTGATAGCTTTTTCCTGGGCAGCCAGGGAGTCATGGTCCGTGATAGACACGAAGTCCATTTCTCTATCACGGGCAATAGCGAAGATGTCTTCAACCGGCAGGGCGCCATCGGAGCCGGTTTTGGAGTGTATGTGCAGGTCTATTTTCATCGGGTAGCGCCTCTACCTCGTCTCCAGCGCCGTGATAGACCAGTCCTCCGGCTTTTCCGAGGTAGTATCAATAGTTAAATGCGTAATACAAATATTGGGATACAGGCTCTTCAGCTCAGCCACGTCCACTTTTTCAAAGTTCTTTTTATTGTTCAAATACGCCTGTTCCGTGAGCGCGTTAGATTCATAGTTCTCTTTAGTCCGCTTGAGTATGCGCGCTAGGGAGGTCTCCTCGGGGCAATCCGTCTGCAGTATTACAAACCAGAGTTCGTTTTTGGCCGCTATAGCCGCCGCGTTCCGGCGTAGCTCCTGGGTGATGAAAGTGGCGTCCAGTATAACACCCTCACTGCTTTCCAGAGATTCGTCCGCCCGGCGGAAGGTCTCTTCGTAGATGAGAAGACGCTTTTCCATGCTGGAGGCCACATGTTTAGCGAAGACATCCTCGTTTTGCAGCACCTCCAGTCTGATGAGGTCGGTTCTCAGTAACGGATAACCGGTGATTCGGGCAACTTCCGCGGTCGTTTCGGTTTTCAGGGTGCCGGGAAGTCCGCAGGCGATAAGTAAAAACCCTCTACCTGTCATCCCCGTTCTTACGTAATCTATAAAAGTTTCCTTCAATGATTCATACTCCTCATATGGTTAAGGTTTTTTACAATTCATATTACCTATATACATTTTAGCAATCAGATATAAGATACGGCAAGTTCAAAATACTGCCTCGCCTGGGAGAGGATAGTTTTCTTTTCATCGTCGGTTATATACTGGTCGTCAAGCTGAAAACTGGCCACTTTACCCCGGACGTAAGCCCGGTAGCACTTATAATAACTAAGCAGTTCTGGAAGCTCGCTGTCCCGGCTGCTCTTTATGTAAGCACTAACAAATATGCGCGACAGGTCGGGCTTACGGTGCATGTCCAGGTCCATAGCCAGGAAGGCCACTTCGGAAGCTACGTCGCAGTAGCGGAACCTGTCATTGAACTCAATGCAGTCATAAATGCAGATGTCATCGGTAAAGCAGATATGGGCGGCGTGCAGGTCGCCGTGGCAGTCTCTTATCCTGCCGTCCTGTATCCGCTTGCGGAACAACGGCACGTTGCTTTCAATAAAATCCGTCGTATATTTCTTTATGCGGTCGTACGTTTCTCCGGCAATGGTGTGTCCGATATACTTCTCGGTCTGGGTAAAGTTCTCCTCGGTGTTCTGTTTAATGGTTGCCAGGTCGCCGAAGGTGCTGATTTCGGCTGTCGCCTCCGCCGTCTCATGGAAGTTGGCGAGCTTCTCGGCCACGCTGGCTACCATTTCCGGTGATACGCGGTTATCATCCAGCAGGACGTCCATCATGGCCTCCTGGGGCAGATAGCGCATTTTTACGGCGTATTCCACCAGACTACCCCGGCCATTGATACAAACTGCCCCGGTGCTTTCCCTGGTCAGCGGTACCACTCCCAGGTAGGTATCCGGACACAGGCGGCGGTTGAGTTCAACCTCGCGCTGGCAGTAAAACTTTCGCTTTGCCAGCGTGGTATAGTCCAGGTAACCCAGGTTTACCGGTTTTTTTACCTTGTATACATATTCGCCGGTCAGCAGGACAAAGGACATCTGCGTCTGTAAAAGCTCAACCGTACGGGGTGGCTCCGGATAAGCTTCCGGCTGAAGTAGTGACTGGATTAGCTCGGGTAGTTGTGACATGGATTGCTGTCTCCTTTTGCTTCGATTGTGAGCCGGTGTAAAATAGTTGCTTCTCAGCTTTGACTCTTGCCGGGTATCCCGGTATCCTTCAGCCACATAAGCAGATATTCCAGCGTGGTCTGGCAGTTGGCTCGGCTGACAGTAAGCAGGTTTACCTGTGGCATACACTTGATAGCATCTGCCCACGGGTGGGGGGCAAGCATGATTGAACCCAGCACTCGCTGCCCGCTATTTATAATCCGATTAACGGCTTCGCGAAAACTCGTGGAGAACAGCTCCATCTTGCCAATCTCATCTATCACTACCAGTTCGCATTGCTCTATAGCCCGATGGAGCTCGGCTACGCCTGTCCGGTCAAAGCTGTCAATATCCACGCCGTACTTGCCTACCCGGTGGGGGCTGCGGATACCGGTATGGGAAAGTATGGTCTCCTGTCCGTTAAGGGTAACCAGCCGGAAACCTTCCCTTATCCCCTGCTGCCGGATTTCTTCAGTGTAGAAGCCGCCGGCTTTGAGTTTCGTTTCAGCCAGCGCCTGCTTGATAAGGCTGGTCTTACCGCTTCCCGGGCGGCCGGTGAGTAGCTGTACCGGCTTCATGAGATTATATACCACCATTTATTTACGGGTAGAAACTCTCTCGGTTTTCCTTCTGGCTTCAAGCTTTTTCCTCTTGAGCCTGTGTTTCTGCTGGGCTGCTCTTCTATTCTTGTTCATGGTCGTTATATATCATAATCCCGGCGGGCTTTTTCCGCTACCCCCCGGCTTTATGACCGTATACCTCTATGAATTTACTGAAAGAGCGGTCATAGGTCTTCTCTACATCTTTGGGGAAGACGCAGGCGGGAAGCTCGTTATATTTCAGGTGATAGGCGATGCATTCACAGCACTTGCCCTTCCTGGAGCACGGCTCGTAGGTGCAGGGGCACCCGGCTTTATTTATTTCTATCTGACATTCCATTTGTCAGCCCTCTCTGTCTAGATATATTGCCGTCGCAGGGCGTCCGAGAGCTCGGCAAGCAGTACCAGAGCCTGGTCAGCGGCGTCTTCCGTGGCGAGCGATGCCAGCCCGCAGCTGGGTGTCAGGAGTCCCTGGTAAATGAGCTGTCTAAAGGGTATACCCTTTCTGGTAAAGGGTGCCATAGCCTCCTCCAGGCGGTCTTTCAGGCTGGCTACCGATTCCCTGGCCAGTGACGCATCATCGCTGGGGACAATACCCCAGGCAATAGCGCCTTTCCTGTCCAGAAACTTTTTTACCTCTGCGGGATAGAGGGTCAGCGACTCCGCATAGTTATAGGTATCAAAGCTTATTATATCCACGCTGGTGGCGAGCAGTACCGGCCAGTCCGTATTCCCGCAGCAGTGTATCCCCTTGAGTCCGGTAAGACCGCTCAAAACCTCTTCCAGGAGGCCGGTAACCTTTTCCATGGAGAGCGATATAGATGCCGAGCCGAAAGAGGCCATGTACGGCTCGTCAATGAACATAATAGTATCGGGGCATATCCGCTTTAGCTCCTTTTCCTGCCAGGCAGCCTTCAACCTGAGGAAACGGGGCACGGCATCGCCCAGGATTTCGTCGTAAATTACCGCCCGGCGGCTGGCGTCGGTCAAGGTTAACCCCCAGGTCAGGGGCCCCGTTATCTGTCCCTTGACGGCCCGCAGTGACAGGCCGGTGGTGTTGAGCAGACGGTGAAGACCGGCGGCATGCCCGGCGCTTGTGGGATACTGGTCAAAGTTATTTTCCAGGTAGGCGGTATAGAGCGTCTCCAGCGACTTGGATATGTCCTGTGAGGTATCCACGTAGACATGACCATTATCGTCAACCACGCCGGGAAAACCCTCAATATACTGGACGTACATGTTTTCCGTGTACGAACGCCTGGGTAGCTGCGGCCAGGCCGGTATATCCTTCAGACGGCGCAGTATCAGAGAGCAGGCCGTACTGGCGTCCTCATGGGGCATACTCCCGATAATGGTGGCCAGACAGCCGAATTCGGTATTTAACATGGTTATATCAGTCTCCTCCGTGGTTCAGATACTTACCGGTAAGCAGGTTGAGCTTTGTCTGCTGTGCGGCGGGTATGGCGGCTCTTGAGGTGGCGATAGCCGTCTTGAGCGCCGTAGCGCACTCGCAGTCGCGCCCTTCGGGTATTCCGGGCACGGCCAGCCTGATGATGCTCCGGGTCAGGTCTATGTTCTGGCGCAGGATGCTCAGTATGCCGCCGGTGGTTACCGGCTCGCTCTTTTCCATCCAGCCATCGTAGTCGGTAACGCAGGCAATAACAGCGTAGCAGATTTCAGCTTCCCGTGCCAGCTTGGCTTCGGGCATGGCCGTCATGCCGATAACGTCGGCTCCCCACGAGCGGTAGAGCCTTGACTCGGCCCGGGTGGAGAAGGCCGGTCCTTCCATGGCCACATAGGTGCCTCCCTGGTGGACGGTAGCGCCTGCCGCTGCCGCTGCCTTGTAAAGCGTCTGGCTCAGCACGGGGCAGAAGGGGTCGGCAAACGGTATATGGGCCACGATGCCATCACCGAAGAAGGTGCTCACGCGGTGCCGGGTGCGGTCGATAATCTGGTCGGGGATAAGCAGGTGACCGGGTGCTATCTCTTCCCGGAAGCTGCCCGTGGAGCAGACGGCGATGATGCGCTCTACCCCCAGCGATTTCAGGGCATAGATGTTGGCTTGAGAGGGCAGCTCGCTGGGCATGATGCGGTGCCCCCGGCCGTGCCGGGGCAGGAAGGCAACCCCCGTTCCCTCCAGCTTACCGATGGTGATAGCATCGCTGGGTTTGCCGAAGGGCGTATCCACGTTGACCTCCCGGATGTCGGTCAGCCCCTCTATCTCGTAAAGCCCCGACCCGCCGATAACCCCTATTTTAGCCTGCGGCATTTATATGACCTCCTTAATAACGAGTAATTTAGTAAACAGGTGAATCATCCAAGCTGGAGTGCAATATCTCTGCGTTAACTCTATACTTGCTGGCAATTGATTTAACCAGTTCAAACAGCCAGTCCGGGCACGTTGGCGCTAGATATATTTTTTCTATTAAGGTGTCTATATCTATGGTAGCGTATATTCCTTCTTCAGATAAAGGTCTAGTCAGCGATATAGACCATCCTGCGCCATCCCGTATCTTTGGTAAAGCTACGGCTCTCAATTCGTGTTCGTATTCAAAACTCTTTCGTTTATAGATCAGCGGGTAGAATAGATTATCTTCCGGTATCCAATCCAGTTTATAATCAATATATTTTACTACACCAATGTATATAAAGCAGTCTGTATCCTTAAAGCTGTTTTTTAATCTATTATAAGTTGATTGTATAGCAATGCCCTCATTGCTTTTCAGGTATATCTTCCACATAGCCGTGGATTCATAGTCATTCATGTGCCAGGAGTTAACAGCGGTAGCTTCTTTTAACTTTATGAGAATTTCACGCTGTTTTTGGGATACGCTTTTTATATTAACTTCTGAGTATACTCCCTCAAACGGGTCTTCCAGTTTATCAGCTCTTGGGAAGAAAAGTGCGGATTTATCCAGCAGGCTTACAAACTTGGCGAAATCCATGTATCGCCATATTTTGGCGTCTTTATTTTCAGGGCTTTCAAATGCAGGATGCTCTTCATACATTATGGACTCATCCCCTCCCCGAACGGCGGTCTCATTATACCACGCTCGGTGATGATGGCGGTTATATAGCGGTGCGGGGTAACGTCAAAGGCGGGGTTCAGGACGTTTATCCCCTCGGGTGCGAGCCTCAATCCCCGGATGTGTGTTACCTCTTGCGGGTTTCGCTCCTCGATGATAATCCCGTCTCCGTCAGCGATTGACGGGTCGATGGTGGTGGTGGGCGCCGCCACGTAGAACGGGATGCCGTTTTCCCGGGCCAGCACCGCCAGGCTGTAGGTGCCGATTTTGTTGGCGGTGTCACCATTGGCGGCGATGCGGTCGGCCCCGAGGATTACACAGCTCACCTGGCCGCGGCTCATATAGTAGCCAGCCATGGAGTCGGTAATCAGCGCGAACGGGACGTCAGCCTGTTTCAGCTCCCAGGCGGTCAGCCGCGCTCCCTGGAGCAGGGGGCGGGTCTCCGTGGCCAGCACGCGGATGTTTTTACCCTGCTCGTGAGCCTTGATGATTATTCCCAGGGCGGTGCCGTAGCCGCCCGTGGCCAGCGGGCCGGTGTTGCAGTGCGTTAAAACGGTGTCCCCGTCTTTGATGAGCGCGGCACCGGTTTCGCCGAGCCTGTGGTCAGCCTCTATCTGTTCTTTGTGTATCCGGACGGCCTCGTCAATGAGAGCTTGAACCGTTTTTACTGTGTCTTGGCAGGAGGCCGCCACGCGCTGCATCCGCTCAATAGCCCAGAACAGGTTCCGGGCGGTGGGTCTGGTGGCGGCGATGGTGCCGGTTACTTCCTTCAGGCTGTCATGAAACGCCTGCGGTGACGCAGCTTGGATTTTTAGAGCGCCCAGGGCGACGGCATAGGCCGCTGCTATACCAATGGCCGGTGCCCCTCTTATTTTCAATTCTACGATGGCTGAGGCTATACTGCCGGGGTCGTCAAGCTCCAAATATACCTCTTTTTGGGGGAGCTGGCTCTGGTCCAGGATTTTTACCCGGTTACCGAGCCACATGATAGCTTTTGCGGGCATTTACCAACCTCCAAATACCTGCCTGTTAACGCAACGGGGTACGCTCAGGCGGTCAAGGATATAATACACGAAACGGGTAACACGTTTCGCATGGCTCGGGTGGATAGTTTGCCCTCAGGGGTTAGTGCCGGTATTATCCCATAGTGCCATTATTTTATCAGAGCTGGCGACTGCGCCGAAGTAGTTGCGGATATTAAGTAGTGCTGCCTCGTGCTCGGCGGTGCTTTCTGCAGCTGTGCAGTCGCTCACCATGACCACATAATAGTCCTTCATGAAGCCGTCCCTGGCCGTTGATTCAACACAGGCATTGGTAGCGACACCGGTAAGTATAAGACTCTTGATACCCGTACTCCTGAGCATAAGATCAAGGTTCGTATCCATAAAGGCGCTGTAGCGGTGTTTGGTGATAACAGGCTCATCCGGTAGCGGTTTCACTTCGTAGAAACCGGCGCCCCAGCTCCCCTCCTCGCATATAATTTGTGCCCCCTGCCCGAATCCCCTGAGCAGCAACTCACGGCCTACTTCGGAAAGTGTCCAATCATTATTTACATGCTGGACAAAGATGATCCTGAGTTTTTGCTTACGTGCTGCTGACAGAAAGCGTACAAGTTGGGGGAGCATCTTTTGTTTAAGAGACACATCTCTGCCCTGTATCGCTGTGAATCCCTCCTCGTGACAGGAATCATTTTGCATGTCTATCACCAGCAAAGCAGCATGTCCCGGCTGGACTTTCTCTTTCAGTGTTCTGAGCATATGGCTCCTTTCCCGTCTATAAGACCCTGGCCCGCGTTTTTTAACCTGTATTTATATAGCTATATCCAAGGCACACTTTAAGGGGCCAATAATTCTTTGTCAAGCTTCAAAGTAAGAGGGACACGGTGAGCCTGCCTTGACAGGCTCAATATAATCAGGCTAAACTCTTCCTGATTCAGGTTTATTTATTGTGGACGGTATCCGGTAAATTGACTATTGATGAGCTTAAACAGAATATTGGGGTGGTGTGGGAGGCGGGGGTCTACACAGTAGAAAAGGGTATGCTGGAGCGTTTCGCACGGGCTATAGATGACCCGAGTCCGCTCTGGCAGGAGACGAAATACAGCGACGCGGACGGGCGTACCGGTCTTGAGGCCCCGCCGACCTTCGTGGTAACCCTGGCTCTGGATGCCATTGAGAAAGTACTCGCCTCACTCCCGGCGACAAGCGTGCTTCACGGCGGTACCGAGCTTAAATGTTACCGGCCGGTGCGGGAGGGGGACAGTGTGACTGTCAGGGTGAGTATCGCCAATATTCGTGAGCGGCAGGGCAAGATGGGCAAGACCAGGTTTTTTACCTTTGATTTCACCTATACCGACGAGCGGCAGGAGCTACTGGCGAGCTGCCGCCAGATGATAATTACCTACTAGGTGGCAACCGTTAATATGTCTGAGCAGCTTTATTATGAAGATGTAACTGTCGGTAGCGAAATCCCGCTGCTAGCCAAGCTGCCGACTACACGTCAGCTGGTGATGTGGGCGGGTGCTTCGGGTGACTATAACCCTATCCACTACGACAAGGATTTCGCCCAGGGCAGGGGGCTATGGGGGGTGATTGTGCACGGTCAGCTGGTTGGCTGCTTCCTGGGTCAGCTGATGACCGACTGGATAGGTGCCGTGGGTGTGCTGAGAGAGCTTAACTGTAGCTACCGCGGGATGAATACTCCGGGTGAGACGCTCACCTGCAGGGGGAAGGTTACCAAAAAATACACCGAAAATGAAAGTTACTGTGTTGAGTGCAGCCTCTGGGTGGAAAACGAAAGGCAGGAGAAGACGGTAACCGGCCGGGCTATCGTTACCCTGCCCTCACGAAGCACGGCCTGAGCCCGGTATTTTTATCTGTTCAGCCTTTTACTTGGGCAAATCTCCTTGTTCGGGATACCTTATGTTGCTATAATTGGTCAAGTAAAAAAATTCGGGTTTTTCTATCGGTAGTATGGTTGAAACGAGTGGTAAGGAACGCAGTATTGATGTCTCGCGTATGCTTTATCGCCGGGTAGTGGTTAAGCTGGGGACTACCCTGCTTGCGGGTGGCAGCAGCTCCCTGAACGAGGATATAGTATCAGGCCTGGTCAGCCAGGTAGCAGAGCTGCATAATCGTGGCCGGGAGTTTCTTGTTGTCTCCTCCGGAGCCATAGCCCTGGGGCGGTACCGGCTGGGGCTAACCAAAAAGATAAAGGGTATTCCCTACAAGCAGGTGCTGGCGTCGGTGGGGCAGACCCGGCTGATGCAGGTCTACGAGCAGCTTTTCGGTAAGCACGATATTACCGTTGCCCAGGCGCTGCTTACCCGGACCGACCTCTCTGACCGTGCCGGGTACTTGAATGCCCGCAATACGCTTCTCGCCCTGCTGGAGCTGCGGGTGGTCTGTATTGTAAATGAAAACGACGTGGTGGCGGTAGATGAGCTTCACGAAGCCAAGTTTGGCGATAACGATAACCTGTCGGCTATGGTAGCGAACCTGGTGGATGCTGATTTGCTGTTGCTGCTTACCAATACCGCCGGACTGTATACGGCAGAGCCGCACCGCCATCCTGAAGCCCGACTTATTTCAAAGGTGGATAAAATAGATACGGAAATTGAGCGTCTGGCGGCTGGCACCCAGGACGGCGTAAGTACCGGGGGCATGATTACCAAGATTGAGGCTGCCAAACTGGCTACCGCTTCGGGGGTAGTGGTGGTTATCGCCGACGGCAGAGAGAAAGGCATTATTTACCGGGTGATGGCGGGTGAAGAGGTGGGGACGTGCTTCTTACCGGCGAGTAGTAAGGTAGAAAGCCGCAAGCGCTGGATGCTGAGCGGTCTTTCCACCAGGGGTAAGCTGCTTGTGGATACCGGAGCCGTCATGGCCCTGCGTAAGAATAAGCGCAGCCTGCTTGCAGCCGGTATTAACCGGGTGGAGGGAAAATTCCGGCGGGGCGATATAGTTAACATATTGGATGTCGAGGGTTCGCGTCTGGGCTGTGGTATCAGCAACTACAGCTCGGATGATATCAATATTATCAAGGGGGTACACTCCCGCAAGATAGCCGCCTTGCTCGGCTACGATTACGGTTCGGAGGTAGTGCACCGGAATAACCTGGTAGTCATTTAAAGTATGATAAGTATGATAAGGAGGAACTGACCGCTTATGTTGACAGGTGAAGGCAGACTCTTGAGGGCTTACGACGGCGAATTTATTGCTGACGTGGATTACAAGCTCTATGAGGAGTCCGGGGAGATGGGCATGGGTAAGTGGTGGGGAGAGCTAATCCTCTCCGATAGCAAACGTGTTACCGATGGTGACGGTTACCTGATTGAGCTCAGGGACGCGCGTAAAGGCCGGTGCTCGTTGAGAAAGAGGGTCAACCGCGCCGTAATGGGGATTCCCCCCCGCTATTTCTATCATATGGCCGGTGTGGGCACACTTATCTAATCCACAGCTCTTAGCCGGGGAAAGATAATGCCTGTTCCCTTTAACTGTTCTCCGTGGGCAAAGGGAACAAGCTTACCAGGTAAGCAAGGAGTAGAGAATGGAAGCAGGTATGGAAGAGCTGAAAGCAAAAGGCAGGGCAGCCAAAGCGGCGGCTCATCGCATGGCTTATCTCCCTAGCGAGGTCAAGAACCAGGCTTTACGCAATATTGCCGCCGACCTGCTTACCCGGAAAGACGAGATACTGGCGGCCAACGAGATTGACTATAAAGAGGCTGAGGCATCGGGCATGAACGCAGCGATGCTGGATCGCCTTATGCTTTCGTCCGACCGCATTGAAGCTATAGCCGGCGACGTGCTTACCGTAGCTGCTCTCCCCGACCCGGTAGGCGAGGTTTTTGATATGCGCACTTTACCCAACGGCCTGCTGATAGGCAGAAAGCGGGTGCCGCTGGGAGTTATCGGCACCGTCTATGAGAGCCGGCCCAACGTTACCGTGGATATTTCGGTTTTGTGTCTGAAGTCGGGTAACGCCATTATCCTGAGGGGTGGCCGGGAGGCTTTCCATTCCAGCAGCGTTTTAGCCGCAGTAGTCCGTGAGGCCTGCTACCGGGGCGGCATACCCGAGGGAGCGGTGCAGTTCATTGAGAGCACAGACCGTGCCCTGGTAAATCAAATGCTCAAGATGCGGGACGTTATTGACCTGCTTATTCCCCGGGGGAGCGCCGGGCTTATTCAGTTCGTCTATGAGAATGCTACCATGCCGGTGGTTGCCGGCGGTATCGGCGTCTGCCATACCTATGTGGACAGGACTGCCGATGTTGCCGATGCCGTGGCTATAGCCTATAACGCCAAGGTGCAGCGTCCCACGGTCTGCAATGCGCTGGATACGTTACTGGTGCATGCCGATATCGCTCCACAGTATTTACCGCGCATAGCCGCTGACTGGGCTAAGGCCGGGGTTGCAATACACAGTGATGAGAGGGCTCTGGCCATTCTCAAGTCCGAGCCGTCGTTGAAGCTGGTTCCAGCCTCGGAAGAGGATTGGGGCAAAGAGTTTCTGGCACTCGTGGCCGCGGTCAAGATGGTAGATTCCCTGGATGAGGCGCTCGCACATATTGAGCGCTATGGCTCCGGTCATTCCGAGGCGATTGTAACCGGGGAATATAACGCCGCTATGCGTTTTCTCAACGAAGTGGATGCTGCCTGCGTCTACGTGAACGCCAGCACACGGTTTACGGATGGCAGCCAGTTCGGCCTGGGGGCCGAGGTGGGTATCAGCACGCAGAAAATGCATGCGCGGGGGCCTCTGGGATTAAGGGAGTTGACCAGCTATAAGTGGATTATCTATGGCAGCGGGCAGGTACGCCCCTAGCGTTCCTACCTGAGCGTGTCCAGAACTTCTTTTTGCGCCAGGAACAGCTGACTGATACCCTTCTGGGCAATAGCCAGTACCCCGTCAATGGTGTCCTTAGAAAAAGGCTTGACCTCTGCCGTGCCCTGGATTTCCACGAAGCTGCCTTTGTCGGTCATCACCACGTTAAAATCAACATCGGCGGTACTGTCTTCGTCGTAGCACAAATCCAGCAGTAAGTTGTCGTGCGAGACACCCACGCTTGTGGCCGCCACGGCACTCACCAGCGGGATAGAGGGCAGCACTCCTATGTGCGATAGCCGGTGCATCGCCTGGTAGAGGGCGACATAAGCACCGGTAATGGCAGCCGTCCGCGTACCGCCGTCTGCCTGCAGGACATCGCAGTCCACGATAACATTTCTTTCCCCCAGCGCGTTGAGGTCAGCAACGGCGCGTAGCGAGCGGCCAATCAGACGCTGTATCTCGTGACTGCGCCCGCTTATCCTGCCACGGGCGGACTCGCGCGGGCTGCGCGTGAGAGTGGCTCGCGGCAGCATGGCATATTCGGCCGTAATCCAGCCGCTACCCTGTCCCTTGAGAAAAGCCGGGACTTTGTCTTCCAGGCTAACCGAGCACAGGACACGGGTATGTCCCAGCTCAATAAGCACCGAGCCTTCAGCAAAGCTCTGAAAGCCGGGGGTTATTTTTACTTCTCGCAGCTCGTCCCAAGAACGGCCGTCAGCTCTCTTCATAAATCCTACTCCTGGCTACCAAATTTACCTAGAGTATAGCATTTATAGCCAGGGCGGGACAATGACGAGTGCATTTTTTATAGCTACCGGGACTTATTTACCGGCTGACTTTCGTTAAACGCCCGGCCAGACCTGTTCCGGCGGTATTTGGGTCTGGGTGAGCAGCAAATCCACGTTATATGTCACTTTGTCCAGCATGAAGGCATTGGTAGGCCAATCGTTGAACGGCAGGTCGTTACTGAAATAGTTGAGCGTTGTCCCGAACCTGCCGTTCCACATCTCCTCAGACCACTGGCCGAGGTGCATTGATACCTGGCCATTCCCGTTCGGTACTATGGTTACCTGGCCAAGGCTTATCCACCAGCAGTCGAGCTGCCCAAGATAGACTGTGTCCGGTGCTCCCCAGGCGGGATTCCCCAGAATCGGCTCATAGACACCGTCCTGGTTGGTGTCAAACTCAATATAGACCTCAACGAAGTCCTTTAAAGTGCAATTCTGCCCCACCGGACCGAGGGGAGAGGTGGTTACGCCGGCGAGCCTGCCTCCTTCTTCGGCTACTCTTTCCGGTTCCGGCCTGCCCAGCGGATAGGCGTTGGTAAATACCTCGGAGCACTGGAAATTATTGAACTGGATGTACGCGTACAGCGGTTCTGCTGCTCCGCCGCCGCCACCGATATTACCCGAGTCAAAGGAAATATCCCAGGAGGTGTACTGCAGTATTTCATTTCCGCCAATCAGGTTGGTCGGATTCAGGTTGCCGTGTTCCGTTCCCAGATTGTTTATAGCTGTGCCGTTGTGGGAGCCGAGCGGGAACAGGCCGAAATTGAAAGCACCGAAATCAAGATAGCTATTATCATAGATTTCAGTCCCGGAGAAACCGGCCAGTATGCCGCCGAGCCAGGCCAGTAGCAGCACCAGCATTATTAGCACGATTAAGAAGATTCTTTTCACTTGCCCTTGTCGCACTTGTCCCTTGCCTTTCAGAGCTTGCCTTCACGGTAAATTGTGCATTACTCATATGACCATACGCTTAACAGGTTTTTTATTGGTCCCCCGTGCTGCCGGGGTACAACGCCTGAGTTCCAAGTTAAGGCACAATTAAACTGGTGAATATCTATTTCTACCCACCTTAACATTTGTAGCCAGAGTTTACATTCTACAAGAGGACGATTTACCCCTAGGCAAAAGAGTTGGTAATGTGGTTATTCTTAAGAACAATAGATATGGTACTTTCAGGCAAATCCCGGTAATTCTACCTATGAAATATAAGCTAAATGGACAGGTGGCACGGGTGGCTGCTACCGGTAGGTCTTTTCTGCTTCTCTAATCGGTGCTCCCTAAAGGACATTAAAGTCCGGTGCTTTGACTCCCCCGGGCGTGGACTGCTAGAATTGCCCTATGGATATCGCCCCGGAAATCATCGGTTTGATAGATGAGATAGCGGAAGACCGGGTGCACGGTGCCAGCCATCTGGCCAGGCAGGCCGTTTTGGTGTTGAAACAGACTGCCGGCATGTCCCGTGCAGGCAATGCCGGTGCATTTCTGTATGAGCAGAAGCAGATCGGGGGCAGGTTGATGGTAGTCCGTCCGGCCATGGCACCGGTGTTTAACCTGGTTAGCCGGTTGCTTGATGAGGTATCGGAGAAAGCAGGGGAAGCAGGCCTGGATTCAGTCCGTGAGTTTACTGTTGACAGAGCGGCAGAGTTGATTGAAGAGTCGCTCGCAGCCGTCACCAGAATAGCCGCGTATGGTGCCGGTCTGTTGGCCGGCGGCGACCGGGTAATGACTCACAGCTATAGCTCTACCGTGGTAGCGGCGCTGGAGGCAGCCTTTACCCGCTACGGGGATATCCAGGTAGTGGCCACTCGCTCGGGTCCGGGCCGAACAGGTGAGCAGCTTGCCCGTGAGCTTGGCAGTTACGGCATGCCCGTTACTTTCATAGACGATGTCGGCATGGGTCTTTATATGAGTTCGGTTAATAAAGTAATGGTTGGTGCCGACCGGATTTGCGCTGACGGTGGGTTAATTAACGGCATAGGCAGCTACCAGGTAGCCGTGGTTGCCCGTAAAATGGGAGTTCCCTTTTATGTGCTGGGCGAGACACTTAAATTTGATCCCCGGCTGACCAGTGACAGCGTAGATTTGGAAGAGAAAGAGGCATCGGAGGTGGCTGTCCCCGGCGGCTTACCGGCGTCGGTTAAGGTGAGAAATCCTTACTTTGACGTGACACCGCTGGAGTTGGTCACGGGATTCATCACCGAAAACGGGCTACTTAATCATGCAGACGTAATCAGTTACCTGGAAGCGGGGCACAAATAGAAGAGCTTTAGCTGCTTTCACGCAGCTTGGGTGAGTCAAACCATATCCCGGCCACATACATCTCCCCGTCAATATCCTGGAAGACAATGCGGACAGCTACATCCTGGGGTTCACCGGTAAATTTTGCCATGTAATAGACCATTACATATCCTTCCTGGGTCTCCGTTTTCCAGTATTCTTTGGATATGTAGTTGCCTATAATAGCTTTAATTTGCGCGTTGGTTTGATTGAAGACCTCCTCGGTGGCAGCGCTTTTCATCTCCTTGTTAAAATTCGCGGAGTATCTGGTGTAATCGCCATCATTCATCGCTTTAAGGATATTTTCCGTCATCGAGTTGGCGAATGCCGGCTCGCCTTGCCCGGTGCAGCCAGAGACCACTATCATCGTACTTAATATCAGGATAAGTCCCAATACGATAGCTACCGTTCTCCTTATCATATTAATTCTCCTCCTCCATTACTCTCCTCAGCGTTTCGTTGAGCATGGGTACTGTCTGGTAGTTAGCAAGTTCTGCCGGCTTTATCCACCTCGCCTCTTTATGTTCCCAGTCTATTTTGATTTTAGCCCGGTCCTCTATCTGGAAGAGGTAAGGGAGAACCACCCACCTGATGCCCAGTTTATCATCGTTAACAGTAAGGGGAGCCCCCTTTTTGATCAGCACCACCTCTTTTCTATCCAGAGCGGTCTCCTCCTCTATCTCCACCAGGACCTGCTCATCGGCGGACTGCTCGATGTACCCGCTTACCCCTGCCCATTTATCATGGTAGGTACCGACATTTTGGCTGCGGCGTAAAATCAGTATCTCATCGCCGGATTTAAGAAAGCAGGTAACTACCCTTCTTTCTTCAAGCTCTCCCACGCAGCTAATACTCCCCGAAAATATTGTAGCTAACAGACTACTGCTGGAGGCCCGATAGATACTCTTTTATCCAGGTAAGGGCAGCTTTGGCAGCGCTGTGTCTATTCTGGCTGCGGTCACCCTGGAAAAGGTGTTTTTGACTGAAAGTGCCGTTCGGGCCGGATATGCCGATATAGAACAGGCCTGCCGGTTTCTCCGCGGTGGCGCCGCCCGGCCCGGCAATACCGGTATCGGCGACGCAGATATCTACGTTCAGGACTTTTTTCGCTCCCGCTGCCATCTCCTCCGCTACCTGGGGACTCACGGCGCCGTACCGGGCAAGGGTCTCTTCCTTGACGCCGATTATTCTCACCTTTATTTCGTCGCTGTAGGAGGTAATAGAGCCTTTGTAGTAGTCCGAGCTACCCGGGACACTGGTTATCAGGCAGGATATCAGCCCTCCGGTGGCTGATTCCACGGCGCCCAGCGTCAGCTTTTTTTGCCGCAGCCACTCTCCGATTTCCTGTTCCAGGCCTGTCATAGATTATATGAACCTCTGCATCAGGGTATATATTATCTCTTCATCCAGCTGGTTGCCGTCTTTGGTAACCCGGTGCACGATATCATCCACTGTCTCCCGTTTGTGTGGCTCCTCCATATCGTCCAGCCGGGTATAAATACCCGCTCTTCTCCCCAGTCTGAAATTTATTTTGTCTGCTTTAGAGAGTGCCAGGTAACTGTCAATTACGGCGAGCATTTTCTCCTTGTCATCCGGCAGTTTGCCCTCTATCTCCTGGAACAGGTTGGTGATATGGTCGCTTACGTAGTTAGAGTGGCAGTTAAGATTTTCAATGAGCAGCCTTTCCTCTGCCACAATATCGTCATCCGTTGCCCGGATAAAATCGCCGCTGGCTGCCTCATCGTAGAGCGGCATATCTTCTCTCAGTGTCAGTGTCCTGATCCTGATGAAGTCAGGGTCTATTTCGTTTAGCACTCTGGCCGTTTCGGTGGCATGCTCCCGCCACATCTCCTTACCGCCCAGTCCCAGGAGGACATATTCAGACAGCGATATGCCGGATTCCACCACATTCCTGCCGCCTTTTATGTGTCTCGCCGCGGTAACGCCCTTGTCGATATACTCCAGCAGCGGGTCATAGCCTGTCTCCAGCCCGATATGCAGCCGGGAGAGCCCGGCCTCGTGCAGCTCGGCCAGCTCTTCAACCTTCTTTCTGGCTGCCGTGTCCGAGCGGCCATAGCTGGTTATCCTGTTAACGGTGGGCAAGGTCTCTTTCAGGAACCTGATTACCTCGGACAGCTCATGAGTCCTCATTATGATGCTGTTTGAATCCTGCAGGAAGACGGTTTCACCGCCGGCATAGAGCCAGAGAGCAACATTGCGGAAGGACTCGCTGGGTGCGCTGTTGAATGCGCTCGCTGCCATCTCCTGCGTTCCGGCGCCGCCACGGCCTGCTTGCCAGGCCATCTCCGTAATCTTGTCCTGTATGGCCTTAACGGTGGCTATGTCCTGTTTTATCTCGGCTACCGGGCGGTACTCGAATTTATTATTCTTGTACATGCAGCAGAACTTGCAGCGGTTCCAAGAACAGTAGCGGGTCGCGCGGATAAGCAGCGAGTAGGCTTCGCTTGGTGGCCGGTAAGGCCCTACCTCAAAGGAATACGTCATCGCCTGTGCCTCCACTATAACCAGGGGAATATATATTGCTTAACGAATTCAAAATTCTTCTTTACGTTTTCAATCCCTTTGACAACATTGATATGCCCGGGGAGTAAATACTCAATCTCCAGTCTGGACAGGGTTTCAATAGACTGTTTAAGCTCTGCGGCGTTACCACCGGGCAGGTCAACACGCCCCGTGTTCTGGGCGAACACCACGTCTCCGGCAAGCAGTATCTTTTCCTGCCGCTCATAGAAGCAGATGCTGTCGGGGGAGTGTCCCGGGGAGTGGATAAATTCTAAGGTCATATGGCCGGCATCCAGTATGCTATCTTCAAAACAGCTATCTATCTCAAACTCCAGACCGTCCAGGCCGAGCATGTTAGTCGCCTGCTCCATGACTTCTCCGTAATACTCTTTCTGCAGCGGATGCAGCATGATTTTAGCGCTGGACAGTTTCCTGATGGCTTCGTTAGCCCAGCAGTGGTCGGGGTGCAGGTGGGTATTGATGATAAGGTTGATGTCCTGTATGTCAATACCGTCATGATGCAGGTCTCCGGCTAGCTGGGACAGGCTTTGAGCAGAACCGGCGTCTATGATAATGTTGATATCATCTTTGATAACATAGGTGTTGCAGTCCAGCATGCCACTTTCGGGGTAAAAGAAGAGTCTATCGGTCAGCTTCATATCCCAAATCCCCTTTTTTTATTTAACATATTGATTATATAGCAGCTACAGCTTAAAATAAAGCCAAACGTACTAATCTAATACTTAAAGGAGGTTCTGTTATGGTATTATTGGCTTGGGTATTCGGTATATTAGGCGGACTGAGTGCGGTGATGGGCATTATTACTGCTCTGGGAGTATTGCCGGTGTTTGCTGGCAGCTTCACGGAGACTTTCTGGATGCTGCTGGCCGGGGTATTTCTGCTGATTACCATTGCGGCTGCGGTCAGTCGCGGTCAGTATGAATAAATGAGATGGGTGTCTATTATATCCGAAAGCCAGGCAATATAATGTCAAAGAGGGGCGTATTTATTGCGGTTCATATTCAGCCTAATGCGGCAAGGAACGAGTTGACTGGTATAAAGGATGATATATGGCAGGTGAGGATATCCGCAGCGCCTATTAAAGGTCAAGCCAACAAGGAATTGTTAGATTTTCTGGGTAAGATACTGGGTGTTGGCAAAAGTAATCTGAGTATTGTTAAGGGTCATGCCAGCCGCCATAAACTCATAGAAATTAACGGTTTAACACAGGAGGAAATTGCCGGAAAGCTCATGCCGGGCAGTTAATCGGTCGGGGTTTAGAAGTGGCGTTTTGTCTTTCCAAATGCAGCAGGCGGCTTGCTTGCTGAAATAGTATAATTATGCTATAAGTTACTCTACGCATCAGCTACGATAAAGGAGGAATAGGAAATGAAAGTGGTAAGCAAAATTATTCTGATGGCACTGGTGGTGCTACTGGTTTTATTGCCGCTTGTTGCTTGCGGAGGGGCTCCGGAGGAGCCTTCTACTCCCGCGGAAACACCGGCTGAGCCCACGGAGCCGACAACAACGCCCGAAGAGGGTAATCGGTCTCCGGCTATCAGCAGTCTTACTGCTGAGCCGGCCGCAGTCTCCCGCGGCGGCTACTCACGTCTGGCCTGTATTGCCAGTGACCCGGACGGTGATAAGCTGAGCTATTCATGGTCGGCAAGTGGTGGTAGCCTTCGTGAGGATAGCAGCCTGGCTACCTGGACCTCGCCGGATATCGAGGGAGAATATAGAATTACCATTACCGTCAGTGATGACAAAGGCGGTACCGCTACCGAGACCGTCAACATTGCCGTGCTGGCCAATCAGCGCCCTGTCATCAGTGACCTTACTGCCGACCCGTCGGAAGTTACCCCCGGTAGCGTGGTGACCTTGACATGTACGGCTACCGATGCCGATGGTGACTCCCTGGTCTATGTCTGGTCGGCTGATGATGAGGGAACCATCACCGGGTCAGGTAATGTGATTACCTGGAAATTGCCTGACGAGGATGGTAAGTACGTAATCAGCGTGCTGGATGACGGTAAGGGGGGCACGGTCAGGAACGAGACAACGGTAACTGTCGCCACTCCCGAAATGGGAGTAGTGCTGGAACCTATAACCAGTGAAAGCGCGTCGCTTTCTTTTGCCGGGGACATGTATGACGCTATCTGGGTAGGTGATAACTCCGGGAACAAGGGAGTTCGGGCCTTCTTGAGCTATGATATCTCGGCACTGAGCGGCGCCACTATCGAGGAGGCGAAGCTTACTTTCACCACCAGGGAAATAGTTGGTAACCCCTGGGGCATTAGTGTTTTCCTGTATGTGGAGAAGGTGGAGTATGGCTCCCGTCCCCTGCAGGCGACAGACTTTGATATCGAAGGCATACTTCTGGGTGAGAAGTTTACCAACGAGGTGCCTGAGGAAATTGATGTGACGCTGGCAGTGAGAAAGCTTCTAAAACCGCCGGCAGACCCCCGTTTTCAAGTAAGGATATATCTATCCAACTATAGTAACGGGAATAACCAGGCTGACTACATTGATTTCTCCAAGGCCATTCTGACGGTTGATTATACCCGGTAAAACTTGGGTGCAAAACAAATCAGGGGATAGCTCACTCCCGATAGCTATCGGGAGTGGCTGTCCCCTGGCTTATAACTAGCTTTGTTTCTTCCTGCGGCGTCGCCACAGGATAATGCCCAGAATTGTTCCCCACAGCGGGGCGAAGATTACCACCCAGATAAGGGTTGTCACCAGCCATTGCCCGAAGACAACGATGCCCCGGATTGCTGTTTTAAAAGCTTCTGTTATGTTCCAGACACGGACCAGCGGTTTGCTGCTCGCTACCGGCTCCAGGGATACCGAGATAAGACTCATTGATGAAGTCCGCTCCAGATATTGAATCCGTCCCTTGAGTTGCTCTATCTCACTCCGTACCTGGGACAGCTTTTCATAGATTTTAAGGATGTCTTCCACATCCTCCGATTTTTCCAGCAGTACCAGGTATTGATTTTCCGTAGCCTCAGCATTCTTAAGCCTTGATTTCAGGTCAACATACTCCTCAGTAACGTCACGCCCTTCGGCATTTTCCGAGTCCACCCGCACCGCCATCTCCCGCAGTTCCGAAAGTACCGTCTCAAACTTGTCTTCCGGTACTCGGATAGAGATAACGCCCCGCTTCTCCTGCTCTTCCCCCCAGATTCGCGATGATACTACGTATCCGTTATAACTGGCGGCCAGGCTGGCTATCTCGTTCCGGGCCAGGGCTACGTCATCTACCACCAGCGCTATGTTGCCGGTCTGTACTATGAGGCGCTCTGTGTCCGGTGACGTTACAGAGTTCCCCTCTCCGTAGTTCTTGTCGGTTTCATCGGTATCAAATCCCGGTGCCATAGGTGCTGGGGCTCCAGACGGCATTGACTGGGATTGCTCTTCCGGGGCCCGGGCGCAGGCGACCGGCAGGGCCAGCAGGCCTATTAGCAACACGCTGACTATTATGAATATCAGTCTTTTCATATCTCTATCCCCCTCTTAATTTGATAGCAGTGGATTACATATTATACTTTGTATAACGTCTTGAGAAGGGGAAGGTTAGCGTATTCGTTAAATTTATAGTAACCTGCCTTGATACTATTTTATCTGGCAGTGCTGACCCATAGCCTGTTGCCATCAGTGGTGAATTCAATGGTGCCGTGCTCGCTGGTGCAGAGTATGTTATCCTCTCCCTGGTATTCTCTGAGCCTGCCGATAACCTCGTCACCGGGGTGGCTAAAACGGTTACCGGCGCCCACCGAAATAACCGTCAGTTGCGGGCTGGCTACAGCCAGGAACTCGTCGCTGGTGGAGGTGTCCGAACCGTGATGGGCAGCCTTGAGCACGGTGGCGTGGCGGATAGCGCGCCGGTTAAGAAGCTCGTATTCTGCTTCCTGCCGGATATCGGCGGTGAGCAGGAAGCTCACCTCGCCCATAGCTAACTCCATTACCGTCCCGTTATCATCTATATCCGACCCGGTGCCGGTTAAAAGGATGCTTGCCGGGGCTATCACCCTCAGTGTAGTTTCCTCTCCCAGATATATCTCCTGCCCGGCCCGGGCTTCTAACGTGGCGATATTCTTATCCCGAATGGTATTCAGCCACTCGTTATATACTGGCGAGTCGCTATCCATTCCGGGAACCAAAATTTGTTTGACCTCGTATCTCTCCAGCACCTCAATCAGGCCGGTAACATGGTCGCTGTGAGCATGGGTAAGCACTACCAGGTCAATAGTCCTGTCCCAGAAGGGCATCTGCCGGCTTAGTTCCAGAGCTATCGCTTTCGGGCTGGGGCCCCCGTCAATTAGAATATCCTGGTGTGCCGGCGTCTGAACCAATATGGCGTCGCCCTGGCCTACGTCCAGGAAGCTTACGTGAAGTTTACTATCGGGCATGCTGGCGGCGGTAGCTGATGCCAGGATAGCCAGTAGCAGTAGTGGCGGAATTACCCATTTGGGAGCTGATCTGGAGTGGAGTTTGGCGGTGCGCAGTTTTGCCGTAACCCGTGGTAACAGCGTAACGAGCCTGTGCCGGTACCGGAAAAAGAGGAGGGCCAGCGCCAGCAGGACGTAGTAAGCAATTATCACCAAGACAGACGTGTTGCTCGTCTCTATAGCAGAGAAGGGCAGTCTGGCAAAACCCTCTACTATTACCACCAGGTATGCCAGTAAAGGCCACGCTAGCCACCCGGTAAACTGGGCGGCGGGCAGGGCGAGGAAGCCGAGCACTCCGGCTGAAGCCCCGATGACTATAATACCCGGAAGTACGGGCAGGGCAAGGAACGTGGCCAGGGGGCCGACTAGGGATACTGTACCGAAGTAACTTGCGGTTAACGGCCAGACGGCGATGATAGCGCCCAGGCTCACGGTGAAGCTGTCCGTTGCTATGCGGGCAATACCGGCTACGGCTGCCCCTTTTTCGTTTTCACCCGCAAGCGCCGTAACCAGGTTTCTGCCGGCATCCCGGAGGTGGGGGAAGATGAAGATTAGACCGGTCATAGCCAGGAAGCTCATCTGGAAGGAGACGGTCCATAGTATTTGCGGGTCAATACCGACCATTACCGCAGCGGCAAATACCAGGGCGGTAATGGTATTTCGCTGCCTGCCCAGGAGCTCGGCAGTGAGAAACAGGCTCGCCATAATAGCTCCCCGGATAACGGGGGCGTGCATGCCGGTGATGAAAACATAGAGCCATATAATGCTCATGGCGAACCAGATATATAGATAATGTCTCCGGCCAAGGAGCCATATACCGATACTGACCAGAATACCGGCCATGATGCTGAGGTGAAGACCTGATATAGCCAGCAGGTGCGCCGTGCCGCTGTTTGAGAAATCGGAGGCAAGCGGTTCGGGAATGTTCCCCCGGATGCCCAGGACAATGCCCTGCGCTACTCCTGCCTGCGGTTCGGGCAGCACCCGGGCCAGGGTTTGGGACATATCCTTTCTTACCGAGTATATCCATCCCAGTATCTTTGAACCCTCGCCTCTTGCGAGGGTTTCCACTTCGGGAAACTGCATGGTGGTATATATACCCTGGTGTGCCAGGTAGCCGGCATAGTCAAATCCATCCAGCTGGCCGGGTGTCTCCATTTCCCCGGTTATCCTCAGAACGTCACCGTAGCGGTAATCTGAGTAGCGGGGTATAAATATCAGTGCTGTCCCGGATACTTCGTGCCATGCCTGGTCCTGGTATATCTCTCTGGCTTCAAGCTGTAACTGGATAGAGTTTTCCTTCAGTTCCGGGTCGGCGCTTGCGATACCCTTGATTGATACCGTACCCCGGTCATTGTAAAAGTGGAGATGGTTTTCATCCGTGACCGGCAGGCTGGTCTGGTACCAGGCGATACCGCCGAGCAGGGTAAGCAGGCTCAAAGTGATAAGGATAATTACTTTGGCGTGGCTGCGGAGGAAAATGAGCATGGACAGGGGGATAAGAGCTGTCAGTATAAAGGATAACGGTAAAGAGTAAACCGAACCCAGAAAAATACCTGCGAGCCAGGCGCAACCGAGACATACGAGAACCACTATTTTCCATCCTCGGGGCTAGTCGGTGACAGTAATAAGCTCCTTGATTTGCTCGTAGGTGGCAGTACCTATTCCGGTCACTTTGACTAGTTCGTTAACATTTCGAAAGGGCCCGTTCTGGCGGCGGTAGTCAATAATCGCCTCGGCCCGTCCCTCTCCGATTCCGGGCAGGGCTTCGAGCAGCCAGAGCTCAGCCCGGTTGATATCTATTTTTTGCGGGGCCGGAGCTTCGCCGGCTGGAAGCACCAGGAGCTTGAGTCGGCTGGACTCGTTATTGCCGGTCATGCCGCCGGCAGACTGGATAATGCCGGTTATAGTGTCCTTCCCGAGCAGAGGATAAATACCGGGATTATTTACCGCGCCGCACATATAAATCTCACCCGCGAGCTCCGGAACCGGGGCTAGAATTATCTCCAGAGGTTCGCTTTTTTCGTACCGTGACCAGGTAATGATACCGCTAGCGGTAATGATGATGAGTAGGATAAGGGCAATAAGCATCCAGAACCGGTTAAAGCTACTTATTGTCATGGAGTCCTCCCGGTATAGACTGTCTACAGTATAACATCAAACGGGGGGAAATTGAGTTGCTGATGGGCGCATGATATAATTAATATAAGTGTGGCAGTAAAGATAGTAGCTACTAATCGCAAGGCGTATCATGATTTTTATATTCAGGATAGCCAGGAAGCCGGCATTGAGCTTACTGGCTCTGAGATAAAATCAATACGTGCTGGGAGGGTCAATCTGCGCGATGCGTATGTCAGACCTGAAGGCGGGGAGTTATGGTTGCTGAATGCACACATTGCTCGCTATGAGGCCAGCAGTCATTTTGGTCATGAGCCGACACGCCGCCGCCGGCTTCTGCTGCACCGTAAGCAGATTAACAGCCTGACCGGTAAAGTGGCGGAGAAGGGATTGACACTGGTCCCGCTGAAACTATATATTAAGGGTCACTTGGCCAAGGTAGAAGTGGCCGTGGGCAAGGGTAAAAAGCTATATGATAAGCGGGAGTCCATTGCCCGTCGCGACCTGGAAAGGGAAGTAGAGCGGGATATAAGGATGCAGCAACGTTAGAACGTTAGTCCGAAGGAGGTAAATTTACTAACGTAGTCCATTTCAATAAGGGGACGCGTGGTTTCGACAGGGGGAGTAGGCTACAGGATTGCAGGTTGAGGTTCCACTCTCCTCATTAAACGGGTGGCAAAAAAGTAACTGACGAACCAGAATTAGTTTTTGCAGCCTAGATAAATAGGTTGTACGCTCAACCTGACCTCTCCTCAATGGGTCGGGATTGGGTGCCGAAAAGTTGAGGTGCCGCAGTTTTGACGCCGATGGGGGCTGTGAAAGATTTTTCGGCTGGTCCGGCTGAACTCGGTCAGTTGAGGTTAGCCGGGTGAGAACAAAGAGCTGACTAAACCTGTAGTATATTCTGGGCAGCTTCTTCTGGACGGGGAGTTCGACTCTCCCCCGTCTCCACCAACTCCAACAATCTCTCGGGTTTCTTTTCCCGAGGGTAGCAATAATAATGGTGTGTTAGGGGGTACTTCTATCCCTCTATTGAACAGCATCTGGAATGCCGGTGTCGCCTTGAATGCTGAAATACGCTTCGTTTCCAGGTCTACATAAACCCGCTCTATGAGAGGATTGATCAACTTTCTTCTCTCATCATAATAGCCGGCTAATCTCTTCTGGAGTTAGCCCACTTTTCAATGCTTGCCTGGCATGAAAGTAGGAACAATAACGACAGCCGTTTACCGCGGTGACAGCCAGCATCAGTCTTTCCCGGAAGCCGTGCGATATTAATCTCTTATTTGTTATTTCCTTCAGCTGGCTTCTGTTTCTAACCGGAAACCATAAGTCGCTGAATAAATCCTTCAAGTTTTTATACGTTCTTTTCTTGAATTTCATGACTGGTACCTCTGAGCCCAACCAATATGGTGAAAAAGACAATATTAGCATGTTTAGTATAGAGCCAGATTCCCTTCGCTTAACCATTCTGGATGTATTGGTTTTAGCTGCTACAACTGAATATTCCGTTTACTTGATACCATAGAGAATCCTGCTGTTTCCCAACATATGATTAACCCGCAAAGCTAGGGGAATATGCACAAAATCCGATGTATCGACAAGTTTCACTTCTTTTAATCCCCATGTTTGTAGCTCTTCGTAAAAAAGGCCTATATCACCATAGAACTGTTTATTAAACAGGTCCTGAAAAGCAAACGTTCCACCCTTCTTTACAATACGCAAGGCCTCTTTTATCAGGGGTATTTTATTTACCACTTTCACAGAATGAAAGACAAAGTTGCTTATCACCAGATCATATTCGCCATCTTCATAGGGTAAACTGACCGCGCTGGCCCTTTGAAAACTCACTCTATCCGCCACGCCTTCAATTTCAGCGTTTTTATCGCAGATAACTTTGGAATAAGTCCATGGGTTACCCCAAAAATCAATTCCCACACAATGCGCCGAAGGATATTTTTTA